>NZ_WIQK01000001.1:1614001-1951001 GCF_015732155.1 Pectinatus sottacetonis
ATATTCTTAGTCCTTCATTGCGAATGTTTATGGCGGCATTTATATCTCTGTCATGCTGGGCTTTACAGTTAGGACATTCCCATTTCCTTATAGTAAGGTCTTTTATTTCTTTGTTCTGGTAACCACAATTATGGCACAGCTGGCTTGATGGATAGAATTTGTCTATTTGTACTATTCCTTTGCTATACCACTGGGCTTTATATTTTAGCTGGCGGGTAAATTCTGACCAGCTGGCATCTATAATACTTCGGGCAAGTTTGTGGTTTTTCAGCATGTTATTTATTTGTAAGTCTTCTAAGCAGATAACATCGTAGTTTTCTATAAGTTTATGAGATAGTTTATGCAGCATATCTTTTCGCTGATTTGCAATACGTGCCTGCAGCCTTGCTACTTTGATTCTTGCTTTGTTCCTGTTTGAGCTGTCCTTTGTTTTTCGGGACAAGCTTTTTTGCAGTTTGGCAAGTTTTCGTAGTGACTGTTTCAGGTATTTGTGATGGGGATGTTTATCGCCATCGGAGGTGATTGCAAATTCTTTTAGGCCAAGGTCGATACCGACATAGTTGTCAGTACGATTAAAAACAGGTTTTTCTATTTCTGTACAGCATAGGGATACAAAGTATTTACCATCAGGGGTTTGTGATATTACTGCGTTTAAGATTCTGCCCTGCGGTACTTGTTTATCTCTTATTTTTACTTTACCTAGTTTGGGAAGTTTTATTTTTGTTCCCAGAAATTCAATGTTGCTATTGGTAAAGTTTGTTTTGTAGGATTTATGCCTGTTTTTTTTGGTCTTGAATTTAGGAAAGCCAACTTTTTTATGTTTAAAGAAGTTCTGGTAAGCTGTATCGAGGTCTTTTAACGCGTTTTGTAAGGAACATTTATCTGGTTCTTTTAACCAGGTGTTTTCTTTTTTCAACTGCGTTAAATTACTGGAACATTTGGTATAGGTAAGTGTGGTTTTATCATTATTGTATGCTTTGATTCGCATGTCGAGATAGTGATTAAAAACATATCTTACGCAGCCAAATGTTTTTTGCAGCAGTAGTTCTTGTGTTTTGTTGGGGTATATCCTAAATTTGAAGGCTTTTTCCATGATTGCTCACTTTTCTTTTTATCTTTACAAGATTATTGCCTGATTATTTTAAAATTAACATGCAGGCTTTAGAAAAGCAAGTTCTTTGCAGTAACATATATAAGAATCGTAAGTTCTTTTTTAGTCGTATGGGGGAGGTGTCGTTCACACGGGCTCGCTGCTTCCTATGCGGTTCTCTTATGAACTCCTTTATGTTTCCATAAAGCACAGACTATATCTTGTCCTTCGGCATTATCCGTTAAGGTCTGCCCACTTCCAGCCGCTTCTAGAAGACCATTTTCTATGGGCCAGGTCGTTTTCAATATAGTGTTTTTTACTTTTAGGGTTACATCCAGATAAGAACCGCGAAAAATAATATTTTTTATGACAGCTGGTTCAATAGAATAAGGAGGTTGGCAATGGTTATATCTTTTTAGTATGGAAATAAATTCAGGACGGATGATAGCAGCTGTAAAATTCGGCTGATAATAAAAACCTTTAAATTGTCCATAATTTTTTACTAAGGAATTGTTACCGATGAACTGAGCAACAAAGGGAGTTTGTGGATTTTTATAGATACTTATGGGAGGACCACTTTGTTCGATATGGCCTTTATTGACAATAAGTATTTCGTCAGCAATTTCATTGGCTTCATCTTGATCATGTGTGATAAAGATGCTGGTAATATGTAGTTCTTTTATAGTTCTTTTTAGCCATTGGCGTAATTCCTGGCGGATTTTTATATCTATGGCGGCGAATGGCTCATCGAGCAAAAGTACTTTAGGCTCAGGGGCAATGGCACGGGCGAAAGCGACTCGCTGGCATTGTCCTCCTGATAACTGAGCCGGATAGTGGCTGGCAAAACTTTCCAAACCAATAAGTTCTAAAAGTTCTTTAACACGTGCGATTTTTTTTACGGAAGGAACATTTTTTATTTCCATGCCGAAAGCTATATTTTCAGAAATTGTCATATAGCGGAATAAAGCATAATTTTGGAAAACAAAACCTATTTCTCTTTGGGATGGCGGAATGTCGTTGACGCACCGGCCGTCAATAAAAACACGGCCAGTGTCAGGAGTTTCAAGGCCGGCCAAAATGCGCAGTATGGTTGTTTTTCCGCTGCCGGAAGGTCCTAAGAGTGCTGATAGTGAGCCTGCGGGTAAAGAAAAATTCACATTATCGGAGATTTTACAGTTATTATATGATTTATTTATGTTGCTGAAAGTAATATACATTGTCAGTACTTCCTTTAATGAAGTTATTTTGCGGCAATAAAACTTTTAAGAAGTAATAAAAGTAAAGCCAGAAAAACCAGAATAGTTGATACAGCAAAAGCATCAGACATTTGAAAGTCATTATATAAAATTTCTATGAGCAGAGGCAGTGTATTTGTTTTCTCTTGAAGATGGCCGGATACTACGGAAACAGCACCAAATTCACCCATTGCCCGTGCGGCGCATAGTATAATGCCGTAAAACAGTGGCCATTTTATATGGGGAAAAGTTATTTTACGAAAAATAGTGAAACCATCTGCGCCCATAAGTGAAGCAGCTTCTTCTTCCTGTATGCCGCGAGCTATCAATACAGGCATTACAGTCTGTATAATAAAAGGCAGAGTTACAAAAATGGTTACTAAAATAACAGCAGTGATGGTAAACAGGAGTTTTATATGTATAATTTCTAACAGAGGGTGTACCCAGCCACTTCGTCCAAACGTCATTGAAAAAATAAGGCCGGCTATTACAGGGGATATAGTAAAGGGAATATTGATCACAGCAGATAAAAGCCTGTTGTATTTATGCTGGAAACGTGTTAAAGCCCATGCAGCATAAAGACCGAAAACTGTATTACAGAAGACCGCAGTAAAAGCTGTCAGCAGAGTTAGTTTCAAAGCGTGTAAGGTAAATTTATTGTTTAGTGCGGCTATATAAGACAATAATCCGTGTTTAAAGGCTTCATGCAAAATTACGGACAGCGGCATTACCAACATAATAAAAACAAAGGCCATACTCAAAGTTAACATAATGTATTTAACATAATTTATTTGTCGTGGCAGGATATTTGAAAAAGCCATTTTAATTTTTTCCTCCGGTAATGATTTTCTGATAATAAATTTGCAGTGAATTTAATATAAACATGACTATGAAGGATAATAGCAGCATTACTATAGCAATAGAAGTTGCCTGTGGATAATTAAACTGTTCAAGTTTTATCATTATCAATAAAGGGACAATTTCGGTTTTATAGGGCATATTGCCAGCTATAAAAATAACATTGCCATATTCTCCCATGGCACGGGCAAAGGCTAAACCGCCGCTCAGTAGCAGCGTGGGAAAAATTTCCGGGAAAATAATTTTGCGTATTACCGTAAATTGTCCGGCTCCAAGAGTAAATGCAGCTTCTTTGAAGGCGGGGTCTATATTCTGCAGGACAGGCTCAATAGTCCGTACGACAAAAGGGATGGTCACAAAAATAAGGGCGATTGTTATGCCGGCTTTGCTATAAGCAGGATATAGTCCCCATGTTGCAGCTATTTTACCAATATAGCCGTTAGGGGAATAAAGTGCAGCCAGGGAAATACCGGCTACTGCGGTGGGAATGGCAAATGGAAGCTCAATCATACTATCAATGATGGTTCTGCCAGGAAATTTATAATAAACCAGGATACAGGCCAAGATAGTCCCAAAGAAGCAATTAATGACAGCAGCTGTCAGAGAGCAGATAATACTTATTTGAAAGCTGGCAAGTACACGTTTATCAAAAATAACGGCAGTGAACTGTGTCAAGGTCATATGGGACGTTGTTATGGACATAGAAATAAGCGGTAATAAAATAATAAAACTAATATAAAAAATAGTAATGCCGATGGATAGGTTATAGCCGGGAATAATAGTAATATGGTTGTTATTTACAGACATTATGCCAGCTTCCTTTCACTTAAAATTTTTTTTGTATATCTGGTCGAAAATGCCACCATCTGAAAAATGTTTTTGCTGGATATTTACCCAGCCGCCAAACATAGGATCAGTAATTTTTACAAGATCCATCTGTAGGTTAAAAATATGGGAATATTTTGTAAAATCAGTTTGTTTGCTGGACGGTAAAAATTTTCAGCAGCTATTTTTTGTCCAGTGGGGGAATAGAGATATTTTAAATAAGCTTCAGCGATAGTATGGATGTTTTTATAAGTGGTGGTTTTATCAACTAAAGCTACAGGTAGTTGTGCCAAAATACTGATAGCAGGTGAAATTATTTCAAATTTGCCAGGATATTTTTTTGTTATCAAATGTGCTTCATTTTCCCAACTTATAAGGACATCACCTTGGTTGTTTTCGACAAAGGAAGTGGTAGCACTGCGGACACTCGAATCGAGAGTCAAAACATTAGCAAACAATTGCTGCATGAAATTTTCTATAAAGAATTCATTGCCATTATATGTTTTATAGGCATAAGCCCATGCGGCCAGGTAATTCCAGCGTCCTCCACCTGATGTTTTGGGATTGGCTGTTATGATGTGAATGTGCTTTTTTATGAGATCATGCCAGGAGTGAATGGATTTGGGATTGCCCTCACGGACAAGAAAAATTACTGTTGAAGTATAAGGGGTACTCTGCTGCGGCAGACGGGATACCCAGTTATCATTTATCAGCTGGTGACTGGCAATGACAGAAATATCATAGGCACTGGCAAGTGTAACTACATCAGCGTCATTACCCTCGATGACTGAACGGGCCTGAGAACTGGAACCACCATGTGACTGAATAATATTAATCACCTGGCCTGTTTTGTTTTTCCAGTATATGCTGAAAGCTTCATTGTATTGTTTATATAATTCTCGCGTGGAATCGTATGAAACATTTATAAGTTCGATATGTTTGTGTTGTTGTTCAATGGTATATATGGCAATAGTCAGGAAAACAAGGAAAAACAATAGCAGGATAATATTTTTATTCATGGTGGGTTCCTCTAATGATTTTTATTAAAAACAATATTAATATGGTATGAAATTAACACAAAAAAAGGCCAGACAATAAATATAAGAGTAGTATTTATTGTCTGGCCTTTAGTTTTCTAATCAGCCATATCGTAATAAAATATGTGGATATTAAGATTTTCTGCAAAATTATAAGTAATATGATAACATATAGATTTTATGGCGTCAATGGATATATTTTTATCGGTATTAATTTATAGGATCACTTTGGCGTGCTACAGTGCCAGCACGTCCAGGTAATGTACCGGTGTAAACGCGGCATTTTTTTATGTTAGGAACTTTTTTACCTTCTTTTAGAAGAACAAATTCAAAGTTCTGTTGTTTAGCTTTGACAATAAATTCTTCAAGAATGGAGAGTTTTGATAGTCCCTCCATTTCAGCATGGATGGTAAAAACATTCCACAGTTTATCACAATTTTTTAGCCAGTAATCAACAATATTTTCATCAGTTACACCCATTATTCCCAAGACTTCATCCATAGTCAGCAATGTGCCGGGGATTTGTATGGGCGAAAAGTCTTGTCCATTCATAACTGGATAAAAAGGATAGTAGCCACGTACATCAGAACAAAAATCAAAGCCGAATTCCTGTTGAACTTTTAAGCTGGCTGGTGTTACCTGCCACCCCGGCGCACCACAGAAATGGGGCTTTTGATGAGCTGTTTTTTCAAACAGGCTGCACGCCATAGTCAAATGTTGACGAATTTTATCTTCGCTTAAATGGGGTAGTTTATCCTGCCAGTATACGTGGTCCCAGCAGTGGATACCACAGTCATGTCCGTCTTCCAGGGCACGCAGTAGTGGAGCTGGATTAGGTTCAACAATGTATGGAGCAGGCAGCAGTGTTCCATACAGCATTGTTTTTAGTCCATAAGTTGCCGGTGCTTTTGTGCGCAGCATTTTACTTAAAAAACCTTTACGGAAAATGCGTCGGATGGCTTTGCCAGAATTATCAGGTCCCATGGAAAAGAAAAATGAAGCGTGTATATTATATTTTTGGAAGATGTTGAGCATGTTAGGCACACCCTGTTCATAGCCTCGTTTGGTATCAACATCTATTTTTATAGCAATTTTCTTAGACATTAAATCATAAATCCTTTAAAGTATTTGCTGCATGAAAGTCAAGCGTTTGTTTTATAGCTTCACGTAAAGATGTTTTTGGCTGCCAATTCAACAAATCTTTTATTTTTTGAATAGATGGAACACGATCCTGCATATCATCATAATTTTTGCCATAATATTTGGCTGCAGGAATATCCACTAGTTTTACTTTAGCAGCTTTGTCAGCAAATTGAGGATAATTTTTCATTTCGTCGATGATCATAATAGCTAATTCCTTTATAGAATAGTGATTATTGGGATTGCCAATATTGAAAATTTCACCGGCAGCTTTATTATTTTCATTCTTTATTATGGTTAAAAGTCCGTCTATTCCATCACCAACCCAGATAAAAGAACGTTTTTGTGCGCCGCCGCCAACAAGGTTTATTTTACCAGTGTATAAAATGTCATAGATGAATTGGGTAATAGAACGGGCTTTATGTTCGGAGGCGTCTTTAAAAGTATCAAGTCCGGGGCCTACCCAGTTAAACGGACGGAAAATAGAGAATGGCATATTTTCTTCCTGACCGAAAGCAAAAATTACACGATCCATCATTTGTTTACTGCAGCTGTAAATCCAGCGGGATTTTTTTATTGGACCAAGGGTCAGCGTGCTTTCATCTTCTATCATTATGCGGCTGTTTTCTGTAGGCATGCCGTATACTTCAGAGGTTGAAGGGAAAATGACGCGCTTATGGTATTTGGCACAATTCCGCACGAGTTTTAAATTTTGTTCAAAATCTAGTTCAAAAGTCCATAAAGGATGGGTTATGTAATAAGCTGGACGGGCAATACCGGCCAATGGCAGAATTATATCATTATCCTTTACAGCTTGTTCCAGCCAGGCGGATTCTTTAAAGATATCACCGACTTTCATTGAAAAACGCGGATTATCTTTAAATTCATCTAAGTTATTATCATGTAGATCAAATCCCTGAACCTGCCAGTCTGTTTTATATAAGATGGCACGTAATAGATGAGAACCGATAAATCCATTAATGCCGGTTATGAAAATTTTCATTAAAGCATATCTCCTTTATAATTGATTTCAACCTAATTGATTCCCTGTTTTGAATATTGCCGAAAAAGCTTTGCTTGTGGGCAGGCAATCAATATCATGAGGGTGGGCGACTGTTTTTAATAATAAATAGCCATGCTGGCATTTTATTATTATTTTATTATTTGTATTTATTATATCACCTGATTTATATTCTAATTTATTTTTTGCTCCTTGTACACCGGGAAGAGGAATAAATTCTTTTTCATCTAAAGGAACAGCCCACCAGATAAATATTTTTTTTCCCTTGTAAAAAGTAAAAGCACCAGGAAAAGGATGGGTTACAGAACGGATAAGGTTATAAATATCAATAACATCACTGTCCCAGTTGATAATTCCATCAGCAGGACGCCGTCGGCCAAATTTTGTAGCCTGTGATTCATCCTGAGGAAAGTGGGGTGCAGTGCTGCTTTCAATCAGCGGCAAGTAATTTTTAATGATGTTTTTTACTGTCTGGCTGGTTTTTAGAAATATATCATGCCCTGTATCGGTAAATTTTATAGGAAAAGCTTCTTGGGCAATAATATCTCCTTTATCTGCTCTGTTTGTCATTACGTGCATAGTAACACCAGTTTGCTTTTCTCCTTTTAAGACAGCCCAGTTTATGCAAGCCCGTCCTCTGTACTTAGGAAGAAGGGAACCATGCAGGTTATAAGCACCAAGGCGCGGTGTAGTAAGAAAACTGTCAGGGATTATGGCGCGATAATATGCTGATAAAATAATATCGGGAGAAGCCTGTTTAAAAAGTTCCAGAGCAGCAGCATCAATTTTATTGGAACGATAAACTGTTATATTATTTTTTTGTGCCAGGGAATAAACGGAATCGAACCAGATTTCTTCATCAGGAGCATCTATATGAGTAAAGACAATAGAAATATTAGCTTTGAGTTTAATCAGTTCTTCAAGACAGGCAAATCCTGGCTGGCTGTATGCGAATAAAGCTATACGGGGCCGCTGGTTAGTCATTTTTATCACCGGAATCCTTTTTTTCCCAGATGTCTTTTATTACAAAACGCGGGCGTTTTTGTATTTGTTTGTAAATACGGCCGATATATTCACCAATAATACCAAGACTCATTATGGAAATACCAGTAAGAAAGAATTGAATTGCCATTAAAGTAAAAAGACCATCTGCTTCAGAACCGATTATAAAACGGCGGATAAGCATATAAGCAACTAGGATAAAACTTAATATGCTTATGCCCATACCGCTCATAGTGACCCACTGGAGCGGTGACAGAGAAAAGCTGGTCATAAGATCAAAGTTAAGCCTTATAAGACGAAACATACTGTATTTTGAAGTACCAAATTCGCGTTCACGATGGTTGACAGGAATCTCGATAGGATTTACAGCATATTTCTGTCCTAAAGCAGGAATAAATGTTGTTGATTCGTTACTATGGGCTATTATATCAACAATCCTTCGACTGTATCCACGCAGCATACAGCCATAATCATTAATATGAAGACCGGTTATATTATTAGTTATTTTATTTACTACTTTTGATGCTGCTTTACGAAATACAGGATCATGACGGTTCTGCCGATAGGTACCAACAACATCATGGCCGGCATCCATTTGTTGTACTAATTTTGGTATTTCTGCCGGAGGATTCTGCAGATCAGCATCTAGTGTGATAATATATTTGCCTCGTACATGTAGAAAGGCGGCCATAATTGCCATATGCTGACCAAAATTACCATTAAAATCAATAAACCGGACTGTTTCAAGATGCTTTTTTTGAAAATCATATAAAAGGGAAAATGATTTATCATGGCTGCCGTCATTGACAAAAATAATTTCGTAACTTCTATCTAGTTTATCCATGACAGGATATAATTCGTCAAATAAACGTGGCAGAGATTCCTCTTCATTGTATACAGGGATTACTATTGAAATTTCAGGAGACATTGTTTCACCTTTCAGAAAGTTTATTTGCAAATATTTGTAACAGCTTCGATTACGTCGGTGATATCTTCATTTGTCATTGCCGGGAATAATGGCAGGGATACTATTTTTTCCCCAATTTCCTCGGCAACAGGCATATCACCTTTTTTTAGACCGGTTATTTTAGCATAACCGCTGAATAAATGCAGTGCCTGATAATGATATGCTGTACCTATATTATATTCTTTCATTTTTTCCATAAATTCATCGCGGGTAAAACCAAGCTTTTTACTATCAAGCAGAGGGGTATATATGTGCCAGGAGTGAACACAGCCTTTTTCTATTGGTGCAGGCAGGGTAAGTCCATCTATACCGGCAAATGCTGTATTATATTTTTCTATTATTTCAGTACGCCGCTTGTTAAACTTTTCCAAATATTTTAATTGATCGCGGCCGATAGCTGCCTGTATATCCATCATCTGATATTTTAGTCCAGGAATAAAAATGTCGTAATGGCTTTTCCCTTTTGCGCCAAAACGATTCCAAGCACCTTTGTCCATACCATTTTGACGCTGAACAGACATTTGATCAGCAGCTTTTTCATCATCGGTAGTTATCATACCACCTTCACCAGTAGTGATGTTTTTGGTAGGATGGAAGCTGAATACAGCAATACGGCGAGGACCTTTTCCACTGCCGATTTTTTTCCCGTGATAGCTGGCACCTAGGGCATGGGCACTGTCTTCAATTATAGCAAGATTGTGTTCCTGGGCAATTTTTTCAATAGCATCCATGTTGCAGGGACGGCCAGCAAAATGTACAGGAATAACAGCCTTGGTTTTGGAGGTTATTTTTTCTGCTATTTTTTTAGGATCTATATTTAAAGTAACAGGATCAATGTCTGCCAATATAGGTACTGCTCCAGCGTAAATAATGGCATTTACGGTGCTGGCAAAAGTCATAGGAGTAGTAATTACTTCATCCCCTGGCTGTGTGACTGCCATAACTGCCAGATGGAGGCCAGCTGTAGCTGAGTTAACTGATATGGCAAATTTTGCTCCTGTATATTCGGCAAATTTCTTTTCAAAATCTACTGTTTTTGGTCCCATGGCGAGCCAGCCGGAACGAATAGAATCACAAACATCGGCAATTGCATCTTCACTTATAGTTGGTTTAGAAAAGGGCAGAAAATCTGTTCTCATTAATATTAACTCCTTTAATTAAAATATGTTTATGGTTTATTTACGATAAAATAATATCCACCGCGAGGATGTATTATCTTAGAAGGCGGTTTGATAAGTTTTTCGATGGAAGCCTGTTTGCCCTTATCAAATACGATAAATACACGTTTGTTACTATGCCATAAAGCGGCTAATTGCTGATCATTGATGAACCATCCTTGTCCATCAGGATGAGCTGCGCCAAATTCAAGTTCACCTAGATAAGATGCAACTATGATGCGTTTCTTCAAATAAAAGGGTAATCCCTGAATATAATCTCCGTAAGAAACAATTACATCATTTGGCTGCTGCATAGTATTGATGGACTGGGCAACGTATTTAGCAGTACGCTGAACAGCAACTTGTCCGTGTATTGATTGCAGACCACAGGCGAAGAGAAAAGAAACTAAAGCCAGGGCAGAAACTGTGCAGCGTATCTGTTTTGTCCTTTTCCAAACTAATATTATGCCAATCAATCCTACGGACAGTGAAGCAAAAATGAGCCAGCCTTTGCGGAATATCTGCCAGGCACTTAAATAGTCAGCATGCAGAGAATACCAGATCAGGGCAGCTGTGAAAAGGAACCATCCAATACAATTTAAAATTAAACCATTGCCTATCCAACGGTTCTGCTGGGCGGAGCGACGTATAGAAGCTGCCAGTAAAATGGCAATAGGGGAAAAACATGGCATGATATATGGGACAAGTTTGGAATCGGAAAAAGAATAGAATATAAAAATAACTAAAAACCATGCTAAGAGAAAAATAATATTATGCTTGTTTTGTTCGGAATCAAATTTAAATAGTACACCTTTTTTGCTGAATAATGAGGGAATGAAACCCATCCACGGAAATGTTCCTAGTATAATCATAGGGATGAAAAACCAAAATGGTTTGTATCTGTGTTCAATTTTCGTGGCAAAGCGAAGAAAATGTTCACGTATAAAAAAGAAATAAAAAAAATCATGATTATCCCGGCATACAAGATAAAACCAGGGGATACTGATGATAAAAAATAACAAAATTCCCGGCCAGTAGATAATGTCGCGGATAATAGACCATTGTTTGGTAAAAACCATATACCAAAAAATAACACCTAAAGGGAGGATAATACCGATAAGTCCTTTGCTTAAAAGACCAAGTGCCATAGCTGCATAGAAAAGCAGGTACCAGTATCTGTTCTGAGTCTGCCGGGCCTTATAAAATGAAACAAGTGATAAAGTTATAAACATTGTTATAAGCATGTCAAGAATATTTATAGATCCAACAACTATATGAAGCGTGGAAGTGGCGAGAATGATAGCGGACAGTAATGCCGTACGGTTTGTAAACATAAGACGGGCGGCATAAGCTGTGAGTAAAATATTAATTATGGCGGCAAGTGCGGGGACAACGCGGGAAGCTCCCTCATTTTGCCCCAAAATAGTCATAGAAAAAGCTGTAAGCCAATATTGTAGGGCAGGTTTTTCAAAATATTCGACACCATTTAGCCGTGGTGTTATAAAATTGTCTGTGGCAAGCATCTCCCGAGGAATTTCTGAGTAGCGTCCCTCATCAGGATCCATTAGCGGATAGTCGCCAATATGGACAAGATATAAAGCAATGATAGAGATAATAACGGCGATAACAGCAAGTCGTTTTTGCCGGGCATTTAAAATATGCACGAACATGCTCCCTTCTTCATATACAACTAAAATTATTATATCATTATACCGGCTTTACGCAAGGTAAAGAAAGTTTTGCTAAAATATGTGATAACCGATATATTTCTCATAAATAGTTTACCTGATAGAAATGAAATATTTATGAAAAAGTATATTTTATATGTATTTTTAAGATATCATGTGGTATTTTATTCAGAAAAAAATCAGAAAAATATCCTAAAATAATTTTATATAGATTTATAATATAGTTGTTAAATTGATTTAAATTGATAATGCAAATAGTGGAGAATAAGATGAAAATATTACTGGCAGAAGACGATAATAAACTTTCTAAGATGTTGGCATTCCTTTTGCGAAAAGAAGGTTATAGTGTTGATACTGTGGATAATGGTGAAGATGCCATTAATTATGCGGATGTTGTTGATTATGACATAGTATTGCTGGACTGGATGATGCCGCAGCAAAGTGGGCTGGATGTATGTGCCAGCATACGAAATAAGGGCAAAAACTGTGGAGTTATAATGCTTACAGCAAAAGATACACTTGACGATAAAATAGCAGGATTAGAAAATGGTGCAGATGATTATGTAGTAAAACCTTTTGAATTTCCTGAGTTACTGGCACGCATAAGAGCCGTAATGCGCCGGCAGAATAAAAAATATGAAAATGATATTGTATATTTTTCTGAGGGATTGGCTATTGATAGGGGAACATATACAGCATATTTTAATGACAATGATCTGCAATTGACAAAAAAAGAATTCCAGCTACTTAATATCCTTTTACAGCACAAAGGAACAACACTGCCGCGTGAGCAGATTATAGATTATATCTGGAGCAGTGAAAAGGGAATAACATCTAATGCCCTTGATGCTTTGATAAAATTGCTGCGCAAAAAATTAGCAGATGCCGGGGTAGAAAATATAATAAAGACTGTTCACGGGATTGGTTATAGAATAGAGGGATAAATGTGAAAATATTTTCACAGTTTCGCCAGCGGCTGGTTCATCGTTATATACGGCTTACGGGAATAATAATATTTGTCTTATTAGTACTGGTATATGGCTTTGCTTGTTCACTAGTATATAATAATGCAGTTAGTCAGGCGCATTTGCTGGCAACAGAAGAAGCAGAGGAACTCAGTTACATTATAAATAATGGGCAGCCACTGTTGGGAATTACGACAAACAGCATTCAAAGCCAAAAATACTTGGATAAAGTATTTTACTATATGTATGATAAAAATGGCAAAATTGTTAAAATGGATAACAAAATAAAATGGAGCAGGACACTTGTTGAGCGGTTAATAAATGAAGATTTATTGATAAACGGTGAGACAAAATTTCATTTTGTCATTACGCCGAAATATGAATTACGATTTTTTACTATTTCGCGTGAGGCAGCCTATTATAACAATATATATGTAGGAAAAGTATACGTGGGTATTGATATAAGTAAGGACTTTATGTTTTTGGGAAGATTATTGCTATGGATAATAATCCTTTGGGGAATAGCACTACTGGGAGTTAACAAGGCAGCTAAATATATGGCTAATAAGGCTATGCAACCAATAATAGAATCTTTTGAAAAACAGATACTTTTTGCTGCTAATGCATCACATGAACTGCGCACACCGCTGAGTGTTTTATTATCAGGACTGGATGTTTTAAAAGATGATACGGATAATAAACTTACGGTGTTTTCCCAAGAAATCATGGGCGATATGAAAAGTGAAATATTAAAAATGAAAATGCTTATTGGAAATTTATTACTGCTGGCAAGATGTGATAGCAGTGCTATAGGTATAAAAAAACAGAAAATCATCATAAATGATGTTGTAAATGGTGTAGCAGTACGATTTTTATCTATTGCTGAGGATAAGAATATAAAAATAGTAATAGTAAATAAAAATGATCAGATAAAAACCTATTTTGACAGAAGTCATTTACAACAGATTTTGACAATACTTATTGATAATGCGGTTAAGTATACGCCTAAAAATGGGCATATTACATTGAGCATAGATAAAGAAACTATACCAGTAGTATCAGTCGTAAATACAGGCTGTGGTATTTCAGCGGAAGATTTACCCCATATATTTGAAAGGTTCTATCGTTCAATTACGGTACAGAAGTATGATGGGAGCGGGCTGGGGTTATCAATAGCTAAAGCCTTAGCTGAAAAGAATGGTGGCAGGTTAGCAGCAGAGAGCAGAGAAAATGTTGATACGACTTTTTTCTTGTATCTTCCTCCAACAGAATAAACAGACATATATGCAAGAACTTTAACTATACTGGTTTACATTTTGCCCGACACAGGTTATCATATTATAGTGTCAATAAGTTAATGGATGTGTGTTTAATCAAATATTATGTACTATTAATTTATTACATTCCGATGAGAATGATTTTAGTACAGTCTTTGTTATCTGGATATTAGCCGGCATTATCTATAGAACTTAAATATTTTTCAGGCAGTAAATATTATGGGAGCAGGGATATTATTAGTCGTCGGATAAAATTACAGTAGGAGGATTTTTATGAAAGAATCAATTGATGTTATGGCTCATGAGGTGAATCTGCCCGAGCTGACTTTTCGCGGTATGTTTTTAGGTATGATTCTAACGGGTATTTTTACTGCATCTAATGTGTATCTGGGTCTGAAGGTAGGACTAACTTTTTCGTCATCAATACCGGCGGCAGTTATTTCAATGGCTATTTTGCGGATGTTTGCTAACTCAAATATTTTGGAAAATAATATGGTGCAGACACAAGTATCAGTAGCAGGTACGTTATCAGCAGTTATTTTTATAATTCCGGGATTATTGATGAGCGGCTATTGGACAGAATTTCCTTTATGGCAGACGTTTATGATCTGCCTATGCGGCGGAGCACTTGGAGTATTGTTTACGATACCATTGCGTCGGGTAATGGTGGTACATAGTGATTTGACTTATCCAGAGGGTAGGGCAGCTGCAGAAATATTACGGGCTGGCAGTATTTCCCACGATAGTACAACTAAGGAAGAAAACACAGATAATGGGATTAAAGAAATAGGAATAGGCGGAATACTAGCAGCAGTGGTAAGCTTATGTACTAGTGGTTTTAGATTTTTCTCCGGGGAAATAAGCTGGGCTTTTTCTATAGGCAAGGCAGTCTTCAGTGCTACACTGGGACTTTCTCTGGCTCTTTTCGGTGCAGGATATCTTATAGGTCTTGCCGGTGGTATTGCTATGTTGGTAGGAATGTTTCTTGCATGGGGTGTTTTTACACCGTATTTTACAACTTTGTTAGAACCTAAAACTGGTATGGATTTAGTAGCTTTTGCTACTTCAGTATGGTCGGCTAAAGTTCGTTTTATTGGTACAGGTACTATCGGTATTGCTGCTTTATGGACACTACTCACACTTATGAGACCGGTTATTTCCGGCATGAAAGAACTGTTGCATACTAATGATATAGAAAAAACTACGCATCGTACGGATACAGACATGTCACCACGCTCAATGGGTATTTTACTAATTTTAATAATAATCGGTATGATAATAACAATATATTCATTCATTGCAGCTGCTGGTTTTACCGGAAGTACTTTATGGTGTTTTACTATTTTAGGTACAGTAGCAGTTTTGATTATAGGTTTTTTGGTGGCAGCAGCCTGTGGCTATATGGCCGGGTTGGTTGGTTCATCGTCAAGTCCTATTTCGGGAATAGGGCTTATTGGTATAATAATATCTTCAATATTGATTTTATTGGTGGGTACTTCCCAAGGAATATTTGCAGATCCTATGGGGAAAAAATTTGCTATAGCATTTGCTATTTTTATTACGAGTTTAATATTTTCAACGGCAACGATTTCTAATGATAACCTGCAGGATTTGAAAACAGGCCAGCTGGTTGGAGCTACGCCATGGAAACAGCAGGTAGCATTATTAATTGGTTGTGTATTTGGCGCGATTATTATTGCGCCAATATTAAATCTTTTATATCAGGCGTATGGTTTTGTAGGTGCTATGCCGCGTGCTGGTATGGATACTTCACAGGCTATGGCAGCACCACAGGCAAATTTGATGACTACGATAGCCCAGGGAATATTTAATCATAATGTTGATTGGACACTTATTGGCTTAGGAGTCATTGTAGGAATAGTAGTCATTATAGTAGATATTTTTCTGAAGAAAATGAATCCAGCATTAACATTGCCACCATTAGCTGTTGGTATGGGCATATATTTACCACCGTCTGCTGATGAACCATTGGTTGTAGGGGCCGTAGCAGCATATTTTATTCATAAATATTTGAAGAAAAGGGCAGAAAAAAAACAGGTTGCTGATGTTAAAAAAGTTGTTGAACAGCACGAACGCCGTGGGGTATTGTTTGCATCAGGATTAATAGTTGGTGAAAGTCTCATGGGAGTTATTGTTGCGGTTATCATTGTTATGTCTGTAACGACTGGTGGCAGTGGTAATCCTCTGGCACTTGTCGGTCCGGGGTTTGCTCCAACAGCACGTATTTTAGGGTTTGTCGTATGTGTTTTAGCAATGCTGTATTTTGTCCGTAGAGTGATCAGCAGTAAATAAGCTGCCTTGTAAAAAAGTATAGCAATAGAAAGTGAGGCACTTGGTATTGAACAATGATAAGGTATTGTTTAATATCAGGTGTTTTTATTTATATTGTTAAGTTAGCTCGTATACTTGCAGAGAAGAGCTTTTTTGCGTAAAATAAAGCAAGACTGAAAATTGTTTATAGCACATGAGCTGTTTTAAATAGTTTATTATAATTTCACAGTTGGAGTAAGGATGATGAAATTTATTATTAATAATAGGTTTATTAGTGTAAGAATGGAATAAAATTTCAAGTAGAGAAAAGTGGGGATGGCAATGTATGCTTTAAAATTGGCAAAAACACCGAAGTTATGGCGTATAGCAGCAATATTGATTCATGAATTAGCAGAATATGAGGACCTTACCAGTATTTGTCGAAGTACCCAAAATGATATAGAACAGCTTTTTAAAGAAAATTTGCTGCATGCAATAATAGCTTTTGATAAAAATGGTGAACCAGCAGGTCTTTTGACATATTTTTATATGATATCAACATTTTATGGAAAAAAAATTGCTTATATGGATGATCTTTTTTTACGGGAAAAAAATAGAGAAAAAGGTTTGGGGAAGAATTTATTAACTGAGTTTGAAAAAATAGCCCATATCGAAAATTGCTGTAAGTTAGAATGGAAATGCTTGACATGGAATAAACAGGCACAAGGATTTTATGAAGCTTTTGGTGGTAAAAAAGATGATGAAAATATGACATATTATAAAGTGCTTTAAAATAGAAGGAGGATATGCTTTGAAATGGGTAAATCATATGTTGGTTACGGGAGCAATAGTTTATGCAGTAACGGCTGATCCACTGCTTGCTCTTTATAGTGTTGCCGGAAGTGTGCTGCCTGATAGATTAGAAGGCAGACCACCGAAAAATAAAAAAGCATATTGGAAATGGCGGCAGAACCATCGGACATGGACACATTGGACCGTACCATATCTACTGATTATAACAGTTATCCTTCTTTTAAGACATTTAAAGATAATAACACCTGTCTTTTGGCCGGTAATGCTTATTGTACTATTCTTTTTTACTGGGGCATTGCTGCATATAGTGGAAGATTTTTTATGTGGCAAAGTGCCATTAATAAATTATAAAAAGAAAATAGGGATAAAATTATTTACTGTTGATTCTTGGGGAGAATATTTTTTTTCGATAATGCTGACAGTATTGCTGCTGTTGTATCGGGGCAGTGAATATTTTAACAAATGATTTTTATGATAGCAGAGATTATTTTGCTGATAAATTTAGAAATATAATGAATAGAAGGTTTATCTATGAATTTAATATTGATTTTAATAGGTGTTTTATTAAATGCCATTGCGCAATTGGTTTTAAAAAAAGGAATGTCACTTATTGGAGTAGTACAGGTTGATGTTTCTTCAATACTGGCTATGATATTCAAAGCAGCAACGAATGTATATATTTATTTAGGACTTTTATGTTATATATTGAGTTTTGTTGTATGGCTGATGGTTTTATCACGTACGGAGGTTAGTTATGCATATCCATTTTTAAGCATAGGCTATGTTATCGCTGCTTTTGTAGGATATTTTTATTTTGGAGAAAGTATGACATTTTATAAAGTCGGTGGAATAGCACTTATATGTGCCGGTGTGTTTTTACTATATCGTTCATGAGTATATACTTCATAGTAAAACGAATGCTATAGTTCGTAGCTCATTTGTAAGCTGGGGAGGTATATAGCGGTGAATGATAAAAGACGATGGTGGTATGCTGTTGCGATTTCAATTATTATGCATGTAATTATTTTAATATTTATTATGTATCAGATAAGTATATGGAGCCCTTCTAGAAAAATAAATCTGCCGGTACCGCCGGAAGAAGTGTTTATTGCTGACGAAGTGCCCGATGACAGTTTATCAACAGATGAAGGAGAAGAAAATACTGATGCAGCGCTTGATAATGGGGTAGATAAGGATGCTGTAACTGTACCGACTAAAAATTCTCTGCATGATTCGCAGGAAGAGAAAGCAGATAAGAGTAGTAAAGTGATGTCTGTGCCAGAAACTGAAAGAAATAACAAGGTCGCTGCCAAGAAAAAACGGCCGAGAAGATATCATATTGCTTCATTGAAAGGGGTAAACCTGGCGGATAGAATAGATCTATCTAATATACCAGCAAAGCCGCAGCGTATTGCGGGTAAAAAATTTGTTTTACCCGCAGCTTTGCAGTCGCAGGGACATTCAATAACTGTAACAGTTATATATATAATAAAAGCTGATGGAACAGTAGAAGCTGATATAGAAAAATCTTCTGGTAATGAAGCAATAGATGATGCGGCAATAGCTGCGATTAACAGTTGGCAATTTAAACCAATGAATAAAGATTATCCAGTACCGATTGAACATGTATTTACATGGCCTGATAAATAAAACTTGGATTATTGCCGTGTGACAAAATGGAATCATTAAGAGAAATTTGATATGAACAAAAGGAGGTCTGGTGGTGCCAAGTAATAAGGAAAAAAATGATATAGGCCCACAGAAAACTCAGTCAAGAATTATCATAATAGTAATGGTTCTGGTTATGGCGTTTGTTGTTTTGGCATTACGCTATGCATGGGTTCAGACAGTTCTGCATCCAGGACTTTTAGCAAGAGTGGAATATCAGGCAAGGGAACATTATATCATTCATTTACCACGTGGTACTATTTATGATAGAAACGGGCGTGAAATGGCAATAAGCAATATGACTAAGTCGTTATTTGTCGATCCTAAGCATGTCAAAGATCCGGAGCAACTTGCAGCAGACTTAGCACCGTTGCTGAATATGTCTCAACAGGAAATTTTAGCAAAAATATCATTGGGTGGTGGTTTTGTATGGCTGAAAAGGCAAATGGAACCATCTATGGCTGCAGCAGTAAAGACATTGATAAAAAAGAAATCTTATGGTGTATGTCTGGGTTTTCGTGATGAAAGTAAAAGATATTATCCTAATAAGATGCTTGCTGCTAATGTTCTGGGATTTGTAGGTACTGATGATAAAGGACTAGATGGTATAGAACAGTCAATGGATCAGGTTATCAGGGGACAAATAATAAAAAAATCTATATTTACTGATACGTTGGCACGACCTATTTTAGGTTCAGTATTAAATGATGTTATGCCACAAGGAAATGAATGTAAAAATGTATATCTTACTATAGATAGTACAATACAGTTCATTACAGAACAGGCACTTGATAAGGCAATGGGAAAATACGCACCAGCAACGGCAACTGCTATAGTAATGAATCCTAAAACGGGAGAAGTACTGGCGATGGCATCAAGACCGTCCTATGATCCCAATAATTTTGCAAAGTATTCTTCACTGGACTGGAAAAATAAAGCAGTATCATTTGTTTATGAGCCGGGATCAACATTTAAAGCAGTTGTTGCAGCAGCAGCGTTGCAGGAAAATGTAGTAAGACCAAATGATATTTTTGTTGATCCTGGTTATTTAATGATTGATGGGCGGCGGATACAAAACTGGAGCGGTGGCAGTTTTGGCACAGTTACTTTTACTAAAATAATAGAGGAATCTATAAATACGGGTTTTGTTCATATTGGTTTAAAACTTGGCGCGGATAAGCTTATAGGATATGCAAAAAAGTTTGGTTTTGGTAAAAAAACGGGTATTGAACTGCCGGGAGAAGAACGTGGTATATTGTTCGATCCTAAGCATATGACAGCGATAAATGTTGCTACAACTTCAATCGGACAGGGGATTGCTGTAACACCGCTGCAGATAGTAACTGCTATGTCAGCTATTGCCAATGGTGGAATATTGATGCATCCGCATATAATAAAAGATATATATAATCCTGATGGAAGTTTATATGAGGCCACTAAACCACAGCAGATACGGCAAACTATAAGCGGGCAGACGGATAAAGTTCTGGTTTCTCTACTGGAAAAAGTTGTTTCTGAAGGCGGTGGAAAAAAAGCAGCCGTTCCTGGTTATCGCATTGCAGGGAAAACAGGGACGGCACAGAAAGTGGATACTGTACATGGCGGATATCTGCCTGGACGGTATGTTGCTTCTTTCTGCGGTTTTGCTCCGGTAGAAAATCCGCAGTTTGTGGTTTTGGTTATAATTGATGATCCAAGCAGAATAAATTATTATGGTGGACAGATTGCTGCCCCGATAGCACAGGATATTTTTTCTAAAATATTTCGGTATTGTCATATAGAACCATCTGTTTCAGTAAAAAACGATGATGAAGTTAAGGCGCAAATGCAGGTAAAAAAACAACATAAAAGTACTTATCCAGTTGGTAAATTACCAGCTGGAATGGTAATGGTGCCTGATCTGCGGGGAAAAACAATAAGAGAAGTAACTGCCGAATTAGCGGAATTAAAACTGGATATCGGTATTTCAGGAAGCGGTGTTTGTGATGGACAAAGTCCGGTGCCAAATACACCAGTTGCGGCCAATAGTAAAATTAATGTACATTTTTCACCATAAATATGATAAAATAAAGCATAAACCCGTATAAAATATGGTTGTAGCATAAAATCAATTATCTGCAATATACAAAAAATAATTTTACTGGAACGGTGATATCCATGTTTTATTACTGCCGGAGATTTATCCGTTCTTAATTGAAGAGTATAAGTTTTCGTATAATGCAGTGTCAGAAAAATTTAGATAGATAAAAACTATTTACATAAAAAGGCAGGTTAATAATAATGCTTGATATTAAATTTGTTAGGGATAATACTGAAAAGGTTCTGGAAATGTTGAAAAACCGCCACAATCCAATGAACCTTGACAATTTTAAAGAATTGGAAAAAGAACGACGGCAGATAATTGGCGAAACTGAAAGTTTAAAAAGCCGTCGTAACAGTGTTTCCAAACAGATAAGTGAAATGAAAAAACGAGAAGAAAATACTGATGAAATTGTAAAACAGATGCGTACTGTCAGTGAAAAAATAAGTCAGCTGGATAAGCAGTTAACTGAGGTACAGGCGCAGTTGAAGGATATACTGCTTCATATCCCTAATATGTTGAATCCAGCGGTACCTGTTGGCAATGATGATAGTGATAACCCTGAAGTTCGTCGCTGGGGACAGCCGCGCAAATTTGAGTTTGAGCCAAAACCCCATTGGGATATAGGTGCGGCACTTGATATTCTTGATTCTGAACGTGCAGCAAAGGTAGCTCAGTCAAGATTTACATTTTACAAAGGGCTGGGAGCAAGACTAGAACGTGCGGTGATTAACTTTATGATGGACACTCATTCAGATCAGCATGGTTATAAAGAAATGCTGGCACCATATATTGTTAATAAAGATAGTATGATTGGAACTGGTCAACTGCCTAAATTTGCTGAAGATATGTTTAAAATACAAGATGTTGACCTTTATCTTGTTCCTACGGCAGAAGTTCCGGCTACCAATTATCATCGGGATGAAATTCTGAATGGTGATAATTTACCAGAAAAATATTGTGTGTATACGGCTTGTTTTAGAGAAGAAGCAGGGTCGGCTGGACGTGATACAAGGGGGCTTATTAGACAGCATCAGTTTAATAAAGTGGAATTGATAAAGTTTGTTAAACCAGAAGATTCATATGATGAACTGGAAAAAATGGTAAAAGATGCATCACATATTTTGGAATTACTGGAAATCCCTTATCATGTAGTAACTTTATGCAGTGGAGATATTGGATTTACAGCGGCTAAAACATATGATATTGAAGTATGGCTGCCGAGCTGTAATATGTATAGGGAAATTTCTTCTTGCTCAAATGTAGAAGATTATCAGGCTCGCCGTGCTAATATTCGTTTCCGTCGTGATAATAAGGCAAAGCCTGAATATGTCCATACATTAAATGGTTCAGGGCTTGCAGTAGGCAGAACAGTGGCAGCTATCCTGGAAAATTATCAGCAGTCTGATGGTAGTGTGTTAGTGCCAAAAGTACTTCGCAAATACATGGGCGTTGATGTCATAAAATAACATAGTAGGCATTTTGTTATACTGGAATTAGTATTTTATTTATACTGATTTCAGTATTTTTTTCCACATAGTATTAAATTGTTTAAATCTATAAAGTTTCTATAAAAAACATATATAATGGTAGCTAGAATTGTAGTGGTATTTGCCATATCAGTTTATGCTAACCTTATATAGTTATTATTGTTAAAGTACAATAATAGTAGTAAAATTATCTGTGGCGGCAATATGAAAATAAATGGGAATGTTTGCAAATAGGATATTTATTTGCACAGACTTTATTTAGCATAAAATTTGTTGGTAATACAAGTTGGTTTATTAATTCAGAAATTTCCATTAATTATATAAATGAAAATTTTATATTTATGAGGGATGATTATGATAAAAGGAATTGATTAAATGGGAGCCGCACACTCGTGACTTCAGTCAGAGTTAGGCGACCAAACTAGTCAGTATGTATAGAAATATGCATATAGAGATTGGCAAAGACCAATACAATACTGCCTGAAATGCTGGAAACTCCTAAAGACAGTATGGCCACAACGCTAAGATGAAATAAGCTCAAACGTGACGGCAACGAAAGTAGAAAAAATATGCTGTATGGTGCAAGGTTAAACCCTAAACACTAAGAAAATGGACAATCAGCAGGAAAGCTCCGAACAGGAGAATCCCCAACGACTATTCCTCTTGAGGGAAGTACAGCCAAGCGGCTGGAAGTGGGCAGACCTTAACGGATAATGCCGAAGGACAAGATATAGTCTGTGCTTTATGGAAACATAAAGGAGTTCATAAGAGAACCGCATGGGAAGTAACAAGCCCGTGTGAACGACACCTCCCCAATACGACTAAAAAAGAACTTACGGTTCTTACATATGTTATTAATAAAATGCCATTAATTACTTATTAATAATTGCTTTAATAAAATACATATGTTATTATTATATGAGAGGTGATCATATGAAAGTAACATATGGTAGAGGATATGCTTTTTCGTTACAATATCATATTGTTTGGTGTGTGAAATACCGTAGAAAAGTATTAACGCAAGAAATAGAAACAAGTCTTATGGAAATTATAGATAAGATAGCAAAAGACAACAATTTCCAAATTCTTGAAGCAAACACAGATGAAGATCATATCCATTTGCTTGTTAACTGTACTCCTCAACATTATATTCCCAATATCATAAAAGCTCTGAAAGGTGTTTCTGCAAGGCTTTTAATGAAAAAACATGGGAATTTTTTAAAACCAAAATTGTGGGGTGAACATCTCTGGAATCCAAGTTATTTTATAGCTACAGTTTCAGAGAATACAGAAAAGCAAGTTCGAGAATACATTTTAAAGCAAAAAGAAAAGTGAGTAATTAATGGAAAAAGCCTTCAAATTTAGGATATATCCCAACAAAACACAAGAAATACTGATACAAAAAACATTTGGTTGTGTAAGATATGTTTATAATTATTATCTCAATATGCGAATTAAAGCATATAAGGACGATAATACAACACTTACATATTCTAAGTGTTCAAGAAATTTAACGCAATTGAAGAAAGAAAACATCTGGCTAAAAGAGCCGGATAAATGTTCTTTGCAAAATTCGTTAAAAGACCTCGATACTGCCTATCAGAATTTCTTTAAACGTAAAAATGTTGGCTTTCCTAAATTCAAGTCCAAAAAGAACAGGCATAAATCTTACAAGACAAACTTTACCAATGGTAATATTGAGTTTTTAGGCACAAAGATAAAGCTGCCTAAGCTGGGTAAGGTAAAAATAAGAGATAAACAAATACCACAGGGCAGAATCTTAAATGCTGTAATATCGCAAACACCCGATGGTAAATACTTTGTATCTCTATGTTGTACAGAAATAGAAAAACCTGTTTTTAATCGTACTGACAACTATGTTGGTATCGATCTTGGCTTAAAAGAATTTGCAATTACCTCCGATGGCGATAAAGAACCCCATCACAAATACCTCGAGCAGTCATTAAATAAACTTGCAAAACTGCAAAGAAACTCATCCCGAAAAACAAAGGACAGCTCAAACAGGAACAAAGCAAGAATCAAAGTGGCAAGGCTGCAGGCACGTATTGCAAATCAGCGAAAAGATATGCTGCATAAACTATCTCATAGACTTATAGAAAATTACGATGTTATCTGCTTAGAGGATTTGCAAGTAAATAACATGCTGAAAAACCACAAACTAGCTCGCAGTATTATAGATGCCAGCTGGTCAGAATTTACGCGTCAGCTAAAATATAAAGCTCAGTGGTATGGCAAAGAAATAGTACAAATAGACAAATTCTATCCATCAAGCCAGCTGTGCCATAATTGTGGTTACCGGAACAAAGAAATAAAAGACCTTACTATAAGACAGTGGGAATGTCCTAACTGTAAAGCCCAGCATGACAGAGATATAAATGCCGCCATAAACATTCGCAATGAAGGACTAAGAATATTAAAGATAACAGCGTAATAACATATATAAGAACCGTAGGAACTACGGGGATAGCCTGTGGAGATAATGTAAGACGTGAATTTTGCGCAACTATCTGTGAAGCAGGAACCCTGCGACTTTAGTCGTGGGAGGTTCAGATAAGTGAGAATAATGGTAGTATTGACTGGCTGGCAGTTGCAGCAGCGGGAATAAAATTCGCTATTGTACGCTGCAGTATGGGACGATTTGAACAAGATGATTTATTTGTCTCTAATGTAGATAAGGCACATGCTGCTGGATTAAAAGTAGGGGCATATCATTATTCTTATGCGCTAGATGCGCAGCAGGCTTTGGAAGAAGTTCAAAATTGTTGTAAAACGATAAAAGACAGCGGGCTGTCGTTGGAGTTACCAGTATTTTATGATATGGAAGATGCTGATGGCTGGAAAGCCAGGCATAATTTTGTTTTTAATAAAAACCATATTACGGAAATGTGTCACGTGTTTGTGAAGAATATGGGGGTGGATTGCGGGGTATATGCATCTTATTATTGGCTGTGCAATTATATAGACTGGCAGTCTCTGCAGTGTCCCATATGGAATGCCCAGTGGGGAAATACAGATGATTTGCGGGGATATATGTGGCAGTATACAGATAAACTGAAAATAGGCAGAAATTTTTTTGATGGCGATTTTTTTTATAATTCTGTAACCTGAGCATATAGAAAAAATTTTGTTTCTATTGAATTTAGCAGAATGTAATGCAGATAACAAATAACATGATCTGTGAGGACTTTTTTATTCCTTAGATGAGTGATGAAAGCTAGTCTGGCAAATTTACTGTGAGAAACTGGTTTCCCGTTATAATTGTTATAGTTGGCTTTTAAAGTATTTTTTTATGTTTTTCTTATGGTACATAGATGATATAATGCTAATGATTGTATTTTATTAAGGATTAATTTCTTGAATATAGTCACTGGAAAATATTTGCAGCAGGTAATCGAGTGGGAGCAATGATATGAAAATTATGCGGTTTGAGCATGTAGGACTTATAAAAAAAGAACATGTTATTTTACGAGATATTTCACTGGCGATTGAACCAGGCTCTATTGTAGGGATAGCAGGACCGTCTGGGTCGGGTAAATCATCTTTACTGCGGTTGATGAATTTATTAGAAAGTCCGACAGAGGGGACTATTCTGTATAAAGATAAGAATATTATGGAATATGATCCGATGGAATTGCGCAGCCAGGTAGGCTATGTTTTACAAAAACCATATATTTTCGCAGGAACAGTAGAGGATAATTTAGTATATGCGTATAATTTGCGGAATTTGAAACCAGATAAGACCGAGATTCTGAAATTTATGGAAAAATTAAATTTGACACCAGATTTTTTAAATAAAAAGCGCAGTGAAATGTCAGGGGGAGAACAGCAAAGGATAGCTTTAATAAGGTCACTTTTAATAAAACCCCAGGTAGTATTGCTTGACGAAATAACAGCTGCTTTAGATGAAAATAATACTATGATATTAGAAAATTTTATAAAAAATTTAAATCAGACTTTAGGCATAACAGTCATATTTGTGACTCATAATCCAGGACAATTAAAACGGCTGTCACAAAAGGTTATTTATATAAAAAATGGGGAAGTAGAATTTTGTGATTCGGCTGATAAATATTTTTCCCGGGAGGAACAAATTAATGGATAATTGGGCATTGATACTGACATATATTTTACCAGCAATAGCATTGATAATTTCCTATCGGGAGAAATTAGATTTAGGAAGAGACATAATAATCGGCAGCATAAGGGCTGTGGTTCAATTGATTATTATTGGGCTGGCGCTTAAATTTATATTTGGCCTGGATAATGTTTTTGTTACAGGGTTGATATTGCTTATCATGGTTTATAATGCTACCGTAGTTGCTGCACAAAGAGGTGAGGGGATTGAACGGGTAAAAATGATTTCTTTTATCTCAATTTTGCTGGCATTGGTAATAACTCTGGGAATTTTGATTGCATTTGGGGCAATCTCGTATGTACCTAGCCAGGCTATTCCCATAAGCGGCATGGTTGTGGGAAATTCAATGGTGGCATTAGGGGTATTGTACAGAAATCTTTTAACAAATTTCACGGACAGGCGTGATGAGGTAGAAGTTAAATTATGTATGGGAGCTAAGCCGCGTGAAGCAGCCAGAAGTTTAATAAGAAACAGTATAAAAACGGCGATGGTTCCTACTATTGATTCGATGAAAACATTGGGAATAGTACAGCTGCCAGGCATGATGACAGGTCTTATTTTGGCAGGAGTTGCACCGGAAACAGCAATAAAGTATCAAATAATGGTGGCGTTTATGTTGACAGGTGCTGTTACAATATCTGGTTTTACTGCCAGCTATTGGGCTTATCGCAGTTTTTTTAATAGTAGAGCGCAGTTAAAAGATTTTTAAGATAGGGTAAAATAAAAGGGCTGTCCAGGTGATATAATCAAATAAATATCATCTGGACAGTCTTTTTATAAATTTATTTATTTAAAAAATAATCGTAGAAATATTAATGGCTAAATACCTTATCCCGTAAGGTTTCAACTTTAGCTGTTATATCAGCGGCACTTACAATATCGCTTACTACAGCAATTGTTTTAGCACCGGACTGAACAATTTCATCAATATTGTTTTCGTTTATACCACCAATTGCTACGAAAGGCAGCTGGGCATTTTTTACAGCATAATCGAGATATTTGAGGCCGACTGGTTGAGCATTTTTTTTCGTAGCAGTAGCATGAATAGGACCTATACCGACGTAATCAATATATTTTTTTAGTTCGTTGGCACGATCCAGCTGTTCAGGACTATGAGTAGATAACCCAATTATTTTTTCGTTACCAAGGATTTTTCTTACAATATGCGGAGGTAAATCTGTTTGACCTATGTGTACACCGTCGGCATCAACAGCCATTGCCAAATCAATAAAATCATCAATAATGAAAGTACCGCCGGATTGTTTTATCATATCACGCAAAATAAGACATTCTTCATAACGAGAAAGAGCATCCTTTTCTTTTTCACGGTATTGGATAAATTTTATGCCGCCGTCAAGCATATCACGGACTACCTCAATATTATCCCGTGCGTTTGATATATTTTCAGCAGTTATTCCATAAATGCCTGTATTGAAAAAAGAGTCCATACCTGCTCGTAAATTCATAAATATCCTCCTATGCGATTATATTTACAATAATTAAATGATATTTTGTATATCATTTAACAAATTCGTGCATAGGTGAAATATTCCTGCAAATATTTTTATTTATTATATGAGAGTCTGCCAATCTTTATAAACAGGTTGGTATCCTTCGTTGTAGAGCATTTGTGCCATTTGCCCGATTGAACGCTGGTCGGATATTTCGAATTGACCACCGTCATCGCCCTTGGTATGTCCGCCGACAGCAACCGTTACACCACCGGATATTTTAGTTATGCCTATTTTTACTAAATGATTACGCATGTCTGGTTTTTCCCGTGTTGATAAGGTTATTCCGGCACGTGGCATAAAGATTCTTAGCGCAGTTATATATTGAACAAGATCAATGTCATTAACTATTGATTTAGGAGCATAGCCGGCAGAGCAGGGCCTTATTCTGGGAGTAGATATGGCAATTTCGACTTCTTTATATTTATGTTGCAGATAATCAGCATGGACGCCAGTGAAAAAGGCTTCCTCCCGCCATTCATTAAGACCAAGCAATGCACCGACATTCACATTTCTCATCCCGGCTTTACAGGCTCGTTCAGGTGCGTCAAGCCGGTATTCATAATTTGCTTTGGGACCGCCTGGATGAAGTGTTTTGTAAATATCCTTATTATAACATTCCTGGAACATAGTCATTCCGTCGACACCCGCTTTTACAGCACGTATGTAATCTTCAAGGGAAAAGGAGTATACTTCAATGGAAACACTATCGAAATATTCACGCAAAACTTTAACAGCAGATAAAATATAATTAACAGGGCTGTATTTTTTTGATTCACCAGTGAGAACAAGAATGTTTTTTAAGCCTGTTTGTGATATGGCGGCGGCCTCTTTTTTTATTTCCTCCATATTTAGACAGCGACGGTTGATGTTATTATTATGGTTAAAACCGCAGTAAACACAAAGATTATCACAATAATCAGCTATATACATGGGAGTAAACAGTTGCATTGTATAGCCAAAGTTTTTTATTGTTTCCTCACGTGAACGTCGAGCCATTGCTTCCAAATGTTTTTGAGCAGCAGGTGCCAGTAAAGTTAGAAAATCCATACGAGTTAAATGCGGCGTATTCAAAACACGTAATACATCAGTAGATGTTATTCCCGCAAAAAAGCTTTTGAAATCAAGCTGAGTATATTTTTGTTTTTCTTCTAAAAAAGATGCGGTGGTCAATTATGCTTCCTCCTTATGTAAAAAACCGGTAAGTGGAGAGGAAGCACTGGCACTGATTGTTCCCAGTACGCGGCCTATTCCAGCCAGATAAGCTGTCCGTCCGGCATCGACAGCTTTAGAAAAGGCTTGAGCCATTTTCAAAGGATCTTTGGCAGTGGCTACTGCTGTATTGACAAGTACAGCTGCAGCACCCATTTCCATACATTCAGCAGCTTCTGAAGGTTTGCCTATACCAGCATCAACAACTACAGGCAGGTCAATTTCATCGATTAATATTTGAACCAATTCTTTTGTACGCAGGCCTCTGTTAGAACCAATAGGGGCAGCAAAAGGCATTACAGCAGCAACTCCAGTGTCGCAAAGGCGTTTTGCTGTCATTAAGTCAGGGCTGATATAGGGAAGTACAGTGAACCCTTCTTTTACAAGAGTTTCAGAAGCTTTTAAAGTTTCCATATTGTCAGGCAGTAAATATCTGTTATCGGATATTACTTCTATTTTTATCCAGCTGCCACAGCCCATAGCTTTAGATAAATGGGCAATACGTATAGCTTCATCGGCGGTGCGTGCACCTGATGTATTGGGCATAAGTATTACATCATCAGGAATATAATCGAGAATGTTTTCTTCATGGGAACCTTGATTGGCACGCCGCAATGCTACTGTTACTACAGATGCATTTGCGGCATGGATGACATCAGGCATATTTCGGTTGTTAGAAAATTTACCTGTACCAATAAAAAACCGGCTTTTTAAAATTTTACCATTAATTTGTAAATTGTCATTAGTATTACTTTTTATCATTTGGAACCGCCTCCTACAAAAGTGATTATTTCTATTGAGTCATTTTCGCTAAGAAAAATATCAGGCCAAGCATGTTTGTTTGTGATCTGCTCGTTGAGCTCTGCCACAGCATGGCCGGCAGTCATATTTTTCTGTTCCATTAGTTCTTGCAAAGTTGTTTTTGCAGGAACGACAGTTTTTTCCCCATTTACAATTACTTGCAAAACATCAACTCCTTAAAATAAAAAAACGTCTATCCTGATCAGGATAGACGTAAACTTCTATTACCAATACTTCCTACGCAGGCATTATCCCGATCAGGTCAAAGGTCAGGTGCTTACAGCCCTTTCTCAGCCTATAACATAGGCTCCCTTGTAAAAATATTTATTTTATATATGCTATTTTATGCCGATAAAGTAAATTTGTCAAATCATTAAAAAATAATATCATATTACCAATTGATTCCATTGCCGGAAATGATATTATCTTGGGGGGCGTTGGACAGCTGTAAGTTCATCATTACAGGCATATTGGCTTCGGCTGTTATCCACTTTTGCAGTTTTGCGGCATCCTTTGGCTGCATTGCTTCTTTTACGAAAACAATAACAAAAAATTTTTTAAATACTATATTGCCTTTATCGTCTGTAGAAGAAATAGAAGCACCTTCAATATTTTCTACTTGGGGAAATAGGATGCTGGCACTTTTGTTTAGAGAAGTAAGGAGCTTTTTATCATCATTGAGCCGAAGATAAGCGGGATAATAGGAAACACTGAGAGTTTTATATTTTTTTAGTTCAGCTTCTTTAGTTGAAAGCAGGTTATTGTTGTTTGATTCATTAAGCTTATTTTCAATAAGGCTCTGGACATCATCTTTGCTTATAGCGCGTGAATAATTGTTTTGAATGATTTTTAAGCGAAAATCGCGTAATTGGTTATATTTTTTTAACGATGTAGTTAAAGAGGCAATTTCATGTTCTTGTAAAGGTTGTCCTATTAAAATAATTTCCAGGAGTTTGTCATTTGGAAGCATTTTGTAAGATATTACCTGCGAGTTGTCAAAGATGAAATTATCTGCTATATATGTTTTCATTTCAGTAGTTTCCAAATTAAGTTTTACACTTTTATAGGCCATATATATACTGGGAATTATAGTTAAAATTCCTATTATTACCAGATATGTACGCTGACGGTTAAATATTCGCCGCGAAATATAAGCTTTGCTGGGAATACGTATCATTTTTAAAAAGATAAAACTAGCCAGGCAGATAAAAAAGCTATTGATGAAAAAAAGATATAATGCCCCCAGAAAAAATTTTGCTGAATGTATAGATAATCCATAACCGGCTGTGCATAATGGAGGCATGAGAGCTGTAGCAATGGCAACACCAGGAATCACGTTGCTTTTTTCTTTGCGGGTTATTCCAATAATACCGGCAAGACCGCCAAATATAGCAATTAATACATCCCATATGGTAGGTTCAGTGCGGGCTAGTAATTCGGAAGACGCTGTTGATATAGGAGAAAGCTGAAAATATATAGCAGATGCAAGGACTGATAATGATACCTGAAACATAAGTTTAAAAAAAGATTTCTTAACATAGTTTGTGTCGTACGAGGCCATGCCATAACCTATACCCATTATAACGCCCATTAAGGGCGATATAAGCATAGCCCCAATCACAACGGCAGTGCTATTCATATTGAGACCAATAGAGGCAATAAAAATAGCTAGAATAAGTATGCACATATTAGTCCCTTTTATTGTGCTGCCACTATTTATTCGCTGGGTTATTTCGGGAATATCAGCACGGTCTTCACTTAAGATAAACAGGTCAGTAAATAATTTTTTTATGGGTTCCATTGAGTGTCATCCTTTCATTAAATATGTCAAAATATTCATGGTATTATTATGACTGTGCTGTAATAATAGATAATATAAACATAATGCTGTCGTTGAAAAATATACTGGGCTATCCTTTTTTAGCATGGAGTAAAAATTTCATATATTTTTTTATTATTTTTCGCATTGTGCTAGCTGGTAATAATTAACTTTACAAAAAAGGTTCAACAGACTATCCTTCTAAGTATCTAAGCCCAAAGAAGTGTAGCAAATGTTGAACCAATTTAAGTATAGACAAAGTAACTTAAAATTACAATCATATTTATCAAATTGGTAGTGAAATTTATTGGTATTGTATAAATAACAAACCTTTGCGTAATTTCAATTCAAAAATTTTAAAGAATTATGCAGATATTGAATATATTTCAACTATATAATATCTTCATTTTTATTCATTAGCATAATATGATTACTATAGCACTTGATCCTGAAATGGTGGGAGAAGTGCTTAAGGTAATGCGATCTTTGGCTGATTCAGGAATGACGATGGTTGTTGTCACACATGAAATGAATTTTGCCAGAGAGGTTGCTAATAGGGTTATTTTTATGGCTGACGGACATATTGTAGAAGAAGACCGCCCAGAAAAACTTTTTACAGCACCTGAAAATAAAAGAACACAGGCATTTTTGAGTTCGGTTTTAAAACCGTTGGATAGTTAATTATGCAGAAGGAGTTTGTTGTATAGCAAAACAGTTATACTGATGGCAATTGCAATAAACAAGAAATAAGCAGCGGCTATTGCATTAAATAAAAGAATGCTTTAATATTATTATTATTTTGTATATTGAGGAGCATTAATATTTAATGAATAACCGCTTAAAAGGTTTTTTGCTGATTATTGCAGGAACTAGTTTTTGGGGAGCATCAGGTGTTGTGGTACAGTACTTGCTGCATGATAAAATGTTTAACGCCCAGTGGCTGACTTGCATCAGGCTTACAGGGGCTGGAATTATCTTGCTAGTAATGGATAAAGTTTGCTATAGAAGCCGATTATTATCTATATGGAATCGCTCAAGTGCGAAGGATATTATCGCTTTTAGTATGTTGGGGATGCTTGGAACGCAGCTTACCTATATTTTAACTATTTTAAACAGTAATGCAGCAACAGCAACTATTTTGCAGTATCTTATGCCAGCATTTGTCTTGGTATATATGCTGGCTGCTGAAAAGCGCGGGCCTATGGTAAAAGAAGGAATTTGTCTTTTTATGGCGATTTCTGGAACGTTTCTGCTTGTTACAAAAGGACAGCTTAATACACTGGCAATTTCTCTGCCGGCATTAATTTGGGGATTGATATCGGCACTGGCGGCAGCCTTCTATACATTGCAGCCAAGAAAAATGCTGAGATGCTATCATTCATCACTGATTGTGGGCTGGGGAATGTTTACTGGCGGGGTAATATTATCATTGTTTAAATCCCCTTTTGATTTTACTGGTACTTTAGATTTATATTCAATAGTGGCATTGTTATTTGTTGTAATTTTCGGGACAGTTTTGTCTTTTTGGACTTATATTGAAAGTACGAAGTATTTGTATCCTACTGAAGTGGGGGCAATGGCATCAATAGAGCCATTGGTGTCGGTCGTTTTATCCGTAGTTTTTATGAATGTGGCATTTGGTATTCCTGAAATATGTGGTAGTATATTAATTGTTGGAACAGTGTTTGTTTTGGCGAAAAAGTAAAAAAACTTGAACATTTTTCAAACAGGGTACAGTAATATAATTTTCTTTGCTGGACCCTGTTTATTAACGCAAAAAAACATATAAATTTATTATTATGTAGATTTTTTTTTGATATTATTGTAAAATCATATATTAAACAGACTGCTAATGATGAAAAATGTTGCATATGAATAAATCGAAAGTGTTACTTTATATCAATATGCATACAAATCAGAATATTCATTGAGCAGACGGCAGCAAAAAAATTATATAATTTTTTAATATTATGGAAAAGCAGATTTTTTTGCTGGAAAATCCAGCTATGAAGAGGTGATTTATTTATGAAACATGCCCTTTCTGTTTTGGTGAATAATAAACCAGGGGTTTTATTGCGTGTAGTGGGAATGATTTCCCGCCGCTCGTTTAATATTGATAGCTTGTCAGTGGGAGTAACACAGCCGCCTGAATATTCACGTATTACTATTTTTTTTAAAGGTGAGGCATATATAGTTGACCAAATGATAAAGCAGATTGGTAAGATTCCCGATGTTACAGCAGTACAGCTGCATAACCCTAAAGATGCAGTATACAGAGGAATGACATTAGTAAAGGTAAGAACTGATGATGATAATAGATTAGATGTATTAAAAATTGCAGAATTGTTTAGGGCACATGCTGTCGATGTACAGACAACGACACTTATTTTTGAAATAACAGGACAGGATGAAAAAGTGGAGGCATTTACAAGGTTGCTTGCCCCATATGGAATACTGGAAATAATAAGAACAGGGCAGATAGCAATGGAACGGGGAGAAAAAACTATTAATAATTATGCAGAAAAAAAAGAATTTTATGGGAAAAGTGTGATTTGATATGTTATTGGAGTAGATAAAATGAGAGGATCAGAAGCAGTTGTAAAATGTTTGAAGGCACATGATGTAGATACGATATTTGGTTATCCCGGTGGAATGATTCTACCACTTTTTGAGGCACTGCGGAAAGAAAAAGATATCAATTTTGTATTAACTACACATGAACAGTCAGCGGCACATGCTGCTGACGGGTATGCCCGTGCCAGTGGCAAGCCGGGAGTCTGCATAGCAACGTCAGGTCCAGGGGCGACTAATCTTGTTACTGGTATAGCTACGGCTTTTATGGATTCGGTGCCGATGGTGGTTATAACAGGACAAGTACCTAGTACATTATTGGGGCGGGATTCATTTCAGGAAACGGATATTTTTGGTATAACTATGCCAATTACGAAATACAGTTTTAAGCTGGATAGAGCAGAAGATTTACTGCCAGCAGTTCAAGAGGCATTTGAAATAGCTTCAAGTGGTCGGGAAGGGCCAGTATTAATAGATATTCCCAAAGATTTTTTTTATGCAGATGTAAAGTATAAGGAAAAAAAAGTTGAAAAAAAAATAGATAAAAGGCCGGATGCTGATTTTTTGATATATGCGGCAGAAGCAATTGATAAAATAATGCAGGCTGAAAGACCAATAGTTATTGCTGGCGGTGGTGTGATTTTAGGACAGGCACAGGAAGAACTGATAAGTTTTGCAGAAAAATATGATCTGCCGGTTGTATCTACTCTGATGGGGATAGGGGTATTTCCTAATAATCATCCGCTATATATGGGATTTGCCGGATTGCATGGACGTAAAGCAGCTAATAATGCAGTAGCAGAAGCTGATTTGATCATAGCAGCTGGCAGCAGGTTTGGCGACCGCCAAACGGGAAATTTGGATAAATATGTTCATAATAAAAGTTTTATCCATATAGATATTGATCCGGCAGAGATAGATAAAAATGTACACAGCAGCATTGGATTGGCCGGAAACATGAAGACGATTCTTCAGCTGTTGATGCAGAGAACACCGGTAAATAATGTAAAAACATGGTGGACAATGCTGAAAAATTGGCAGAAAAAATATATGTATAATTATGATGGCAGCTATGATGTTCCCAATGTAATGCACTATATTTCGCAGACCATAAATAAAAAAAATGCAGATTTTGCTGTTGTTACTGATGTGGGGCAGCATCAGATGTGGGCAGCCCAGCATATAAAAAGATATAAACCGCGGACATGGTTTACTTCCGGCGGACTTGGAACTATGGGGTTTGGGCTTCCGGCATCCATAGGAGTACAACTTTATTATAAAAATAAGCGAAGAGTTGTTCACATTGCAGGTGATGGCAGTATAAAAATGACTGGTAGTGAATATTATACAATGGCGGCGTTAAATCTGCCGATAATTTCTGTTATTATAAATAATGAATCATTAGGGATGATTCGTCAGCTGCAAAAAGTGTTCTATGGAGAGAAATATTTTTCCAGTGAATTTGCATATAAGATGGACTATGCTAAATATGCGAAAAGTTTTGGGATTACAGCATATAATGTATATAGTATGGACGATTTTATCGAAGTATTTAGTAATGCCATTGAACAAAATAAACCACAGGTGATAATTGTCAATATTAGCAAAGGATTTGTTGAGCCTATGACTAGAACAGACAGTGGAATAAATACATTTGTTGATTTTTAAAATGTGTAATTGTGTAAATTTTTTAGTGAATTCTATTGACAAATTTATTCTTAAAGTGTATCCTGTATACAATGTTCGCATGTAACATTGTAAATAAACAACATTGGCTATAAAATCTATGGCCAATTTAAATTTAGGGAGATGTTTTATTTATGGCAAAAGTTTATTATGATCAGGATGTAGATTGGAATGTGATAAGTGACAAGAAAGTTGCAGTTATTGGTTATGGAAGCCAAGGACATGCTCATGCCTTAAATCTTAAGGAAAGTGGTCTTGATGTGACGGTAGGCCTTTATGCCGGCAGTAAATCAATACAAAAAGCTAAAGATGCTGGGCTGAAAGTAGCAAGTGTTGCTGAAGCGGTTAAAAATGCTGATATTACTATGATTCTAATTCCTGATGAAATACAAGCTAGTATATATAAAACAGAAATTGCCCCTAATTTAAAATCTGGTAGTGCCTTGGCTTTTGCCCATGGTTTTAATATTCATTTTCAGCAAATTCAGCCGCCTGAAGATGTAGATGTATTTATGGTTGCACCAAAAGGACCGGGACATCTTGTTCGTCGTACATTTGTTGAAGGTGGTGGTGTTCCTGATATTTTTGCAGTTTATCAGGATGCTAGTGGTAAAGCGTGGGATATTGCTCTGGCTTATGCACGGGGAATTGGTGGAACTCGTGCTGGTGTTATTAAGACAACATTTCAGGAAGAAACGGAAACTGACTTGTTTGGTGAACAAGCTGTGCTTTGTGGTGGGATTACTCATTTGATTACAGCTGGTTTTGAAACATTGGTAAAAGCAGGATATCAGCCGGAAATTGCTTATTTTGAATGTTTTCATGAAATGAAATTGATCGTTGATTTAATGTATGAAGGCGGTATGGCAAAGATGCGATATTCTATCAGTGATACTGCAGAATATGGTGATTATACTGCGGGACCGCGTTTGATTACTGATAAAACAAAGAAAGAAATGGAAAATGTTCTTACCGATATTCAGGATGGTACATTTGCAACAAAATGGCTTGCAGAAAATAAAGCTGGCCGTGCACAATTTTATGCAATGCGCCGTAGACATGCACAGCATCAAATTGAAGAAGTTGGTGGTAAGCTTCGCAAAATGATGTCATGGCTGCATGATAACGATAAGAAAGATTGAGCATAAAAGCAGTAATTGGAAGCGGCAAAGCAGGCTGATGGGGTCTGCTTTACCGCTTTTATTTTTGTAGTAATGTTTTTTATAAAGGAGGATAAATTGTGCGTATAAATGGAGCAAGAGCCGTTATTGAAAGTTTAAAAAATGAGGATGTAGAGATTGTATTTGGGTATCCTGGCGGAGCTGTACTGACTTTATATGATGAAATATATAAGACAAAATTTCCTCATATCCTTACGAAGCATGAACAGGGGGCTGTTCATGCTGCCGATGGATATGCGAGGGCCACGGGAAAAATAGGTGTGTGCATAGCAACTTCGGGACCAGGAGCAACAAATTTAATAACGGGAATAGCAACAGCAAATATTGATTCGATTCCCTTGGTATGTATAACCGGTCAGGTAGCAACACCATTTATTGGCAGAGATTCATTTCAGGAAGCTGATGTATGCGGCATAACTTCACCGATAACAAAGCATAATTATCTTGTACGAGATGTCAGGGAATTGTCACGGGTTTTAAAAGAAGCTTTTTTTATTGCCGGTACAGGCCGTCCCGGGCCGGTGGTAATAGATATAGCAAAAGATGTTTTTGCGGCAGAAGTTGATTATGAGTATCCTGCAGAAGTGAATTTACGTGGTTATAGTGGAAAATATATTGGCAATGAAAAAGATTTGGATAAAGCAGTAAAACTGTTGAAACAGGCAGAAAAACCATTGGTTTTTGTAGGTGGTGGTGTAGTTTCTTCTGGTACATATATCAGTTTTCGTGAATTTATAAATATGCTCGGCATTCCTGTTACCAGTACATTGATGGGACTGGGGTGTGTTGAGCCTGAGCAGAAAGGAAATCTAGGAATGGCCGGGATGCATGGTTCATATGCGGCTAATATGGCTATTATGCAGTGTGATCTTCTTATAGGAATAGGTGTTCGATTCGATGACCGTGTAACAGGAATTATGAAAGAATTTGCCCCGAAGGCAAAAATAATTCAGTTCGACATAGATTATGCTGAAGTAAACAAAAATGTTGTATCATATTTAAGTGTAATAGGCGATTTAAGATGGTCATTGCCCTTGTTATGTAAAAAAACCAAAATATATGCGGAAAAAATTAAAAAGAATAGTGCTCAATGGATTGATTATGTGATAAAAATGCATAAAAATAATCCGTTTTCGTATAAAAAGAGTGATAATCATATAATGGCTCAGGAAATTATTGAAAAAACTGCCGAGTTGACGGAGAATGACACTATTGCAGTTACAGATGTAGGGCAGCATCAAATGTGGGCGGCACAATTTTTTAAGGTTTATGGACCCCGTCACTTTATTACCTCAGGCGGATTGGGAACGATGGGGTATGGACTTCCGGCAGCAATGGGAGCCAAAATAGGTTGCCCGGATAAAGCTGTGGTCCTGTTTACCGGTGATGGCAGTATAATGATGAACTGTCAGGAAATGGCTACGCTGGCTGATTATGATATTAATGTTAAGATAATAGTTATACATAATCATGTTTTGGGAATGGTAACGCAATGGCAGAGAATGTTTTATGGAAAACGATATTCACAGTCAATTTTAAATAGTAAGGCTGATATCGTGAAAATTGCGCAGGCCATGGGAATAAAAGGAATTCGTATAGATGAAAAGACGGATTTAATTAAAATACTGAAACAAACTTTAGCGCAGCAAGGTCCTGCTCTTATTGATGTTAACGTACCCGATACTGAAGATGTTCTTCCGATGGTACCAGGAGGAAAGCGGCTTGATCAGATGATAATGGAAAGTGAGGCAGCTAATAAATGAAATATCAAATAGCCATTCTCGTGGAAAATAAGCCAGGGGTATTGACCCATGTATCGGGCTTGATAAGCCGCCGAGCATTTAATATTGAAACAATAAATGCTGGATATACTGAAGAAGATGATGTTACACGAATAAATATTGTGGTCAATGCATCTGATAATATGGAATTGAATAAAGTAATACACCAGATGGCGAAACTTATCGATGTTATAAAAATTGTTAATATCAGTGAGCTGCCGTCTATAAGCAGAGAATTGATACTAGTAAAGGTAAAAGCAGATTCACCTGGAGTGAGAGCAGATATTGTAAATATTGCAAATATATTTCGGGCGCATATAGTTGATGTGGGGCATCAGAACGTAGTTATTGAACTTACTGGTGAACAAGATAAACTGGCGGCACTAGTTGATATGCTTGGCTGTTATGAGGTTTTGGAAATAGCCCGTACTGGTCCTGTTGCATTGTCTCGTGGCATTACACCCATAAAAAATATGTAACTATAAAAACAGGCATTGTTAAATGCCTGTTTTTATAGTTACATATTTCCTCAATCCTGCCATGTAATATCTGTAGGTATTGAAGAGAGTTTTTATTTAATATAGTTAATTAATGGACATAACCTGTATTTTGCGGATAATAAAACATTAGAAATGTTTTTTAATGCTTAGGCTATTACTTAAATAACGGATAATAATTATATTTTAGTCAAAATAAATATATTTAACTAAAAATACGGGGCAAAAATAGTTTCATGAAAATGGGATAGCCAATTGCGTTATAAAGATTAAGATATTAACAAATCAATTATTGGATAAATTCTTTTTTTATTACATTATATTTTATTTCGTTGTATTTTTCTATTTGTCCATCCTTTTTTACGATGACACTACCAGAAAAATCAGCAATTTTTGTTTCCCAGTTAAATGACGTTTGATCTGCGGTTATTGTCATGTTTTCGTATTCAAAGGTTGTGCCACCCTTAACAGTTATCGTTTTATCAGGCCAGGCACCATATAGATCATCACCGGTAAAATTGATTAAAGTACCATCTTCTTTACGACCATAAGTACATTTTATGTTTTTTTGCGCCCATACTTCAAATGAAGTAAGATTTACCTGGGCATGATCGGCAGTCACGGTGAATTTACTGGTTTCTACACGAACATTTCCATCTAATCTGTATGTTCCTGACAAAATGTCAAAGGTTGTTTTATCTGCTGTGATTTTAGGCGATGCGAATACACTGCTGTATGAAGATACAAGCAACAAGACTAATAAAAGAAAAGAGATTTTTAATACACGCATAAAAAGCCTCCTTAGTATATCTCTGAATTCTTATTCTTCTATTATTATAGCATAATTTAAGAAAGAAAAAATATACTTTGTTACCATGAATTTATGAAATATATATCTTGACAGTTAAGTACATTATAAAATGTATTGGGAAGGATTATCGGATTATTTAGTGTAATATACAATTATATATAATTTTATTATTCTGTTAGAAATAATGGCTTTATTTGTGAATAAAAAAGTCATGGTTTTTAGCAGTAGAATTTACTTGGAGATAATGTGAAGTTTATCTATAATTTAGGTGGCATAAAATGAATATTAGAGAAAAAACAGAGGAACTTGAATATGAAATACTTTCACCTGATGCGGCTAAGAGCCGTGATGCAAAGCGTAGTAAGGATGAAACAATGTGTCCGTTTCGGACAGCTTATCAAAGGGATCGCGACAGGATATTACATTCTAAATCTTTTCGGCGGCTTAAACATAAGACGCAGGTTTATATAACAGCGGGAGATCATTACAGGACAAGGATGACGCATAGCCTTGAAGTAGCACAAATATCACGTACCATAGCGCGTGGCCTTCGCTTGAATGAAGATCTTACAGAAGCTATTGCGCTGGGGCATGATGTTGGACATACACCGTTTAGTCATGTTGGGGAAGAAGTAATGAATGCTTTAGCAGGTCACTTTTATCATAATGAACAAAGTCTGAGAATGGTCGAGTATTTGGAAAAAAATGGAAAAGGTCTTAACTTGACTATTGCAGTAAAAGACGGTATTTTAAATCATACGGGAAAGGTAGTACCTAAAACACTGGAAGGTAGAATAGTAAAGACAGCTGACAGAATAGCATATCTTTGTCATGATTACGATGACAGTTTACGTTCTGGATTGCTTAATAAAATTGATTTACCTGATATCGTAGTTGGCAGCTTGGGTAGTGACTATTCAACAATGATAACGGGCATGGTCAGTGATATGATATTGTCATCTTCTGATAAACATGATATTTTATTATCAGATCATATGGTTAAAGTAATGAATGTATTCCGTACTTTTATGTTTGAGAAAATATATCATTCTAAAGTATTGGAAAAGGAAAGGAAACAGGCCGGATTTATAGTTGAACAGCTTTTTAAATATTATATGAAAAATCCCGATAAAATGCCGCGGGAATTTTGGGTGAGAGAGAAGAAATGGGGAAAACAACAAGTCGTTGTTGATTATATAGCTGGACTTACTGACAGTTATGCAGTAGCTAAATTCAATGAAATATTTGTACCACCAGTTTGGAATCAATGGCTAAAGGTTTATTAAATTTATGTGTTAAGGAAGGATTGATTGTTATTATGTTGCGGTTTTTAACAGCTGGCGAGTCTCATGGACAATGTCTGACATCTATATTGGAAGGAGTTCCAGCCGGACTTAAAATTGATATTGAAAAAATAAATAAAAACATGATCCGCCGCCAAATGGGATACGGACGTGGCGGTCGAATGAAAATAGAAACAGATAAAGTAGATATTCTATCTGGTATCCGATTTGGGGAAACAATTGGTAGTCCTATTACTATGCAGGTAAAAAATAATGATTGGCAGAATTGGCAGCGAAAAATGTCTATAACTGGGCAGCCTTTTGGAGATAAAGTAACTGCAGCAAGGCCGGGACATGCTGATTGGGTGGGCATAAACAAATACAATAGAAGCGATATACGGGATATTTTAGAACGTGCCAGTGCGAGAGAAACGGCAGCCAGAGTAGCTGTTGGATCTGTCTGCCAGCAGTTTTTGGAAGATTTGGGCATAAAAATAGTAGCACATGTTGTAAATATTGGCGGAGTACGGATAGATAGAAAAAAAATAGATTATAAAAATATGGGACAAAATATTTCTGAACTTAATTGTATGGAAGCTGATGCAGAACAAAAAATGCGTGAAAAAATACGTGAAGCAAGTCAGGCGGGTGATACGCTGGGTGGTACATTCGAAGTAATAGTAAGTGGGGTTCCAATGGGTATGGGAACTCATATTCAGTGGGACAAGCGGCTTGATGGAAAATTAGCGCAGGCATTGATGTCTATACAGGCTATTAAGGCAGTTGAAATTGGTGATGGTGTTAAATATGCAGATTATCCTGGCAGTAAAATGCACGATGAAATGTTTTATGATGAACATAAAAAGGTTTATCGTAAAAGTAATCATGCTGGTGGACTGGAAGGCGGCATGACAAATGGAGAAAATATTATCGTCCGTGCAGTAATGAAACCAATTCCTACATTGATGAAACCACTCCATTCTATTGATATTGCAAGTAGGCAGGAAGTGTTAGCATCAAAAGAACGAAGTGATATTTGTGCCGTTCCGGCTGCTTCAGTGGTTGGAGCCGCTATGACAGCCTTTACAATTGCCGATGCAGTTTTGGAACAATTTGCCGGGAACAATATGATTGATGTAAAAAATGCTATTAAAAGTTATAATAATAGATTGGACGAAAGATGAAGAATGTAGTTTTTATAGGATTTATGGGAACGGGCAAAAGCTGTGTCGGCCGTCTGCTGGCAGAGAAAATAAGTTTTTCTTTTGCGGATACAGACATTCTTGTAGAACAAAACTGTGGAATGAGTATACCAGAGATTTTTGCTCAATATGGGGAAAAATATTTTCGTAGTGAGGAAAAAAAAGCTGTAAAAGAAGCAGCGGCATGTTCTAATATTGTTATTTCTACTGGCGGAGGAGTTCCAACATTTGAAGAAAATATGGCTGTGTTGAAGAAAAACAGTATTATTATTTGCCTTTGTGCCAGTGTTAATACTATACTTCAGCGAACTAAAGGACGTAATAACCGGCCGCTTCTTAATTCTGACAAAGATAAAGTTCAGCAGCTTCTAGACAAAAGGCAGCCAGTATATAAAAAAGCTGACTTTATAATTGACACGGATGATTTATCCCCGCTTCAGATTGTTAATGAGATAATGCTGTATTTAAAAAGGAGAAAAAATTGAAAAATGTACGGGTAGATTTAAAGGAAAACAGCTATGATATTTGGATAGGAAATAATTTGGATGAGAAAATAAAGCAGTTTTTTACTGAAGCTGGTTTTTCCCGCAGGGTTTTTATTATTTCAGATACCAATGTCGGGCCGCTATATAAAAATGATATAATAAAATTATTGCAAGCAGTGGGATATAGTGTATCCGTTGAGCTGATAAAGGCCGGTGAACCATCAAAATCATGGGATACAGCACAGCTCCTTTACACAAAAGTGATCGAGGCTGGTTTGGATAGAAATTCACCGATCATAGCATTAGGCGGTGGTGTTGTTGGGGATATAGCCGGATTTATAGCAGCAACGTATATGAGGGGAGTTCCTTTTATACAGATGCCCACTAGTCTGTTAGCACATGTGGATTCTTCTGTTGGTGGGAAAGTAGCAATAAATCATCCCATGGGGAAAAATCTGATAGGAGCTTTTTATCAGCCTAAAGCAGTATTTATAGATCTTGATATGTTAAAAACTTTACCACCGCGGGAAATATCAGCAGGATTGGCTGAAATAATAAAATACGGACTTATTTATGATAAAGAATTTTTTTCTTATATAGAAAAAAATTCTTCGATGGTATTTAGGTTTAATAATGAAGTATTGCAAAACATTATTGCCAGGTCATGTGAAATTAAAGCATCTGTTGTAAGTAAAGATGAACGGGAGAATGGTCTGCGGGCAATATTGAATTTTGGGCATACATTAGGACATGCAGTGGAACGGGAAACACAATATAAAAAATATAATCATGGTGAAGCAATAGCAATTGGGATGATGGGAGCGGTTTTTATAAGTGTGGAACTGGGACTTATAGATAAGTCACTCATAGAAATACTGCGCCAAATTTTAGCTGAATGCAATTTACCGCAGAAAGCGGATGCATGTGATAAAGAAAAGCTCTACAAAGATCTTTTCCATGATAAAAAAACTGTTGATGGTAAAATTAAATGGGTGTTATTGGATAGAATTGGGCAAGTTCATTTAGATAATAATGTGGCTGAAAAAATAGTAAAAAAAGCAATTGATTTTATTATAAAATGAAAAACTTTACATATAAAAAAATAATAAGCCGATGAAATGTTTCATCGACTTACTATTAGATAAACTGGCTAATATTTTATTGCTGAGGCTGCGCTTCAGCAACTTCATTAAGGTCTGCCATTAATTTTTCAATATCAATGCCATGCGCTAAAGCGCCTTGTTCGATATTTTCAAAATGAGCAGCAGCACAACCAATGCAGCCCATACCAGACATCGCAAATACGTCAACAGTTTCTGGGTATTTTTGAACAACTTCCATAATCCCCATGTCTTTAGTAATTGTCATATTCATTACCTCCTTAATAAGTAATAAACTACTATAATGTTATTATAGCACATTTATGAAAATTGTTTGCTAATTTTTTATATTAGAGTTAAAATGATAAAATGGTTGTTTATATTACTGGAGAAGGGTGGTTGTAGGGTTATTACTATGTGGGAAATAGGAACTATTCATATATATTGGTATGGAATTACAGTTAGTTTTTCAATAATTGTAGGAATGGTTATAACATGGCTTAATGTGGTAAAAAGAAAGGAAAATTTTTCAGTAATAATTGACATGTTGCTTTGTACTATACCAGCAGGGATTGTTTGCAGCAGAGTAATATATGTGTTTTTTCACTGGCCAGAGTTTTCCTATAATATTTATAATATAGTCATGCTTAATAAGGGTGGGATGTCTGTATATGGGGCTTTTGCCGGATTATTGCTGGGGACATTAGTATATACATATGTGTCAGACAGGGATTTTTGGTTTTGGCTGGATGTATTGACACCAGGAATGATTGCCGGGCTTATGGTTAATCAAATCGGTAATTTTTGCATGCAGAATACAATCGGCAGTCCTTTTCCCATAAGTGTAAGCAGCAATCATGCTTTAGCAGTATATCTTCAATTTAAGCAAAGACCAGCTGGTTTTGAAAACTATTTGTATTACAGACCAGTGGCATTATATCAGGCTGGGGCTTTAGGAATAATTTTGCTATATTCAATAGCATTGACATATATGCAGGTCATTTATAATAAAATATCTTATGGTACCATTTTTTTGTCAGCAATCATTTTAGCGACGGGATGCAGATTTTATTTTGGTTTTATGTATTTATCAACCCATATAGATATAAGCCTGCATACTGGACAATATATTGCTTTATTAATAATGGCAGCTTGCGGCATTATTTATTATTATCGGAAGAAAAAAATTAGAAATAAAAATACATATCATTACTAAATATATAATATAATATGTATATATAAGACGTTTTATAAGATACGGAGCTAACAGTATGAAGCCGTTTCTCCGTAAGAGATAGTATTTACTGTTGACAACAGATAAAAATATATTTTGGGGTTTTATCCTGAGAGAGAAGAGGTAATTCTTATGATGGCATTAAATTTTCAGGCACCTAAACATGAAAAATTATTGATGATTCGTCAAAAAAATTGTACAGTGCGTTTGGGGGATGTGAGTAAACACTTTCCAGAAAGTTCATTAGTATGGATCACTACAGGTGGTAAATTTCAACCTAAGAAAAAACTTTTTATTGCTTTTTTGGATAAGGTACAGGTTAAAACGATGGCTGAATTGACATCAGAAGATCTTGATCATCAGAACCCGGAGATAAACACACGGGAAGATCTAGTACGCGATTTTGAAAATATTTATAAAAAAAGAATAACATTGGAAGATACTGTAACTGTAATCTATTTTTCCGAAGTTTTATAAGTATTAACAATAAATAATATCTATGCTATAATATTATCTGTACATGAACTGAAAATTGAATATAATGAACCAGGTGCCTTAAAGGCTCAATAGAGAAGCCGGTAAAAGCCGGCACGGTCCCGCCACTGTAACAGGGAGCAATTTTACAAAATGTCACTGAGTAATTATCTTGGGAAGGCGTAAAAGAGCGAAGATCTGAAGTCAGGAGAACTGCCTGGTTAACAAATCACGGTTATGACCTACGAGCGATGGGAAATGGGATTTATTGTAATTGTATATTAAGCACCGATAGGGGTTTATAATGTACACTAAGCTTTCGCGTCTATGGCGAAGGCTTTTTTTGTGTCAATTATAAAATTTTATCAACGTATTCCAAGGGCAGGCTCAAATGTGTTGTCCGCCATAGAATAAATAATATATTATATAAGGAGATTTTTATGAAAAGACTGAAAAAAATAATATTTTTAACTGCTGTTTGTACAGCAACAATCCCGGGAAACATTACTGCTGCCCAGCAAGCAGTGAATGCCAGTGTTGATGGAAAGGATGGACAGTCTGCAGAGTATAATATTGACAATACGATAGTCACAGCCACGCGTAGTAAGAAAAAAAATATTGAAGTGCCTGAGTCTGTAGAAGTAATTACTGCTGAACAAATAAAAAACAGCGGTGCGACAAACGCTGCTGAAGCTTTAGCGAAAGTAAATGGGTTTACTTATAAATCATTTGGACCTGCCGGAGCTTCACGAGGAGCTATGAATAATGAATTAATAATACGCGGTGTAGGTAATGGAACTTTGGTTTTATTAAATGGCAATCCTATTTCCTGGCGGGGAAAGTATGATATAGACGAAATACCGGCTGAAAGTATTGAGCGCATTGAAATAGTAAAAGGAAGTGGCTCAATTTTATATGGCAGTGAAGCAATGGGTGGTGTGGTCAACATCATAACAAAAAAAACAGCCCAAAATACAGTGACTGCTGGTATAGGAAATTATGGCAGGAAATTTTATAATATCAATGCTGGAACTGATAAAATAACAATCAATTACAATCGTGATAAATGGGGAACTGTATCTGACCTCAGTGAAAAATATATTAATTTACATAAGCTTAAAGGAATTGCCCAGACCGATGTGAAAGATGTGCAGAAAGAAAGTGCCGCAGTAAATTATAAGATAAATAATAATTGGAATGCATTTTATGGATATTATCATACCAAAGCTATTTATGATTATTTTATGAGCAGCGTTGATGAGTCAACCGAGGGCATTACATCAGGTATGACATATAATATTCATAAAGCGGTCACTACGCAGCGCATTGGACAATTATCTTATCACGATAATAATGTTAAAGGCAATTTTTATTATAATACGGGAATAATAAAATACAGCGGTCCGACATTTATAGACCGTATGGGAAATCAGGTAAATGATTTTTATAATACGCGTGAACGTAATACATCCTACGGAATTGACGGTCAAAGGACCTGGCATATTGGGGAAAAAACCAATATAATAAGCGGTTTGGATTTGCAAAGAGAAAAATATGAACCACTATTAACAGGTCATGGGGAAAGTGGAAGAAATCGGTCAAGAAATAACTGGGGTGTATTTACGCAGTGGGAACAGCAATTTGACAAGAAAAATACAGGTACTATTGGTATGAGAGAAACATGGACCACTGATGCGGATAACGACCAGAATTACAGTAATTTCAGCATGGCAGGCAGTATTTTACATAAAATGGATAATGAAAATAACATATATTTAAATATTAACCAGTCCTTTATTATGCCGACATTTGCACAGATGTATGGTTCAAGCGATAAGGCAGTGCCTAATCCCGGGCTGAAACCGCAGACAGGGATAAATTACGAGCTGGGCTGGAAGAAAAATAGTGGTAGACATAATTGGAAAGCAGCTGTTTTTCATACTGTCATAAAAGATAATATCACAGCAAAATTAAACAATGCCAAGACCGAATATACATATTTGAATGAAGATTTCAGAAATACTGGGATAGAATTATCATGTGATATTGCTGATAAGGCAGACAATTTTACTTATAAATGGGGAATCACTTATCAAAATCCTCGCGTTAAAAGTACCAATAAAGATTATTGGGATGAAAAATATGGACGTTTGCAGCTAATGAGCGGGCTTACTTATAAATACAGAAAACTAAATTCTACTATTAGTGCTTCATATTTGTGTGATAGAGTGGAAGCTCTTGACAATGAACATTCTACGAAAGTAAAACCTTATCTGCTAACTACATGGAATACGATTTATCAGCCTGATGCTAATAACGAAATTGCGCTGACAATAGATAACCTGCTAGATCGCAGAGATAATGTAATGCAATCTTCAACAAATTATAATATTATAACTCCGGTAAATTACTTATTGACATTTACGCATAAGTTTTAATCAAAAACAGGCTGCCGCATAAGGATATTGACATCATAAAATGCAGTTTATTACCGCTGTGCTGTTAAGAACAGACAAGGTAAATATACACATTTGTGAATGAAAATTTCTGTGCGCGGCAGTCTAGTTATATTAAGCCAAAACAAAAAAATTATTCTAAATCTTTTTTTATACGGTGGAATTCTTCACTGGTTATTTCTCCGCGGGCATAACGCTGTTTTAATATATCAAGTGCGGTATCCTGATGCTGAAGTGAATGGGTGCTACCATGAAAAATTGTCCTGTAAAACCAGATAGCAGCCATAATGATAAGAACAGTAGAGGCTACATGAGTGATTATACTAAAGCCTGTACCAAACCAATTGAAAGGACCATTGTATCCACTATATCCATATCCCATCATAATTATTACCTTCCTTATTAGTAATATAAAATTAGTTAATAAAAAATATTAAGAAAAATATTTTACTTATTCTTTTTATGCATATAGAATTATGCATAAAAAGAATAAGTATTTATAAAAATATTTAAAATATAAGTTGTTGACGATTATTATAAATATTAAGCAGCAGGCCCATTGATAATATATTAGTAATAAGCGAGCTTACGCCATAACTTATAAATGGGAGTGGAATGCCTGTTACAGGCATTATTCCTATTGTCATGCCTACATTTACTAATACATGGAAAGCCAGCATGGAATTAACACCGACAGCTAGTAGTATTCCAAAATTATCGCTGGCTTCCCGAGCAATTCGCATACCACGCCATAAAAGAAATAAAAATATTAAAAGAACTATTGCTGTGCCGATAAAACCCGTTTCTTCACCAATAACAGCAAAGATAAAATCAGTATGATTTTCTGGAAGAAAATTTAGCTGACTTTGTGTTCCTTGAAATAGACCCTTACCAAATAGAAGACCCGAACCAATAGCTATTTTTGATTGTATTATATGGTATCCTGAACCTAAAGGATCTATATTAGGATTAATAAAAACCATGATACGCATTTTCTGGTAATCTTTTAAAAAATGCCAAAAAATAGGCAGTAAGGACAGACCAAAACCAAAAAGAATAGCAATTAATCTCATGTTAACGCCGGCAGCAAAAATCATGCCAAAAAATATAGCCAGAAAGACAAGTGCTGTACCTAAATCAGGTTGAGTAACAACTAAACAGAAAGGAACAATGAGGTATAAAGCAACTGGCAGCAGGTCTTTAAATGTATTTAACTTGCCTACTCTGTTTTCAAGTAGAGCAGCTAGAGAAATTATCATTATTAATTTAGAAAACTCTGATGGTTGAAAACTGATTGGTCCTATTTGTATCCAGCGTTGTGCGCCTAAGGCAGAATGACCGGCAATATCAACTGCTAGCAGCAAAATAGCATTAAATATATATAGCTTATTTCCAAGCGGCTGTAGCATACGGTAATCAAATTTCATCATTATAAATACTAGTGCAGCGCCTATTAAAGCAAAGATACTTTGGCGCTGTACGTACCAATACCGTTCATTACCCGGGGTGTTTACGTGTGTTGCACTGCCGATTATAACAATACCAATCAGAATTAAAATAGCAACTGCAATTATTAATGGCAGGTCTATACGGCGTAAAAATCTACTGTTGTTGAACATATTGTCCTGAGGGACCTCCTATTTTATTAGTGAATTGTTTATCGCTTGAGTGACATAATAATTTCTCCTGAATCAATGTCAATTATTTCAATTTCTTTATCTGTAAGAATTGCGGCAGTTTGTTTTTTATCAGTTCTTTTACTTAATGATGGTGATCCGGGATTTAGAAAAATTGTTTTCCCACGTTTTTCCAGCACATTAATATGGACATGCCCGCTTATAAAGATATCGGCCTTAAGATGTGCCGCCATAGTATCCTTTTCTTTATCGGACATTACATGATGACCGTGGGTTGTTATAATTTTCAGTCCATTCACAACTACATACGTATATGGTGCTTGTATGGGGGTATTTAAAACGAGCTGGTCTACCTCACTGTCGCAATTGCCTTTAGCAATAATTATAGGCATAGGGAGGCTGTTTATTTTTTCTGCTAGTTTTGCAGGATTATAGTCAGGCAGCATAGGATTCCTTGGACCATGATAGAGAACATCTCCGGCGTGAATTATCATATCTGAATCCTTAAATAGTTTTTCATATGCAAGAGAAAAACGATCCACACAGCCATGTGTATCACTTATTATTCCTATTTTCATAGAATTAACACTCCTTTTAGATGTTTTAATGATTGTGTGACGATACCACAGTGAAATTTATATTAATTGAAGCTATATAGATATCCATATAGTTTAAGCTGAAATTGAGTATGGTAAGTTTGTACTGTTTAATTTTATAAAAATAATACATAATAAAAAAATGATAGTCTTTTAGCTAAATTATACTTATAAGTGTAATAAAATTCAACAGCAATGGAAAAAATTAAATCAGATTTGCTCATTAAAATAGTATTAATAGGGCGGCCGGCAGTCTGGTCTGGATTATATTTGTGGCTATATATACTGTTCAAAGTATGGCGAATTTATATTATTTTGCCAAAAATTCAAATAAAAACAGGCATTATTGTATTTTCTATATAATAATGCCTGTTTTTATTTGAATTTTGTCAGATCGTTTTTTAGAGACAGGTTTTGTGGATGGACATCTTTAACAGTGTTTGTAATTTTTTTAGAACAGTAGTGGTTATTATATTTGATTTTATAATTATTAGTAAAGTATTATCTCCTGCCAATGTTCCAAGTATCTCGGGAAATTTGATATAGTCAATAAAAAAAGCAACAGCTTCAGCTGAGCCGGGCAAAGTGTGCATAACAATAATATTTTCACTAAAATCCATTGATAATACAGAGTCCTGGAAGATACGTAAATGGCCCTTGATTGAATAACTATGTGATGAATCGGTTCTACAGGCATATCGGTAACGTCCCGTACCAGTTGGAATTTTCATTAGCATTAAACGATTTATATCACGCGAAACAGTGGCTTGTGTAACATTAAATCCTTCTTTTTGCAGTATGGTTAAAAGCTCATTTTGTGTATTGACCTCGTGCGTTGTGATAATTTGTTTAATTTTCTCAAGTCGTAAATTTTTCATAAAATTCACTTCTCTTTCCTTAGTTTTTATAAATTAAAAATAAACAGCATTATTTTTTATAATATATCCCTTAATGTGTTTTAGTCAATTAATTTACATACTTATAATAGATGTAATACTTATTAAAGGTTAAAAAAATAAAATGAATATTTATAAAAAAATAATTAAGAAAAAACTGATTACTTAAATAAATCCTTAATATACAATGAAATAAAATACAAAGTAAAGTTTATTTTTATTCCAAATGAATATAATATTATAAAAAATAGTTATTATTGTGTTTGACAAAACCTTTATAATTTAATATACTTCAATCATAGTAACCACCTAGGTAGTTAATAGATAATAAACAGAAAGAAGTGTTTGCAGAAATTATAAACTGGCAATAGAAAATAGTATTGATAATTAATTGTAACATAGGAGAAAACTATGGAAAGTACATTATTAAGAAAACCTATAAATAAAACTGATAAGATAATTGATCCGAATAAAGTGTTAAATGTCACATCAGAAATTGGTAGATTGAAAACGGTACTGCTTCATAGGCCCGGCCAGGAAATTGAAAATTTAACGCCGGATCTTTTAGGCAGATTACTATTCGATGATATTCCGTATCTTAAGATTGCACAGGAAGAACATGATTGTTTTGCTGATATTTTGCGGAAGAACGGGGTAAAAGTTTTATATCTGGAAGAACTTGCGGTAGAAACAATTTCAGATGAAGAAGTTAAACAAAAATTTATCAGGCAATTCATTGATGAAGCTTCGGTTTCCGGTGAAAGTTTGCAAAAAACATTGATAGAATATTTTGGCAGTCTTCCCAATAAAACTTTGATCAATAAAATGATGTCTGGTGTGCGAAAAGAAGAAATAGACAAAAAACATTGTAAATCGCTTTGTGGGCAGATAGATGATAATTATCCATTTATCTGTGATCCAATGCCAAATTTGTATTTTACCAGGGATCCCTTTGCGGTCGTTGGTAATGGTATTAGCTTAAATCATATGCGTACACAGACAAGAAACAGGGAAACAATTTTTGCTAAGTATATTTTTGCTAATCATCCATATTTTAAAGATGCTGAAATACCGTTTTGGTTTGATCGGGATGAAAAAACATCTATTGAAGGTGGAGATATTCTGGTACTGAACAATACGACTTTGGCTATTGGTATATCACAAAGGACAGATGCTGCTTCTATTGATAAGATATGTAAAAGGTTATTTTTGAATAATACGAATTTTAAAACTGTTCTTGCTTTTAATATTCCGGTGTCAAGAGCGTTCATGCATTTAGATACAGTTTTTACTATGGTTGATCGTGATAAATTTACGATACATTCAGGAATAGAAGGGCCATTGACTGTTTATGAAATAACAAAACAGGGAGATCAGAATCATTTAGAAATAAATATAGAAAAACAGAACGCTAAATTAGAGGATATTCTGCAAAAACATTTAGGCTGTGAAATAACACTTATTCGTTGTGGGAACGGGGATAAAATCGCCGGAGCACGCGAACAATGGAATGATGGAGCTAACACACTGGCAATCGCACCAAGAGAAGTTGTGGTTTATTCCCGCAATTATGTTACAAACAAAATACTTTCAGAAAAATATGGGATTAAGCTTCATATTATTCCTTCATCTGAATTATCGCGTGGCCGAGGTGGTCCAAGGTGTATGAGTATGCCGCTTTATCGAGAAGATTTATAACAAAAAGGAGATTGTTGATATGGGTTTCAATTTAAAAAATCGTAGTTTTTTGACATTGTTAGATTTTTCACCTAAGGAAATAAATTATATGCTTGATTTAGCAAAGAATTTGAAACAAGCAAAATATACAGGAAATGAACAGCAGAAACTCAGAGGGAAAAATATAGTAATCCTTTTTGAAAAAGATTCTACAAGAACCAGATGTTCTTTTGAAGTTGGAGCATATGATCAAGGGGCAGGAGTTACTTATTTAGGCCCTACAGGTAGTCAGATTGGGAAAAAGGAATCTATTGCCGATACAGCTCGTGTATTAGGACGCATGTATGATGGAATTGAATATCGCGGTTTTGATCAGAAAATTGTTGAAAAATTGGCAAAATATTCAGGGGTACCAGTATGGAACGGACTTACTGATGCTGATCATCCTACGCAGGTTTTAGCTGATTTTTTAACAGCAAAAGAACATTTGAATAAACCATATGAAAAAATGGTTTTTGCTTTTTTGGGCGATGGCAGGAATAATGTTGCTAATGCCTTAATGATAGGTGCAGCTAAAATGGGAATGGATTTTCGTATTGCAGCACCTAAAGAGTTGTGGCCGGAAAATGAATTATTGGAAAAATGCCGCTCAATTGCTGGATATACTGGTGGAAGAATAACTATTACTGAAGATGTTGCGGCAGGAGTTAAACACGCAGATGTTTTATATACGGATGTTTGGGTTTCTATGGGAGAAGCAGATGAAATATGGGCACAGAGAATAAAATTGCTGACGCCATATAGAATAACTTCACAGGTATTGAGAATGACTGAAAATGATAAAGTCATTTTTGAGCATTGCCTGCCGGCATTTCATAATACTGAAACTAAAGTTGGGAAAAAGATTTTTGAAAAATTTGGTTTAAAGGAAATGGAAGTTAGTAATGAAGTATTTGAAGGAAAACATTCAGTTGTTTTTGACGAAGCGGAAAATAGAATGCATACAATAAAGGCTGTTATGGTCGCTGCTTTAAGCTGAGTGATGGCAAAATGCTGTTCAGCAGAGAAGGGCAGCTGAACAGCATTTTATAAAATTAAATAATATTATCAATAATAAAGAGGTGTTATCCTTGGAAAAAGACAATAAATTAGGTATTTTTGCTTTAGGAGCTATGGTAGTAGGTTCTATGATTGGCGGAGGTGCTTTTGCTTTACCAACGGATATGGCTAAAGGAGCTGGCGCTGGTGCGATCTTAATAGCGTGGGTCATTACAGGTATAGGAATGATTGCTTTAGCCTTAGTATATCAGACACTTTCCGTAAGAAAACCGGAATTAAGTGGTGGCATATATAGTTATGCCAAGGCTGGTTTTGGTGATTATGTAGGTTTCGTTTCGGCATGGGGATATTGGTTTAGTGCTTTACTCGGAAATGTATCATACAGTGTCATGCTGTTTGGGGCTTTGGGATATTTTTTCCCTGTTTTTGGTCAGGGGAATAATGTGGTTTCCATAATTTGCGCGTCAATACTTATTTGGGGCATACAAGCTTTGATTTTAAGGGGTGTAAAGCAGGCCGTATATATCAATGTAATAACGACTATAGCTAAATTGGTTCCCATTTTTTTATTTATTATTGTTTGCATTATATTTTTTAAGGTTGATATATTTTCATTTGATATATGGGGAAGTAATAATCCTTCTTTAGGGAGTGTTATGGATCAAGTAAAAAGTACAATGCTTGTTACATTGTGGGTGTTTATCGGTGTAGAAGGTGCTGTTGTATTTTCCGGCAGGGCACGTAAAAAAAGTGATGTAGGTAAAGCCACTGTAATTGGATTGGTAGGAACACTGCTCATATATGTTTTGATTTCTCTGTTATCATTGGGTGTCATGACGCAACAACAGTTATCACAGCAGGCTACACCATCTATGGCTTATGTGCTTGAAGCTGTAATAGGGCCAACTGGTGCGGCTATAATTAATGCAGGTCTGGTTGTATCATTGCTGGGAGCACTTTTAGGGTGGTCACTATTATCAGCAGAAGTACCATTTGTAGCGGCAAAAGATGGAGTTTTCCCAAAAATTTTTACGAAAGAAAATAAAAATGGAGCGCCAATTATTTCTTTAACAGCTACAAATATCATAGTACAAATTGCATTATTATTGACGTTATTTGCCAGTAGTACGTACCAAGCGTTATATTCCATAGCCAGTTCTGCAATTTTAGTACCATATTTATTAAGTGCTTTATACGGACTAAAAATAGTAATTACACGGGAAACGTATGATGTTAATTCACATAATAGTATGAGGGATATGATTTGCGGAATGGTATCAACTATATATGCAGCATGGCTTATTTATGCTGCCGGGCTGCAATATCTTTTGCTTATTACGATATTATATGCTGCTGGTGTGATTGTCTTTGTAAAAGCTAAAAAAGAAAAAAAACAACAAGTTTTTACACGGTATGAAGCTGCTTTGGCAGTGTTATTTATAATATTTGGAATTGTGGCTTTGAAATTGATGTATAGTGGATTGTTGACGTAAAGATGATGTGTCTTTGGAAATAAATATATAAGGAGTCGGGAGTATGCGGGCAATTATAGCATTGGGAGGCAATGCACTACAGGCCGAAGGAGTACCGGCTACGGCCGAATGTCAGTTGAAAACAATAAAAAATACAGCAGTTTATTTAGCTGATATGATTGAAAATGATATACAAATTGTTATAGTACATGGAAATGGACCACAGGTAGGCCGGATTGTAGTACAAAATGAGTATGCCAAAAGTTTAACCCCGCCAATGCCATTTGATATTTGTGGAGCGATGAGCCAAGGGATGATAGGCTATCATATACAACAAGCATTGGGAGAAGAACTTCATAAGCGTCATATAGATAAACATGTTGTTACTGTCATAACCCAGACCATAGTTGATGAAAATGATAAAGGATTTCAACATCCTACAAAGCCTATCGGTCCGTATTACAGTGAAGCTGAAGCCCAAAAACTTCATGTAGAAAAAGGATATTCAATTATGGAAGATTCAGGGCGCGGTTACAGAAGAATAGTGGCATCGCCTGTTCCACAGAAAATAATAGAAATAGATACTATAAGAAAACTTGTCGATAATGGAGAAATAGTAATATCGGCAGGCGGTGGAGGTATCCCGGTAGTTAAACAGAGTGATGAATCATTACGAGGTGTAACGGCAGTTATTGACAAAGATCTTGCGGCAGCTGAATTAGCAGATGCGTTATCGGCGGATCAGTTTATCATATTGACAGCTGTTGATAATGTTGCTATTAACTTTGGTAAAGCAGATCAGCAGGCTCTAAAACGGCTCACACTCAAAGAAGCAGAAAGATATATAAACGAGGGACAATTTGGTACAGGAAGTATGCTGCCTAAAATACAAGCAGCAATGAACTTTGTTGGTGCCAACCCAGAGAAAAGGGCAATAGTAGCATCTTTAAAGAATGCTAAGGATGCGTTAAGAGGAAAATCAGGCACAATAATTGTAGCGTGAATTTATTAGTTTCATATAATAGAAAAGCAACTTGAAGTATTTTGAAAATCAAGTTGCTTTTTTATTTTGTAAAAAAATATATAATGAGAAGCTGTTTTTATTGATATTTATACATACTTATTTGCATTTATTTTCATAAAATCATATAATATTATACTATATAAGTCATAATTTATAGTTGTATTTATGGATATATTCATAAAATTTAAATAGATTTATTAATGAAAGGGTTATTACTAAGGAAAGAAGGTTTAAAATGAATGACAAACAAAGTAATGTTGTCAATGAATTAATGAAAATAGGTCTTACTAAGTATGAAGCTTCTGTTTACGTTACACTATTAGAAAATCCGCGCATTACGGCCTATGAAATTAGTAAGAGATCAAGTGTGCCTCAATCTAAGATTTATTCAATAGTTAAAGAATTAGTTAATAAGAATTTTCTTAATTTGGTAGATCAGATATCTCCTAAAAAATATGTGGCTATACCATTAGATGATCTTTTGGAAAATTATAAAAAAGAGACGGATTCGCGTATTAAGTATATTAAGGAAAATGCTAAAAACATGAATACAGGAAGGGAATATGATTATTTCCTTCATTTTTATGGTACTGAAAAAATATTCAATAAACTCCATGAAATGGTGCAGAGAGCTACAGAAAGTTTGTATCTGGATATTTGGGCAGAAGATTATGAAAAATTATATGATGATTTGTTTGCAGCACAAAAAAGAGGTGTAAAAATAGTCTGTGTTGTTTACGGACCTGTTAAGTGTGAGCTGGGAAAAATGTATTATCATGAAATGGAAGGGATGATTGATGATGCAGCCCAAAATGGTCGTTGGTTATCATTAGTGTCAGATTATTCACAATGCCTGTTTGCTATATTGAAACCATTGGACAGCTGTGGATTTTGGACACAAAATAAAGCGTTTATGCTTGTTACGGAGTGCTTTATCACGCATGATATTTTAATTGCTGAAATTTATGGTAAATTCAGGCCGATGCTTGTAAAAGAATTTGGGCCAAATCTTGAAAAGATAAGAAAAAACCTGAAGATTGGATAAAATTTTTATAATGGATAAGACTTTTTTAGTTTTGAAGTTATTTTGCAGAGCAGGAACCATGTACTAAAGGCTGCTCTGTTTTTTTATATTAAAAATATTGAATGGTACTAAGTGCATATCTCTATGTCAATCTTTAAAATAATCAATATATGGTAGATAAATATTGATTATTGTCATTAAATAACTATATATAGTATACTGGGTATCATTTTAAAATTGCATGGAAAGAAAATATAAATTATAATAAATAAGCTTAGATATGCAATATCAGATAAGAATGTTTTCTGACTTTAGTAATAAGATATTTAATTTTAGAAGGAGAGAGCTTTTTGGAAAAGTGGTACGAAAATGATATAGGCAAAGGTATTTTGCAATCAAAATATTATCATATTGGGGAAAATGATCCACAAAAATTTATTAATCGTGTTACTTCTATATTTTCGCCAGAAATAAAAGCAGCTATGCATAAATATTTGGAAGATGGGGCTGTTTGTCCGGCAGGCAGGACTTTATATGCAACTGGAGCAAAAGGCAAATTTAAGGCTAGTTTGAGCAACTGTTATATATTGCCATCACCAGAAGATAATATCGAATCAATATTCAAGGTCAATGCGGAAATAGCAAGAATATTTTCTTATGGCGGGGGCATAGGCGTAAACATTAGCAAACTGCGGCCAAAGGAAAGCCAGGTTAATAACGCAGCGCGTACTTCAACCGGCTCAGTATCCTTCTTGAAAATTTTCGATTCCACGGGCGAAGTTATAAGCCAAAATGGACGTCGGGGGGCTATGATGGTAGGTCTTAACTGTGATCATCCTGATATATATGAATTCCTCCATATGAAACAAAATAATGAAAAACTGGCTTCAATGAATATATCTATTTTATTTAAAGATGATTTTATGAAGGCTGTAGTAAATAACGAAGAATATGAGTTAAAATTTGATGTTGAAGCAACAGGACAAAAGATCAGAAAAAAAATTAATGCTGCAGAATTTTTTGCAGAATATTGCCAGACACAGTGGGACTGGGGAGATCCGGGAGCATTATTTGTTGATAGGCTAAATGATTATACATTATTAAGCGGCTATGATGATTATAATATCGAAATAACTAATCCTTGTGGTGAATTTGGTGGAAATGCGTATAATTCATGCAATCTTATGAGTATAAATCTTTATAATTTCATTAGTGATAAATTTACTGAAAAAGCGCAGCTTGATAAAGAAGAATTTGCAAAAGCCGTTAATGTTGCGGTTCGTGCTTTGGATGAAGTATTGGATTACGGATATGAAACACAGCCCTTGGATGCTAATCGTAAATGTATAGATGATTGGCGTAGTATTGGACTGGGACTTTTTGGCGTAGCCGATGCTCTTATTGCTATGAAATTAAAATATGGGGAAAAAGATGCTAATGATTTTGTAGCAGCAGTTATGCGGATAATGCTTATTGAGGCAGCTAAAGCATCATCCAAAATGGCCGAAGAAAAGGGCACTTTTGGTCGTTATGACTGGGAAAAAACAAAAAAATCACCGATAATTGCACTGCTCAGAAAAGAAGCACCAGATGTATACGAAAGAATAGAAACTTATGGACTTAGAAACGGAACTTTACTAGCAATTGCCCCGACAGGTACTATTTCCTTGTTAATGGGAGTATTCTCTGGCGGATGTGAACCTCTTTATAAAATAAGTTATATGCGGACAACGCATAAAATGGAGGGAGAAAAGAAAGCTTTTAAGGTCTATGCCCATTCTGTAAAGGATTTGTTAGATTATCATAAATTGAGCTATGATACTTCTGATGAAGAAATAAAAAAATATTTTCCCTGGATTATCGAAAGTCATGATGTGCCATATTTGAATCGTGTCAAGCTGCAGGCAGCAATGCAAAAGTATGTTGATAATTCAATATCATCAACAGTAAATCTGCGGCATGATGCTACAGCAAAGGATATAAAAAACATTTATATCGAAGCATGGCAGGCTAGGTGCAAAGGGATAACTGTATTTCGCGATGGTTGCAAACGCGGTAATATACTAGGCGTGACAAATAAGAAATCAAAAATAGAATATGATACTATTACGCCGATAAAACGCGATAATATAGAACGCTTGGATGGATGTACTTTAGTGCGTCATACTTCATGTGTCGATAAAATGTACATTACAATTAATAAAACAATGGATGGACAAGTGTTTGAAGTATTTACAAATGCTTCAGGTGGCTGTGCCAGTAATATTGCCACAATTACTCGACTTACATCACTGGCATTAAGGTCAGGGATAAGTGTAAAACATATAATAAAACAGCTTGCTGTCAGCAAATGTTCAGCTTGCCAAGCTCTTATACGCGGGGGTAAGAAGAATATATCACTTTCATGTGGTAATGCTATAGCATCAGCTTTGGCAGAAATATATAATGAAGCTCAGCAGAAGAAAAATAATGAAAAATATGTTGATGAAAGTGAAGATGCTTCAATAAATAAAAAATGTCCAGAATGTGGTCATTATACATTAAAGCCGGAAGGCAACTGTGTTACATGCACATATTGCGGTTGGTCTAAATGTGAGTAGTATAAATTAAATGAATATTTTGGGATAAAAGGGGCTGTAACTTAGGAGTTACAGCCCCTTTTATCCCAAAATATAATAAGAACTAATAATTATGGCAGGAAAATATTAAAATTTATTGAAGTAAACTATTAGGCAGCAATAAATGATAAAAAAAAATAAAAGGGGAAGTAGTATGGAAAAATTAAATAATGTTAAAATTGTCTATAAAGCGGCAGTTATGATTGTTATTGGTGTATTAGGTATGATAACTGTTGGATATACTGGTTATTCTTATCTGAGCGGGGCTCAAAAAGCTATGGATAATATATATTTTCAGAATATGCAGTCAATACAGCATCTTAATAAAACCATAATTGATACACGAATATTACAAAGTCGGACTATACAGACAATAATAGAAACAGATCCGGCAAAATTGGAACAACGTAAAGCCGATTTTGTTAAATTTAGTAATAACTATGAACAAGAATGGCAGGAATATGAGAAAACAGCATCACCAGCTGGAAAAAGTCAGCTGGCGGAGACTGATAATTATTGGAAAATTTATAAAAATACTCTGAATAATATAATGGAACTGGCTATTCAAGGGAAAAAGGCGGAAGCAGCCGATTTATATGAGCACCAGGGTGCTGCCTCTATGATAAAAATACGGGATAAGCTGAATGATTTGCAAAAAGTAGAAAACGATGCTGCCAAAAAAATAAATCAAAGCAATGAATCAGCGGTCCAGAGTGCTTTACATAATATAATTATAAAAACTATTGTTGTGTTTTTAATTTTGGCTGTTTTTTGTTTTTGGTTTGTAAAACAAATCATCACTCCATTGAGCCAGATGATAGAAATATGTCGAAAACTGCGTGATGGGGATTACAGCGAAACAAAACGTCAAATTGAAAGAAAAGATGAGTTTGGTGATATGGCAGATATGCTTTTTAATATGCGCAATGAAGTAGCTGCCCTCATGAAACAAATAAATAGTTCTATAGAACAAGTAGCTGCGTCTTCAGAAGAATTAACAGCTAGTTCTATGCAGTCAGCTCAGACGGCTACTGAAGTGGCAAAATCGGCAACGAATGCCTCATCTGTAGTGGAAAAACATAAAGAAGCAGTAAAAAGAGGAAAAGAAGCAGTAGAGCAGGTAACAGTGTCTATTGAAAACATCAGGACTGAATCAGATAAGGTAGCGCAGCACGCTTCAAATGTGTCACAGCATGTCACTGAAGGGAATAAGACAATAGATAAGTCTGTCGCAAAAATTAAAAATGTGGAGGAAACAGTACAATCATCAGCCAAAATTGTTGAAAAATTAGGACAGAGTTCACAAGAAATAGGACAGATAATTGATACAATTTCCGATATTGCCGGACAGACAAATCTTTTGGCACTTAATGCTGCTATTGAAGCAGCCCGGGCTGGAGAACATGGTAAAGGATTTGCTGTTGTAGCGGAAGAAGTAAGAAAACTTGCTGAACAGTCTCGGGAAGCAGCAGAAAAAATAGCATCACTTATAGGAAAGATACAAAATGATACTGATGATGCTGTTTCAGCTATGCAGCAAGGACGGACAGAAGTAGTAGAAGGGGCAGATTCTGTACAGGGACTGCGCCATATGTTTGAACAAATTAATGAGCTGGTAAATAAAGTTTCCAGACAAATGGGGAAAATGGCTGGAGCTGTTGACCAAGTGACTGATAGTGCCCGGAATATTGCCAATGAAGTGGAAACTATAGATAAACATGGCGATAAGGTATCGGAAGAAATGCAGTCGGTGTCAGCGGCAACACAGCAGCAGTCGGCTTCTTCGGAAGAAATTGCTTCAGCTAGTGAAGCTCTGGCAAAACTGGCGCAGAAATCACAAGAAATGCTGCATAAATTTAAGTTTTAAATTGCGTTTGAAGTAAAGTAAAATGAAAATGCCGGGTAAGCAGCTATTACTGCTTACCCGGCATTTTCTGTGTGGAGGATATTTTATTAGAGGAAAGATAATTTATATAAATGATATTAATTATCAATTACATAATAACATACTGTATTAAATTAGTCAAACGCAATAAAAAAAACTGCCTACAGAAAAATTTATTTTAAAATACAGCGAACTTATTATCTGTGCTTAAAGCAGAATAATAGATTACTATATCTTGTAAAGTAAATATAGACAGTATAACAGTTTATTTATTATAAATTATATTATATTTTTATTATCTGGTGCGGAAGACAGGACTTGAACCTGCACTCACGGGGAACTAGATCCTAAGTCTAGCGCGTCTGCCAATTCCGCCACTTCCGCATCGCAAATAATTATACTTTTTTTTTAGTAAATAGTCAATAAGTATTTTAAAATATTTATTGAGAATAATATTTTTCTTTTAAAAAAAGTTTTCTCTTCATGGTTTTAACAAATAAAGCAGCTTCTTTTAAATCGTTTGAGTCAGGATGTAACAAGGCCATTTTCCAACGTTTTTCATTTAATTTATTAGCTGCATGGGGATTGTCGGAAGATACAGACCGCCTTTTTTCCAGAAGAACTGGATTTATTTTTCCCTGGCAGGAAAATGTACCGATGATATTGCAGTTAAGACCAAGGCAGCTGGCTGCGCGAGCAAATGCAGTAATGGAATGTTCACTGCACTTTTCTGCACCGTGGGTTTGAAATAATATTATATTTTTATTAGTAAATTTGCTTAAAAGTTTTTTGACAGCATTATCAGGACCGCCACGTATCAGCCAATAGCCGACCATAATAACATCATAATCAGAAAAACAAAAATCAGCAGGTATTTCCTGAAGGGGATATATATCCCCTTCACCGCAGCTTAAGGTATTGTACATGGCAGTAGCAATTTGCTTTGTGTTTCCGGTGTTACTGGAATAAATTATGAGCCATTTTTTCATGGAGTAATTTCCTTTGGTAGTTAAAGATAATATTGTTTAGCCGAGAATTTTTTTTAAGTCTTTTTCTGGAGTGCTTATTGGATGAATGTTAAAGTTTTCTACGAGATAATTGAGTACGTTAGGAGATATAAAAGCGGGCAGTGTGGGGCCTAAATAGATGTTTTTTATACCTAATGATAATAGTGTCAATAGGATGCAGACAGCTTTTTGTTCATACCAGGACAGGACGAAAGATAAGGGCAGTTCATTTATATCACAGGCAAAAGCTTTAGCCAGAGCTGCTGCAATCTGGACAGCACTGTAAGCGTCATTGCATTGTCCAATGTCCATAATACGGGGGAAATCACCAATTTTACCCAAGTTGAGATCATTAAACCGGTATTTACCGCAAGCTAGTGTCAAAATCAAAGTATCTGCTGGTGTTTGCTTTACAAAATCTGTATAGTAATTACGGCCTGGTTTTGCACCGTCACAACCGCCAACAAGAAAAAAGTGTTTGATGGAACCCGTTTTTACAGCAGCTATTATTTTATCAGCAGCGGCTAGTACATTGCTGTGACCAAATCCGGTTATTAATTTGTGGCCTCCGTTTATTCCGTTAATGGTATGGTTTTCTGTATATCCGCCGAGTTCCAGGGATTTATTTATAATGGGAGAAAAGTCCTTATTCGCTCCTATATGGATAATATCGGGAAATTCAACAACTTCTGTTGTAAAGATACGATCTTTGTAAGATTCTTTAGGAGGCATTAGGCAGTTTGTTGTAAATAATACAGGTGCGGGTATATTAGAAAATTCATTGCGTTGATTTTGCCAGGCAGTACCAAAGTTACCTTTCAGGTGTTTATAAGCTTTTAGTTTAGGATAAGCATGGCATGGCAGCATCTCACCGTGGGTATAGATATTGATGCCTTTTCCTGCGGTCTGCTGCAATAAAAGTTCAAGATCTTTTAAGTCGTGGCCAGTGATAACAATGAAAGGGCCTTTTTCAATAGTCATAGTAACTTCTGTGGGTACAGGAGTGCCATAAGTGGTAGTATTAGCAGTATCCAAAAGTTCCATGCATTTTAAATTCATTTGCCCCAGCTGCATGATTAATGGCAGAAGTTCAGCCATTGTTTTTTCAGAACCGATGGCAGCTAAACCCGTATAGAAAAAATCCATTACTTTAGCATTTGTGTAGTTGAGAAGCAGGGCATGATAAGCATAGGCAGCCATGCCACGCAGGCCGAATAAAATAAGTGATTTTAAAGAACGGATATCTTCATCAGGTTCCTGCCAAAGCTGATTCATAGTATAATTCTTCATAGAGGCGGTATTAATCTGGTTGATTTTTTTTATATAAGTATTTACGCTGTTATTATCAAAGTTTACATTGGTAACAGTGGTAAATAATGATTCTAGAGTCAGTTTATTTATTTTTGGTGTAGGAATTTCATGGGAATTTTTCATATTCAGGGCCATAGTAATAAGTGAACCGGTAAGCTTATCTTGTAAATTGGCTGTGGAAGCTGGCTTGCCGCAGACCCCTGTATTGTTTGTACAGGCTTTGCAGGCTGCTGTTTGTTCACATTGGAAACAAAACATTTTATTCATAGTAAAACCTCCTAAAATATAAATAATAATAAACAAATTTAACCATTTATGGTGATAATTCTATTACTTTTAAGATAATGGAAGAATGTCATTCTGATATGATTTTGCCATCAGTTGAAATTATATTTATCTGCCAGGGAATAAATTTGCCACTTTGCTGCAGGGCTGCTTTAGCAGCATTTTCCAGACCACCGCAGCAGGGAACTTCCATGCGTACAATAGTAAGGTTTTTTATATTATTGTTTTTTAATATTGAAGTAAGTTTTTCTGTGTAATTGCCCTCATCAAGTTTAGGACAACCAATGAGAGTGATATTGCCCTTAATAAATTTATCGTGGAAACCAGCGTAAGCATAGGCTGTGCAGTCAGCAGCAATAAGAAGATTGGCATTGTTGAAAAACGGCGCAGTTACAGGAACTAATTTTATCTGTACAGGCCATTGTCGCAACTGGCTGGTATTGGTGACAGGTTTTTCTTTTGCCGCAGGCGGTGTAAAAGATTTTATGGTGGAACCAGGACAGGATGTATTGTTTTGCCTTTGGGCTTTTTTTACAGCTGCCTCATCATAAGCTGGAGCTTCACGTTCTTCAAAAGAGATAGCATTTTGCGGGCAGGTTGGAAGACAATCCCCTAATCCGTCACAATAATGTTCGTGCATGAGTTTCGCTTTATTGTTAACTAAAGCAATAGCACCTTCATGGCAGGCGTTTATACATATACCACATCCGTTACATTTGTCGGTATTTATTTTTATTATTTTTCTTATCATAAGGATAGTCCTTTCTTTTTAAATGAAAACATGGGCTTGTGTTTATGAATATATTTTATTATAATATAATAAAAATATCTGTTGTAAATATAACAAAAGGTGAATTAAATGAAAAAAATTTTTTTATTTGAAAATAAAGCGCACGGACGATTGAAACAGGAATATATCAATGTAATAAAATCATCACCGCTGTTCATCGGAGCATCAGAGGGAGAAATTTATTCAATGCTTGGTTGTCTGGGTGGTATAGTAGCAAAATGCGATAAGGCGGAAAGTATTTTTCGGGCAAATGATAATATAACCGATATGGGATTGGTTTTATCCGGCGGGTTGATACTGGAAAGAGAAGATTATTGGGGAAATCGGAGTATTCTGGCACATATCGGGATAGGTGAGCTTTTTGGTGAAGTGTATGCATGTGAACCGCTACTGTCAACGAATATAAGTGCAAAAACTACAGAAGAAGCTGTAATATTATTTATGAATGTACAGCGAATAACAACATTATGCGATTCTAACTGTATATATCATTCACAGCTTATTCATAATTTGTTGTCTGTTCTAGCAAAGAAAGCATATATGCTCACTTGTAAAATAAACCATGTTACTAAACGCACAACCCGTGAAAAACTGCTTTCTTATTTTTCCGAACAGGCACTTTTATCAGGAAGTAATGAATTTACAATTCCCTTTACGCGTCAGGAACTGGCAGATTTTTTATCGGTTAATCGCAGTGCTATGTCAGCAGAACTTTCTAAGATGCATGCAGAAGCAATACTGAATTTCAGTAAGAATAAATTTGAATTGCTCAATATAGAAAATCCATTATAATACTAATAATGGATTTTTCGTTATAAATATGGAGATTCCTTTATTATTAAAATAATAGTAAGTTAAATTTTTGTAATATAAAACAGCCACTGTTCATTTCTTAACAGTGGCTGTTTTATATTACATTTTCAGCTAGAAATTAACATTTAAAAGGGCGTTTTTTTATGCCTATTTTGGCAATAAGTGTATCAAAATCAGAAGCACTTACAACACGTCCTGCGGCAAGCGGTATTTTAGCACAGACCTTAGCATCATCAAGAGCATCATGATGAGAAAAGTTTATTTGAAAAAAATTACCGAGGGTATCTAATTTGTGATTAGTAAGTGAGGGCCATACTTTACGTGAGATTTGTACGGTACAGCAGGTATTAAATTTTATTTTGGGCAGATGGTACTGCCATATGCATGAACGCATAACGCCCATGTCAAATACAGCATTATGGGCAATTACAGTTTTATTTTCCAGCATTTGTCGCAGTTTAGGGAAAATATCGGCAAAAGTAGGTGCTGTTTTTACCATTTCTGTAGTTATGCCGTTTATTTCGATGTTTTTTGGATCGAAAAATTTTTGGGGTGGTTTTATTAGTGTGTTGTAAGAATTGGTCATGCGCCCATTTTGAATTTCCACAACTGCAACGCTGCAGGCACTATTACGCTCGCTGGTGGCTGTTTCAAAATCTATCGCGACAAAATTCATCATAAGAAAATGATCCTTTCATAAATATCTAGTGTAAGTTTTAGTTAAAGCGTGTAATTATAGCATTTTCACATTGAGTAAATATAATTATCTGATTCTTCGAATACAAATAAGTTTATCATTGTTTGTATAAACGTTCAAGTTAGGTGAATATGTAATTGTTGTTTCATTACTTATAATTATTTTGCTTGGTTTCTATTGAAAATCTTGAATAATTCAAAAAAAGAAAATACTGAAACGCAGATGTATTATGAATAATATTATTTAAAATAAGATTTCAAGGGGCTGTCGCATGAAGTGAGTATTTTACTTCAGCGGCAGCCCCTCTTTATATAGAAAATTATTTTATGGTACTGTTAATATTCTTCCGCAATAGGAGAAATATTATTTATTCTGTAAATACTCGTCTATAGCTTTGGCTGCTTTTTTCCCTGCACCCATTGCCAAAATGACGGTTGCGGCACCGGTGACAATATCTCCGCCGGCAAATACACCATCCTTGGTAGTGGAACCAGTCTTTTCATCAGCTATAATATTGCCGCGTTTATTTGTTTGCATGTCAGGAGTAGTAGATTGAATAAGTGGATTTGGTCCCTGGCCGATGGACATAATCACTGTATCAACTGGTAAGGTAAATTCTGAACCTTCTATTGGTACAGGACGGCATCTGCCAGAAGCATCAGGTTCTCCTAGAGCCATTTTTATACAGCGCAATTGTGATACACTATTGTCTTCGTTTCCAATTATTTCGCAGGGATTGCTGAGAAGTTTGAAATCTATCCCTTCTGCTTTAGCATGGTGAACTTCTTCCAGACGGGCCGGCAGTTCTTTTTCACTGCGCCTGTATACGATATAAACATGTTCGGCCCCTAGGCGGAGGGAAGTGCGGGCTGCATCCATAGCTACATTGCCACCACCTATTACAGCGACTGTTTTTCCTACTTTTAAAGGTGTTTTATATTCAGGAAATTTATAAGCTTTCATTAAATTGCAGCGGGTAAGAAATTCATTTGCGGAATACACACCATTTAAATTTTCACCGGGGATGTGCATAAAACGTGGTAGACCAGCTCCTGTTGAAATAAATACAGCAGCAAAACCTTCTTCATTCATAAGTTCATCTACTGTATACAATTTACCGACTACGGAATTGAGTTCAATTTTTACGCCAAGTTTTTTTAAGTTTTCGATTTCTACTTTTACGACTTTTTCTTTTGGCAGACGAAATTCCGGAATACCATAGGACAAGACGCCGCCAGCTTTATGTAATGCTTCAAAAATAGTTACTCTGTAGCCAAATTTTGCAAGTTCACTGGCAGCTGATAAACCAGCCGGGCCGGATCCGATGACAGCAACTTTTTCTGCATGTTCATTACAGATGCTGGGTTTTGTTTCGGTATCAGCAGCCAGAGCACGGTCGGCAACAAATCTTTCCAGCCGCCCGATTCCCACTGGTTCTCCCTTTATTCCCATGACGCAGTATTTTTCACATTGACTTTCCTGCGGACAAACGCGTCCACATATAGCGGGCAGAGAATTAGTCTGCTTGATTATTTTAATAGAGGAAGCAAAATCGCCTGTTTTTATTTTGGCAATAAAACCGGGAATATTTACTTGTACAGGACATCCCTGTATACAGCGGGGATTAGGACAGTTTAAGCAGCGGCAGGCTTCAGCAATAGCAGTCTTTTCATCATAGCCTAAAGCCACTTCGGAAAAATTATGAATACGTATTTCAGGATCCTGTTCCGGCATAGGATGTTTAGTCATTTGTAAAGCCATAGTTTAAAGGACCTCCTTGATTTTTGTCAGTCGGCAGACATGATTTGATTCTATTTTTTCTTTGTCAGTATACATGTGCTGGCGTGACATTAAGCCGTTAAAGTCCACAAGGTGTCCATCAAATTCAGGGCCGTCCACACAGGCAAATTTTACTTCACCACCTACCTGCACACGGCATCCGCCGCACATGCCGGTACCGTCGACCATAATAGGATTTAAGCTTACGACAGTTTTTATTTTATAAGGACGTGTTGCTTCAGCTACGCTGCGCATCATTACGACCGGACCGATAGCAATGACTTCATCAATTGTTTCGCCCCGATCGATTATCTGTTGCAGGGCTGTTGTAACGAAACCTTTTATACCGCATGAACCATCATCTGTAGTTATGAAGAGTTCATCACTTACTGAGTGCATTTCTTTTTCTAAAATAAGCAGATCTTTATTTTTAGCACCCATTATAGAGATGACTTTATTCCCGGCCTGATGCATTCCTCTGGCAATAGGATATATAGGAGCAACTCCAATACCACCGCCTATGCATACTACCGTACCCATTTTTTCAATATGGGTTTTTTTGCCAAGTGGTGCTACCAGATCAAGAATGCAGTCACCTTCATTAAGTTGCCCTAAAATACTTGTTCCAGCACCAACTTCCTGGAAAACAATGGATACTGATCCTTTTTCACGGTCAAAATCAGCAATAGTCAGGGGCAGCCGTTCTCCTTTTTCATCTGTACGTATTATCAAAAATTGTCCGGGTTCCGCTTTTTTGGCAATGCGTGGTGCTTCAATGTCATAAAGCCATACTTTGGGGGAGAGAAGTTCTTTTTTTAAAATTTTAAACATTGTATTACCTCTTTACTAATTAGTATTATTACATTTTAGATTAAGACAGGCGATGAAATATTTTATGTTAAATAAAATTTCATTGAGTGTAGTTAATGTCTGTAGTAAATTTTAGGAAAATATACCTGACATATATTTCTTAAGATCTGTTTTTATAGGCATTATGTAAATATTCCCGCCATAGTTTTTTACTAAGGATATTACTTTACGGGCAAAGTTTATATTCCATTCCATGGTAGGCGTAAAATGCTTAGGGAAAACGACATTGTTTTTTGTTTCCCAGTAACTAACGGAACGTTCGGATAGAACGGGAGAAATTCCCCAGTAGACATTAATATCTTCAAGCATTTCTGCATATATTTGAATATAACGCAGATCAAAAAAAGGCTGAGTGAAAAAACCTGATGCCCCTGCTTGGATTTTGCGGCGAATGTGGTAAAGTTCATGACGCATACTGGATCTGTATTGGTCAATGCCGGCAAAAATTTTTATATCAGGCAGTTCATCACGAAATTTTCGGATTATATCGGTACTTATGGTAGGATATACTTTATGGGACATATCCTGTGGAGGATCGCCTGTTATAACGAGAACTTTATTTAGTTTATTTTTTATAAAATACTCCTTCATGGGAAGTTCATATTCTAAATTGATGTCAAGAGCCCGGACATGGGGCATTGCATCGAATGAATAACTTTTTGCAATACTGGCACCCTCCCAGCTGTGCATGTTAAAGCGCAGTAATTCAGGTATATTAATCAAATTAACGGGTAATTTATTGTCTTTGAGTTCTTGTAATTCTTGACATAGAATATTTTTATCACGTGGCACAAGTTCAACCGAAACGGTCATTTGAAAACCTCCTGCTTATTTTTCTAGTATATTGTAACGAAAAATCCTAACAAAGTCCAATCTATTTTAAGATTAAACTGTATAAAAGTTAACTTAATTTATATTTTACTATAATAAATTGTTTTCTATTAAAATATAGTAGATTATTATAGATAAATTTACAAAATTTATTTTTCGTAAATTGCCCGGCCAAATCAATTTTGCTATAATTAAATAAAGTTATATAAAATTTATTCTCAAGATTATGAAGGGAGTTCTTACATAATGAAAAAAGTTTATATAGTTGGAGCCGGACCTGGTGATCCTGAACTTATAACAATTAAAGGGCAGCGTCTGCTTAAGGAAGCCGATGTTATAATTTATGCTGGGTCATTAGTGAATCCGGCGCTGCTGGATTATGCAAAAGCTGACTGTACTATATATAATAGCGCCACAATGACATTGGACGAAGTAATAAAGGTTATAAGTGATGCTGTAGGGAGAAATTTAAAAGTGGTTCGCCTGCATACAGGGGATCCAGCTATTTACGGAGCCATCCAGGAACAAATGGATGCTCTTAAACGGCTCAATATAAATTTTTCAGTTGTTCCGGGAGTAAGTTCATTTCTTGCTTCCGCAGCAGCTTTGAAGCAAGAGTATACACTGCCCAAAATATCACAGACGGTTATTATAACCAGAAATGCCGGTCGTACTCCTGTGCCGGAAAAAGAAAGTCTTAAGGCACTGGCTGCGCATAATGCCACAATGTGTATATTTCTTAGTGTACATATGCTGGATGAAGTGGTTAAAGAACTTATTGAAGGCGGTTATGCAGATGATACTCCTATTGCTATTGTGCAAAAAGCATCATGGCCGGAACAGAAAATTGTTCGTGGAACATTGAAGGATATAGCAGTCAAGGCAGCGGCAGAGTCGATAACCCGCACAGCTATGATTGTAGTAGGCCGGTGTCTGGATACAAATTACGAATTATCGCGGCTTTATGCCCCCGAGTTTACCCATATGTATCGTAAAGGTATTGATTTAAAGAAGTAGCAGGTGATGAATATGAAATGTGCGGCTATTGTTATTACGCAAAATGGTTTGAAACTGGCAGAAAAAATACAGACTGCTGATCTGGCTGATATTACGCTTTCACTGTACAGTAAAAGAAATATAACTTCAATAGATACAGGAGCTTCAATAAAATATTTTACAATAATGCGGGATCTTGTAAAAAAAATTTTTTTTCAATATGATGCGCTGATATTTTTTTGTGCAGCAGGGATTACTGTGCGAATGATAGCACCATATATAAAAAATAAAGCTGAAGACCCGGCTGTGATAGTAATAGATGAACAGGGACATTTTGCGGTAAGCCTTTTATCAGGCCATTTAGGGGGAGCTAATGACCTTACAGCAGAATTGGCAGCATGCTTAGGCAGCATACCTGTAATAACAACAGCTACTGATGTTAATGCATTGCTTGCACCTGATTCTGTAGCCCGCAGGCTGGGGCTTTCTGCCAAGCCATTACAGAATATAAAAATATTGAACATGACTTTGCTGAAAAAAAAGAAAATAGATTATTATATAGATGTTGATTTTCCGGCAGCGGAAAAATATCAATTGCTTTTGCAGGAAATGGGAATAAAATCACTGCTTATTGATATGGATGAGCTAAAAAATATAAAGAGTCCCTTTGTATTAGTGACCAGAAAACATATTGAAAAAGAAGGCATATTGATTTTGTGCAGGCATAAGCTTATTGCCGGGATAGGCTGTCGGCGCGGTACAAGCAGTACACATATTGAAACATGTCTGCGCCAAGCCTGTGAAAGAATAAATTATGGCATTGAGGATGTCACCCTCATTGCCAGTGCGGAAGTAAAGGCAGATGAACCAGGTATTTTGCAGATGGCAGAAAAATATGGTATTCATGCAAGGTTTTTTCCTAATACAATAATGAAAAAAATGATTCTGCAGCATGGCCTGATCGAATCAGAGTTCGTAAAAAAGCAGATAGGTATAGGTAATGTATGCGAGGCAGCAGCACTTGCCACTGGAAAGTGTAAATTAGTATTAAATAAAACAAAATTTGAGAAAGTGACGGTAGCATTAGCATGGGAAAAATAACAGTTATCGGGATTGGACCGGGAAGTATTGCTGATATGACACCGCGGGCACACGAAGCCATAAATAAGGCTGATACGATTGCCGGCTATAATACTTATATAAAATTAATTGAACCTTTATTGAAAAATAAAAATATCATTGGAACCGGTATGATGCAGGAAATAGATCGCTGTCAGATGGCTATTGATGAAGCGGTGAAGGGACATAAAGTAGCAGTAGTATCAAGTGGAGATTCAGGGGTATATGGTATGGCGGGGTTAGTATTGGAATTACTGCTCCGGTTGTCTGTAAAAGATCGTCCTGAAGTAGATATTATTCCCGGGATAAGTGCCGTTAATGCGGCTGCTGCTGTTTTGGGGGCACCACTTATGCATGATTTCGCCGTTATCAGTTTGAGTGATTTACTTACACCATGGGAATTGATAAAAAAGCGGGCAGCATTTGCGGCTCAGGGAGATTTTGTAATTGCCCTATATAATCCTAAAAGTCGTAAGAGGGTGGAGCATATTGAGGAAATACGCCAAATCCTGCTTCAATATAAGGATGCATTAACACCGGTGGGAATTGTAAGGGCGGCAACACGCAATAATGAAAGTGTTACTATTTCGGATTTAGGGAATTTTACTAAGGAAAATATTGACATGTTTTCTCTGGTTATCATAGGGAACAGCAATACTTATGTTGAAGATAACTTCATAATAACACCGCGAGGCTATAAAATATGATATTTTTAGCTGCAGGAACACAGGACGGGCGGCAGATTGCAGAACTTTTATTGGAAAAGGGTTATAAAACAGCAGCATCAGTAGTAAGTGATTATGGGAAAATTTTGCTGGAAAAAAATAAAAATCTGGTAATAATAGAACAAATGCTGGATGAAAAATTTATGAAAGAAAAATTAGCAGCCCTGCATGTGAAAATATTCCTTGACGCCAGCCATCCTTATGCAGTGAATATATCTAAAACAGCAATGAAGGTATGCCGGGAAATGAATATCCATTATATACGATATGAACGTCCGATAGTTAATCTGCCGGATTATCCTCAATTGTATAAGGCGGTATCATTTGATGATGCTGCGGAAAAGGCTTTTCAGGTGGGGAAAAGAATTTTTTTGACGACGGGCAGTCGTCATCTGACAGAGTTTACAACAAGGGCTACGGATATTTCACAAATTGTTATAGCACGAGTGCTGCCAGTTGCTGAATCGCTTGCAGCTTGTAAAACAGCGGGCATTATGCCTAAACATATAATAGCAATGCAGGGACCTTTTTCAAAAGAACTTAATAAGGCTATGTATGAGCAAACAGATGCAGATGTTGTGGTAATGAAAAACAGCGGTAAGCTAGGTGGGGCCGATACAAAATTAATGGCAGCTATAGAAACAGGATTATTTGTAATAGTAATTGACCGTCCGCGGATCAAATATAAAAATTTAGTTACAGACAAGAAAAAACTCATGACTGAAATAGAGCGTTTAGCTAAAAATCAATAAAGGAAAATGTGTTTTTTACAAAAAAGACTGGAAATTTATAATTCTTGCTATATAATATATGGTGCATATTAAATATACAGCTGAATGCAGGCATAATTTATAATGGAGAGGGTTGTAATATATGCACTTACCAGTATATCAAACAATAGCTGTTGATTTAGCTACACGAATAACACACAATGAATTTTTAGTAGGAACTAAGATTTCCGGGCGGACGCTTTTAGCCAGTCAATATGCTGTATCACCGGAAACTATCCGAAAAGCTGTAGCTATGTTAAAAAATGCCAATATCGTTCAAGTTTCCCAGGGAAAAGAAATTGTAGTAGTGTCTGTGGAACGGGCGTTTTTGTTTTTATCACAGCAGAAAAGAATAGATTCAGTGTATTCACTGCGGCAGGAATTGGAATTCCTTTTAAAAGAGAAGGAAGAAATAGATACGCGCTTTCGTAAGGTTACAACCGAAATAGCCTATTATTCAGACCGTTTAAAAAATATTCAGCCATATAATCCTATTGAAATTACTATCAATGAAAAATCTTCTTTTGTGGGACAGTCTTTAAAAAGCTTAGCTTTCAGAGAAGCAACAGGTGCGCTGGTCATAGCTGTCCGCAGAAATACAGAGATTTTTATTGCACCAGATCCTGATATGCCGCTATGGGCAGCAGATAAACTTGTAATCATAGGGGCTCCTGATAAGATGAAAAATATAACAAAATTTTTTGCTAAATATAATACTGTATTAGGGGGAGAAAATGCGCATAATGGTTCTCTTGATATCGTAGCAATAAAATAGAATAAATTCTCGTTTTTATGATGGCTTATTATTCATTATAAGATGAATAATAAGTCATTTTTGTGCTTGAAAAGAACGCCGATAAGTTTTTTCTAAAGGAAGATAATTTGCAAAATAACAACTCTAATGATATAATAAAAGTTGTTAGTTAAGGAAATTACTCTTCAGGGGGGAATATATGAGCATAAAAATAAAAGCAGAAAAGCTTACAAAAGTTTTTGGTAAAAATGTAAAACAGGCATTGGATTTATCAAACCAAAATAAAGAAAAAGATGAAATTATGCGTAAAACAAAGGCCACTGTAGCAGTTAACAATGTTAATTTTTCTATTAATGAAGGGGAAATATTTGTTATAATGGGACTTTCCGGTAGCGGAAAGTCAACATTAGTGCGCTTATTAAATAGGTTGATTGAGCCAACCAGCGGTAATATATACTTAGATAATATGAATATTTCAAAACTATCTAAAAAATCATTAAGGCAAGTACGCAGAACAAAAATGAGTATGGTCTTTCAAGGTTTTGCCTTATTTCCCTATAGAACTGTTTTAGAAAATACGGAATATGGCTTAGAAATAAGAGGTGTTGTGCCTGAAGATCGTCATAAAACAGCTGAAGCTGCTTTAGCGAGAGCAGGACTTTTGGCATATAAAGATCAATATCCTCATGAATTATCTGGAGGTATGCAGCAGCGTGTCGGTTTAGCAAGAGCATTGGCAAATGATCCAGAAGTCTTACTCATGGATGAAGCTTTTTCTGCTCTTGATCCACTGATTCGCAGTGATATGCAGGATGAACTAATGGAATTACAGGAACAGTTGCACAAAACGATTATATTTATTACGCATGATCTTAACGAAGCATTGAAGATTGGTGATCGTATAGCTATTATGAAAGATGGTAAAATTGTTCAGATAGGCACAGGGGAAGAAATACTGACAAATCCTGCCGATGATTATGTACGGCGCTTTGTAGAAGGCGTAGATAGGACTAAAATACTCAGCGTGGAGCATATAATGTCAAGACCAAGGGCAATTATAAATGTCGACAAGGCCGGACTTCATATGGCAATGAACATAATGGGACATGATAATTTATCATTTCTTATATTGACGAATTCCCAACATGAATATCTAGGCTATATTACTGATAGTGACACAGTGTTAAATATAAAACAAAATGGCAGTAAAGCTTCTTATAGGGATATTGTGCGTAAAGATATGTATACGGTTGCATTTGATACTCCAATACCTAAGGTATATACTTATTTGCTTTCTAAGGATTTGCCTGTGGTTGTGCTGGATAATAATATTATTCGCGGGGTCATTATCCGCCGAAATATTATAGAGTTGTTGTCATCTGTGGCAGAAGAACAGATAAGTGAGGTGGTTAGCTGATGTATTCATTATTAGGAATATTACCGCATTTTGATCTTGCTGGTACAGTGGAAAAGATAACAAATACCCTGACAAATGCATGGAGTCCTTTTTTTAATGCTATTCAAGCCATTGGAAGTAATTTAACTGATGGATTAACACATTTTCTACAGGCTATTCCACCAACATTGTTTTTAGTAGCCTGTGCTGTATTTGCTTACTGGATAAACAGAAAACAGCATAAAATGGGGTTGTCTGTTTTTATTGTTTTAGGGCTATGGTTTATATATAATCAGAATTTATGGGTTCCTTTTATGGACACATTGTCTTTAATAATTATATCCAGTCTGCTATCGATTATTATGGGAGTTCCTATGGGTATTATCATGGCTAAAAGTGATATTGCTCAGTCCATTATAAAACCAATCCTTGATTTTATGCAGACTATGCCAGCATTTGTGTATTTGATTCCGGCGGTGGCATTTTTTGGGATAGGTGTTGTCCCGGGAATTTTTGCGTCTATAATATTTGCACTGCCACCGACAGTACGTTTTACTAATTTAGGAATAAGGCAGGTACCAAAGGAACTTACTGAAGCAGCAGATTCATACGGTAGTACAGAATGGCAGAAATTAATAAAACTTGATCTTCCTATAGCGCATCCTACTATAATGGCAGGAATTAACCAAACGATCATGTTGTCACTATCAATGGTCGTTATTGCTTCAATGATAGGAGCCCCGGGATTAGGTCGCGATGTATTATCAGCACTTCAACGGGCTCAGGTAGGCAATGGATTCGTGGCTGGGCTGGGGATTGTTATACTGGCTATTATTATTGATCGGTTTGCCCAAAAACTGAATAAACATGTAGATAAACAAAATTAATAAGGTATATCAACTACTGACTACTTTTCGAAAAAGATAAAAATGGCAGTAAGATATTAATAGGAGGCGATGTATTTGTTTACAACCAGATTAAAAAAGATCATAATGATAGGCCTTAGTATAGGTACAATGGCACTGTTATTAACAGGATGTGGAAATAATTCACAGTCATCATCGGAACAGAAAAAAGAAGTAAAACTCAGCTATGTTGAATGGGACACTGAAGTGGCATCAACAAATGTAATAGCCCAAGTACTTAGAGATCTTGGATATAAGGTGGAAATTACACCGTTGGATAATGCTGTTATGTGGCAGGCTGTAGCTTCTGGAAAATCTGATGGGATGGTAGCGGCATGGTTGCCATCAACACATAGTGCCCAGTATAAAAAATATGGTAAGGATATGGTGAACCTTGGGCCTAATTTAGAAGGAGCTAAAATAGGGCTTGTAGTGCCTGATTATGTAAAAGCTGATTCCATTGCTGATTTAAAAAATGAAGCAGATAAGACGATAACGGGAATTGAACCGGGCGCTGGTGTATGCATGAAAACAGAAAAAGCTTTAAAAGAATATCCTAATTTGAAAGGTTGGAAATTGGAAACTTCTTCTTCAGGGGCAATGGTTACAGCATTGGGAAAAGCTATTAAAGACAAAAAGGCTATTATAGTAACGGGCTGGTCACCACACTGGATGTTTGCTACTTACAAATTAAAATATTTAAAAGACCCCAAAAATGTTTTTGGCGGAGAAGAACATATAAATACAATGGTTCGCAAGGGCTTGAAAAAAGATATGCCGGATGTTTATAAAGTTCTTGATAATTTTCATTGGACCGTGGATGATATTAATTCGGTGATGCTCGATATATCAAAAGGAATGAAACCGGAGGATGCGGCACGTAAATGGATTAAGGGCCATCCTGACAAAGTTGCTGAATGGACTAAAGGCATAGCAAAAAAGTAAAAAAATACAGTTTGTAAAAATACTGGGATAGAAAAGATTTTCTTATCCCGGTATTTTTATATATAATATAAAATTAAAACATATAAATGTTCTTTTGAGATAGATAATGATCATATTATAATATACAAAACTAGATAAATATATTATAATATCTAATAGTGTTTTACAACAATAATAAATTTATTCAGAGTTTTTATAAAATTATTTGTTGTTATGATATGAAGGGAATTTTATGCAGAAAATTTTTACAAAATATCTTATTGGTATGATTATAGTATCAATGATTATATTGTTAGTGTTAAGTTATTTTTTGTCAGGTAAAATATTTCGAATATATCAAGAAAATGAATTTAGAATGAAATTAAATCATATTGCTGAAACAATCAAGGAAAATGAAAAAGAACGTAATAATATAAATGCACTCATGGAAAATAGATACTTAACATCGGTACGTATGCTGGATTTTTTGCTAGAAAATGATCCAGTGCAGTTATATTCACCAGATAAAGCTGCTAAAATGGCAAAACTTTTAGCTGTAGACGAAATTAATATAACTGACGGGAGAGGGATTATTCGTTATTCATCACGGAAGGAAAATATAGGATTTTCTTTTAAAAGTGGCAGTCAAGCGGCAGCTTTTATGGTGCTGCTGGATAAAAATAATAAGAAATCATCCATTATTCAGGACATAATGCCAAATACATATAATCATAAATTAATGAAGTACATAGCAGTTCCAAGATCTGATAAAAAAGGCATAGTGCAGGTAGGGATAATAGCATCACGTTTTTATAATGCTGAAAGAAAAAATACATATAAATATATATTTGGGCATATGCTGATAGATAATAATGAGAATTTTTTTGCAATAGATAATACTAATGGCAGCATTATAGGAAATACAGATATGATATATCGGGGAAAGAATATTTCTGAGTGGGGATATTCTAGGGGGAATTTATTAAAGTACCAAAATGGGGGTTTTGCTTATATTAATGGTATAGAAAAATTTATTATGACAAAAAAGTATAATAATTTAATATTAGGTGCGGAAATTTCCGAAAATATTTTTCAGTATAGACAGTTTATTGTTACTGGTTTTATTTTTTTGTTTCTCATTATGATAAGCTTTATTGTAATATTATCCATTAGATATTTGGTAAAGAAAAAGATAATTGATGGAATTCATAATATAGTATCAGATTTGGATGGAATAAAAGACGGGCATTGGCTAGATAAAAATTTAATTTTGGAAAATCCAGAATTAAATGAACTTAGTAAAAAAATATATTCTATTATAAATTATATTTTAAGTGCTAATGAATGTTTTATAAGAATGCTCAATTTAACAGAAATTCCTTTGGCGGCTTTTCGCTGTCAGAATAATGATATTATTGTTACCTCTAAGTTCTTTTATATATTGGGAATTAATGAAATAGAAAAAAGAAAAATTATAAGTGATGAAAAAGCTTTTGTGGCACTTTTGATATCTTTACAGAAAAAACATGTGGAAAATGATGTATATAAATCAAACAGTAGTTATATAAAACTTATTATGAGAAAAACCAAAGAAGGTGTATATGGTATTATCATTGATGTTACTAAGGATATGCTTGAAAAAAGAAAAATTTATTATGAAAATAGGCACGATGCTCTTACCGGATTGAATACTTATCAGTATTTTCACGATTGTGTGGAAAATATTTTATATAGCAGTAAAAATAAGTTTATAGCTTTGATAATGATGGACATTGATAAATTTAAAACTATAAATGATACTAAGGGCCATGACGCAGGTGATTTATATATACAGCATGTTGCCGATTTTATGCGCGACATGCCACGCCGGCATGCTGTGTTATGCCGACGATCAGGAGATGAATTCTGTATATGTTTGTACGATTATGTATCAAAAACAGAAATACGCCAGCAGATAAAAAAATTATGGTATACTATTGGTAATACTCCTTTTCAAGTAGCTGATGAAATTTGCTACCTAAGCGTTTCGGGCGGTATAGCATGGTTTAATGCAGCTGATAATTTTACGCAGGCAATGGCTAATGCGGACAAGGCCTTATATCACGCTAAAAATACTGTTCGGGGGAGCTATCAGGAATATGTTCCTGTAGACGAATAATTATTGCCAAGGAGGAAAAATGTTAACTTTAGGAATAGAGTCCAGTTGCGATGAAACATCTGTTGCTCTGATAGAAAATGGCAGGAAGATTCTTGCTAATATTATATCGACGCAGATTCCTATACATCAAAAATTTGGCGGGGTAGTTCCCGAGATAGCTTCACGTAAGCATATTGTTAATATAATGCCGGTGCTTGATGAAGCGTTAAAAAAAGCTGATAGAAAATTGACGGATATTGACCAGGTGGCAGTGGCTTATGGGCCGGGTCTGGTAGGGGCGCTATTAGTGGGTGTGTCAGCAGCGAAGGCTTTGGCTTTTTCATTGGATGTGCCATTAGTGGCAGTAAATCATTTGGAAGGGCATATTTTCGCTAATTTTTTGACGCATGAAAATTTGTGTCCGCCATTTATAGCTTTAGTTGTTTCTGGAGGGCATACAGCTTTAGTACATATGAAAGACTATAATTCTTTTTCCCTTATAGGACAGACACGTGATGATGCAGCAGGAGAAGCATTTGACAAAGTAGCCAGACTGCTGGGGCTGCCATATCCGGGAGGCCCGCAGATAGATAAACTGGCAAAACAGGGGAATCCGGAAGCTGTTGATTTTCCTAAAGCATTAATGAATAAAAATAATTATGAATTTAGTTTCAGTGGATTAAAGTCAGCGGTAATAAATTATATACATAATGCTGAACAACGTTCAGAAACTATTAATAAGGCTGATGTAGCTGCTTCTTTCCAAAAGACAGTTGTAGATATTCTTGTTTATAAGGTCATTACGGCAGCAGAAAAGATGTCTATTAAGAAAATTGCTTTAGCTGGCGGAGTAGCTGCGAACAGCCTGCTGGAACAAAAACTGTCAGAAGAATGCCGTAAAAATGGCATGGATTTTTATTATCCCAGCAGGATCCTTTGTACGGATAATGCAGCTATGATAGCATGCAGAGGATACTATCAGGCTTTGAAAGGTGATTTTGCGGATATGAATTTAAATGCCATGCCGCATCTTGCCTTAAAAGATGCAGAGAATTAGATAATTGCATTGCATATTCTCATCTAATGAGAATATGCAATTTTATATTAGGATGATAAGGCTTGCCGCAGATAATGTTTTGCAAATAAAGCGTACTGAATATTACTTCTTTTCCATGGATAGAAATACGAGAAACAGAAGACTGGAAGGTATGTTTATTTATATAAGTGTTATGTGCGGCTGGCTTTATTTTATTATTGATTTTTATAATCTTTGCTGTTATCATTAAATATGAATTATATTCATATTTAATGATAACTATATAATGGGAGAGTAAAGTTTATGATTAGTGTTACGAAGTTATTGTTTGCTACAGATTATTATGGTGATAGTCTTCGCTATACAAGAGATGCCCGGGAGGCTAAAAATGGTGTACATGAAGGGGCTGGTCCAGTTGTAGTATGGAACTGTACCCGCACCTGTAATTTGAAGTGCCGGCACTGTTATATGGATTCAGATGAAAAAAAATATAAGAATGAATTGAGTACAGCTGAGGGCATGAACTTTATAGATGATTTGGCAGAGTTCAAAGTCCCGGTTTTATTATTTTCTGGCGGAGAACCATTGATTCGTCCTGATTTTTTTGAGCTTGCAGCATATGCGGCTGAAAGGGGGATAAGACCTACTCTTTCTACCAATGGTACCCTTATTACACGTGAGTATGCCCAGAAAATTAAAGACATAGGGGTAGGATATGTAGGAATATCCCTCGATGGACTTCGTACCGTCAATGATAAATTCAGAGGAAGACAGGGTGCTTTTGCAGCAGCGATGAAAGGCATAGAAAATTGTGTTGCCGTGGACCAGCGTGTAGGTCTTCGCTTCACGATAAATCAGCATAATCTGCAGGAACTGGAAAATATATTTGATTTTATCGAAAAAGAAAATATAAACAGAGTATGCTTTTATCATTTGGTTTATTCGGGGAGAGGAACACAGATGATGAATGAAGATGTACTGCCACAGCAATCACGACAGGCCATGGATATCATCATAAAAAGAACCCGTGATTTCGAACGGCGCGGCTTAAAAAAAGAAATTCTTACAGTAGATAATCATTGTGATAGTGTTTATATGTATTTAAAGGCACTTAGTGAAAATAATAAGGAATTAGCTGAGCAAATTAAAAAATACGCATTTTTTAATGGGGGAAACCGTTCTGGTATTGCCTTTGGGGAAGTAGATCCAATGGGGTATGTTCATCCTGATCAGTTTACCCAATATTATACGTTTGGCAATGTTAGAGAAAGAAAATTTGGTGATATTTGGTGTGATACATCTAACCCAATTATGGCAGGATTGAAAGACCGCAAACCGCTCTTAAAAGGTCGCTGCAGTAAGTGTAAATTCATTGAGGTCTGTAATGGCAATTTCAGGACACGAGCGGAAGCAAGAAATGGAGATTTCTGGGAAACTGATCCATCCTGTTACTTGACTGATAAAGAAATCGGCATTGAATGAGCGAATGTCCGTTGCTATATCAAGTGTAGATGAGGGAGATAATATGATAATTTCTTGGAATACGACAAATGCGTGTAATATGTACTGTGAACATTGTTATCGTGATGCTGGATGTAAGGCTGATGAAGAGCTTAGTACAAGCGAGGGCAAAAGACTTTTAGAACAGATAGCTAAAGCAGGATTTAAGATAATGATATTTTCTGGGGGAGAACCCTTAATACGTCCAGATATTGTTGAACTTGCTGCTTATGCTGGAAAACTAGGGCTTCGTTCAGTTTTTGGGACTAATGGTACTTTAATAACAGAAGAAATGGCACAAAATTTAAAAAATGCTGGTGTTATGGGAATGGGAATATCACTCGATTCCATGGATAAGCAGAAGCATAATAAATTTCGTAATTTTGCTGGAGCATGGGAAGGTGCTGTAAGGGGGATGAGAAATTGCCGTAAGGCAGGTCTGCCGTTTCAAATACATACTACGGTTATGGACTGGAACCAGCATGAGCTTGAAGATATAACTGACTTTGCAGTGTCGGAAGGTGCTGTGGCTCATCATTTCTTCTTTTTGGTTCCAACAGGACGGGCAAAAACAATTGAAGCAGAATCATTGCGGGCGCGTGCATATGAAGATGTGTTGACAAGGATAATGAAGAAGCAGCAAGAAGTAAAAATAGAATTAAAACCTACTTGTGCACCGCAGTTTATTCGTATTGCAGATCAGATGGGGGTAAAGACAAGGTTTCACCGTGGTTGTCTGGCCGGGACATCATACTGCATAATAAGTCCGCGTGGTAAAGTACAGCCATGTGCCTATTTAAATATGGAGCTTGGTGATGTACGCCAGACACCCTTTGATGAAATTTGGAAAAATAGCGATGTGTTAAATAAATTGCGGACATTTGATTTTAAAGGTGAATGTGGGACTTGCAAGTATAAGCGTTCATGTGGTGGATGCCGGGCCAGAGCAGCTTATTACCATAACGGGGATTATATGGCAGAAGAACCGTGGTGTCTGTATCATGGACGCGAAGGACAGATGTAATAAAAAATACTATTGACAAAATGTTGATGTGGTATTATAGTTATTAACTAATGACGATGTGTAAAGTTGTTAGGAAAAATAATATAAATCCGATGATGGGAAAGAGTAATCATATCATAGTTGAATTACAGAGAACCGGCTCTAGGCTGAAAGGCTGGTATTCAAAGATTGATGAAAATCATCCCAGAGGAAAGATACTGAAGTTAGAATTAGGTGTCTGCGATTGATCCCCGTTAGAGGAAATGCGTATGTTAGTACGTGATGAGTGCCATGTAATCGTAAGATTATATGGAATTTGGGTGGTAACTCGGAAATATAATCCGTCCCTTGTTTTAAGGGGCGGATTTTTTTATTTATATTTTGGGTATAAAAGACAAATAATATGGCTATTAAAAAATGATGCCGATAATTGTCTTTTAAGTATATAATTTTCTGTAATTATTTTGGCGCGCGAAATAATCAACAGATGTGATTTTTTGAAGAGAGGTATTGCCATGAATTTTTTAAAAAAAATAAGTACATTTTTAGCAAAAAATACTACTACGTTGATTGTGTTAATCGCCATTATTGCCTTTTTCTTTCCCTATTTATTTGCATGGGTACGGGGAAATATACAGATTGTTGTTTTAGCAGTTATTATGTTTTCTATGGGAGTTACGATAACCACAGCAGACTTCAGGCTTTTAGCGAAACGTCCTTTTGACATATGTATAGGAGCTGTTGCCCAATTTACTATTATGCCTTTTGTAGCTTATTTTATTGCGGAATTATTTAATTTACCGACGGATATTGCTTTGGGAATAATTCTTGTGGGCTGCTGCCCGGGAGGAATGTCGTCCAATATAATGACTTTTCTGTGCAGGGGAGATGTTCCTTATTCGGTAGGAATGTCGACAGTATCTACGTTACTGGCACCGTTAATGACACCTTTTCTTGTATTAATGCTGGCAGGACAGAGAGTTGCTATTCCTACGATGGGAATGTTTATAACTATTATGGAAGCAGTATTGGTACCGGTGCTTTTAGGATTTTTTCTGAACTATAAATTTAGTAAGAGTGATACATTTGAACAACTGCAAGGGATTATGCCGGGAATTGCTGTTATCGGTTTTGCCCTTATAATCGGAGGGGTAGTGTCAGTTCAAGGGGCAAGATTTTTTACGTCAAGCTTGGTTATTTTTGTAGTTGTGGCAGCGCATAATGCTATTGGATTTGTCTTGGGATATGCTGTAGGCAAGGGCTTTAAGTTTTCTCTGGCCAAGAAACGTACACTTTCGATTGAAGTCGGGATGCAGAATGCAGGATTGGGTACAAGTCTGGCTATGGCTCATTTTGCAGCTATACCGCAGGCAGCAGTTGTTACAGCAGTAGCCTGTGTATGGCAGTCAATAGCGGGAACGGCATTGTCAACACTGTTTAGAAAGTATGATGATAGAAAAATGACAAAGACAATCAGCGTTGGGAAAAAACAACAGGTTTCTGTCCAGTAAAACTGGGAATAATCAAAATATAATTAAACGGCAGCTACCATGGTATTATTGCTGCTGGAATTAAGAAAAAACTGCTGCTAATTTGCTGAATATAGTAAAATGGCGGCAGTTTTTGTTTGACAAGTTTTCCAATGATAATTATTATTGAAAAACTTGTATATACATATTAATTATTGGTATAATAATTAATAATGCAGAATTAATTTTGCATATACTATTGGTAAAAGTGTGGAAATATATGGATAACATAGTTATTTGAGTTGTTCATACAAATGGGGAAAGGAAGAAAATTTTTTGGAAAAAGCAAAAGTTTATTTTACAGATATGCGGGTGTATCCCGGTAAGGCAAATTTATTGCAAAAGCTGGATAATCTACTGATTAGAGCGGGAATCGGAGAAATTGATTTTAAAAATAAATTTGCAGCAATAAAAATGCATTTTGGCGAATTGGGAAACTTATCTTTTCTGCGCCCTAATTATGCTAAAGTAGTGGCGGATGTAGTAAAAAGATATGAGGGAAAGCCATTTATTACAGATTGTAATACCCTTTATGTAGGAAGTAGGAAAAATGCCCTGGAACATTTAGATACAGCTAATATTAATGGATTTAGTCCATTGTCTACAGGTTGTCAAAATATTATAGCTGATGGATTGAAAGGAACCGACGAAGTTTATGTGCCGGTGCCAAATGGCGAATATGTTAAAGAGGCAAAAATAGGGCATGCGCTTATGGACGCTGATGTAATAATTACTCTTACACATTTTAAAGGACATGAAATGACGGGATTTGGTGGTGCTATTAAAAATATTGGTATGGGGGGCGGTTCCCGAGCTGGAAAAATGGAAATGCATTGTGACGGAAAGCCTGCTGTGGAAAAAGAAAAATGTATTGGCTGTTCTATGTGCAGAAAAACCTGTGCGTATGATGCCCCTGTTATTGAACAGGGAAAGTGCCACATTCAGGAAAGCAAATGCGTGGGATGTGGCCGATGCATAGGGGTTTGTCCTACTAATGCCATTATACCTACTAATTGGAATGCTGGAAAAATGGTAAATTTGAAGATGGCTGAATATGCCTGTGCTATTTTGTATGATCGGCCACAGTTTCATATAAGCCTCATTGTCGATGTTTCACCTAATTGTGACTGCCATGCAGAAAATGATGCAGCTATCGTTCCAAATATTGGCATGCTGGCATCTTTTGATCCTGTGGCACTGGATCAGGCATGTGCTGATTTAGTTAATGCAGCTCCAGTTATAGCAAACTCTATATTGGGAGAAAATATAAAAAGTGATCCAGATGAAGCACAAAAACATGATCATTTTTATAATAACCACCCTGATACAGAATGGGAATCCTGTCTGGATCATTGTGTCAAGCTGGGTATGGGGACACGTGAATATGAAATTGTAAAATAAAGAATAGGGTATTATCGGTTGATTGATAAGGTAATACAAAAAAAACATGAGCGAGTGATGAGAATAGAAATATCATTCGTTCATGTTTTTATTTTTTAGTCAACGAACCATCATAACAGGACAATTGGCATGTTCAATCATAGTCTGGCTTACACTGCCGACAATGATGGCTTGAGCTGGGTTCAGTCCGCGTGTTCCCATTATAATAAGATCAGCGGGCAGCTGCCGGGAAACCGATAATATTATTTTTTTGGGAATGTCTACTTCAACCTGGCAGCTGGTTTTTTCCTGGATTTCCTTGGGTAGTTTATTGTATATTCGCTGTAATATTTCATTGCCAGTTTCTGTTAATGCCTTTATGACATCTTCAGGCAGGTCTTTTTTTTCAATAAAGTGCTGGGGAATAGGGCCATTTTTTAATTCCGCAGCATATAAAAGATGCAGATGAGCTCCAGTAGCCTTGGCAAATTCAGCCGCCTTTTGTGCGGCCCTTTCTGAAGCCGCTGAACCGTCAATAGGCACCAGAAATTTTTTAAAGTTATCCATGTTTATCCCTCACATATAATTTATTATTTACATCATTATTAGAATGATGGTGATTATGCTGTTGCTCAATCAATAGGGACTTCTTCACGCTGGCGGTTTTTAAATCTTATTCTGGTTTTATAGCCAAATGATTTAGCATATTGGATGGCATCATCTATATATGCTCCGCAGTCTTCTGGCTTATGAGCATCAGAAGATGTTATTATTGGCAGCTTATACTGCGCAGCAATTTTCATAAAATCTGGATAAGGCGATATTTCCTGTATAGGGTAACGGTAACGAGTCCCGGTATTAATATCAATAATCATATTAGCTTTTTTCAACGCTTCTGCAACACGTATAAGATATGGTGTTGCATCAAAGGCAGGCAGAAATTTAAATAAACGGATATTGAAGGGATGTCCCAATACATCATATAATCCGGCGGCACAGAGTTTTTCTACTTCCTGTGTATACCACTCATATATTTCTTTTAAGTCATGTTTGTTCCACTCGGCTTTTATCTGGGAAGAATCATATGCCCAGCCGTGTAGAAAATGGATGGAGCCAATTACATAATCAAACGGATGTTTAGCAAGAATGTTTTTTACTTTTTCCTGATTTTGAAAATTACATACTTCTATGCCTGTTTTTACGGGATAGCCTTTTTTCTTTAGCTCGTTCATAAATTTTATATATATAGCAAGCGGACATTTGAATTTGTTTGACTGCAGCCATTTTTTTTGGAAATTGCCGATGAAAGAATCATCACAGATGACATCTTCATAGTATAGTTCTTTAAAATCGGTGAACCCATGTGTATGTTCTGAGATACCTATTTCACTAATGCCGCATCTTTTGGCACTGTCAAAAAAACCCTGTACCCATGCTAAGTTGTACGAACCATATTCAAAATGCATATGATAATCTATTTTCATAACTGTGCCATTCTCCTCATTATTTTGTTTTTTCTAAATAACGGCGGATCACTTTTATTACCCCACCCTGATTATTGGCAGGAGCAACATATTTAGCAATTTCCTTTATTTCCGGCAGTGCATTTTCCATGGCATAACTTTCACCTACGGTTTGGAGCATTTCCCTGTCATTGTAAAAATCGCCGAAAGCCATGCATTCTTCTGGTTTTATATTTAATTTTTTCTGTATCTTTTTTATAGCAATGCCCTTGTTTATTCCCTTTGGCATAATATCGACCCATGTATCGGTTGCCATGACGATTTGGACATCCTTTTGGTATTTTAATAAATATTTATATGCTGATTCATGAATATTTCTGTGACGATAATCACAGATGGAAATTTTTATTATAGGATCGGTGATACTGGCAAAATTATCTACTAACTGATGCTGAGTATAATATTTTTCCATTTCATTGAAGAAGGAGAGGTCATTATCAATAACATAACTGCCCTTGCAGGTACATACAACAGTACATACATCCTTAAGTGAAACAGCCACTTTTATCAGTGAATGGGCCATATCATCGGGCAGGCTTACAGAAAACAGCAGTTTATCTCCGTGGGAAACCATGGTACCGTTTTCAGCGATAAATAACCAATCATCTTTATATTTGGCAAACTGGGCAGCCAGAGCATAATACTGACGACCGCTGGCAGGGGAAAATATTATATTACGTTTTTTTAATTCGGCAATTGTTTCATCAAAGTCACTGGGAAGATTACCATTATCATCTAATAAAGTGCCATCCATATCGGAAATTATCCATTTTATCATCAAAATATAGCTCCTTTGTAATATTAAGTCAATTATAACATACCAACTGATATTTATCAGTAAAATTATCATAGGAATAATGTTTTAACAGCGAGATAATAGTTAATAATGATATTATTTATTATTTACACTATTAGCTTTAGTCTGTTATACTATATATACCATAAGAAAATATAATTTAAGGACGATTTATAATAGGGACAAGTAGGAATATGCTCATATATAGCTAAGGTTTTGCTTTTTGCTGATAGGCAATATGAAAAATCATAATAAGCCAAAATATATGGGCATGATTATTATTTAAGGTGAAACTAGCTCCAAACAGTGAGGAAAGAAGGAATAGATATGTCTAAAAATGCTAAAAATGATTTATATCATGTATGCAGTTTTTGCAAAAGAAATATAAAGATAACCAGTCAGTATGACCTGCCTATTTATGATCCACAAACAGGATTTGCTATATGCAAGGATTGTATAAAGGAAATATATCAGCTTATTGTTGATAATGAAGCCGAAAATGAAAAAAAGGTTCGGGCAAAATTTATAGATAACTTAGATATGGTACTGGATAAAAATCGCCCGCATATTATAAAAAAATATCTTGATGAGTACATCATAAATCAAGATCATGCTAAGAAAATTCTATCAGTAGCAGTGTATAATCACTATAAGCGTATGAAATGCATGGATAAAAATGATAATGTGGAAATAGAAAAATCAAATGTTATTATGATGGGTCCTTCTGGCTGTGGTAAAACAGCCATGCTATCCCATTTGGCTAAAATGCTTGATATCCCTTTTGCTGTGACTGATGCATCAAGTCTGACGGAAGCTGGTTTTGTGGGAGCAGATGTTGAAGTTGCCGTGAGAAATTTGTATTACGCTGCTAATAAAAATGTTGAAAAAACAGAACATGGAATAATTTATTTGGATGAGTTTGATAAAATTGCCAGAAAATCGGGAGAAAATAATTCTATAACAGCTGATCCCGGACATGAAGGTGTTCAACAAGCACTGTTAAAAATGCTTGAAGGTAGTACTGTAGAATTTACGGCCAGAGGGCAGCGAAAACATCCGGAAGCACCTACTACGAAAATTAATACGACAAATATATTGTTTATCGTGGGAGGCGCCTTTGTTGGTATAGAAAAACTTATAGAAAAACGTTTAAAGAAAAATGATTCTTTAATTGGATTCGGTGCACAGATTAAGGGAAAAGAGAAAAAGACTAGCTATGATGATCTAATAAAAAAAGTAACACCAGAAGATTTGATGAAATTTGGTATTATTCCAGAAATAATTGGTCGCCTGCCTATAATTTGTACATTAGAAACCCTTGATGAAAATGCACTTTTGCGTATACTTACGGAGCCAAAAAATGCACCTGTCAAACAGTATGAAAAACTGATGGCTGTTGATAATGTGCAGCTTGAGTTTACAAGGGAGGCTCTTAAAGCAGTGGCACAGAAAGCAATTGCTCGTAAAACAGGAGCGCGCAGTTTGAAAGGGATATTGGAAGAATCTATGCTGGATATTATGTATGAATTGCCAAAATCACAGGAACACAGGAAAGTAACTGTTACAGCTGACTGTATTGAAAAAAAAGCTAAGCCAAAAGTTGAAATTATAGAAGAACCTGAACAAATAGAAGAAAAGAATAATTTTGCAGGATAATAGGTTGTTCAATGAATTGACTGATACTAATATCTAAGCATAAAATGAAAACAGGAAATGAATTAATAGTTGTTAAATTTATTTCCTGTTTTTTTATAAATAAGAATAATTTTTATTAGTTTGGTAACTTACTCACAGATAAAGAGATTCATATATTATATAATTGGTTCATAAGATTAGTAAAGGAGGATATTATTACTATGAAAACTGTGATTATCGGTGGGGTAGCCGGAGGTGCCACAACAGCGGCAAGACTCAGAAGAAGAGATGAATCGATGCAGATTGTTATCTTGGAAAAAGGGGAATATATATCTTATGCTAACTGTGGTCTTCCTTATTATATAGGTGATGTAATAAAGGAAAGAGAAAACTTATTAGTGCAGACACCAGAAAAGATGAAGGCAAAGTTTAATATAGATGTACGTGTAAATAATGAAGTTTTACAAATAGAAGCAGATAAGAAAAGCGTTTTAGTAAAAAACCTGCAAACTGGTAAAGAATACGAGGAAAGTTATGATAAATTGGTTATAGCTACAGGTTCTTCACCGCTTAAGCCACCTATTCCCGGTATTAAAGCGAAACACATTCATACACTGTGGAATATTCCTGATACAGATGCTATTAAAAAAATAGTAAAAGACTCAAAGCCGGCTAAAGCTGCAGTCATCGGTGGCGGTTTTATCGGACTGGAAATGGCGGAAAATTTGCACGCAGCTGGTATAAAAGTTACTTTGATTGAAGCTATGGATCAGGTAATGGCTCCCTTAGACAAGGAAATGGCACAGCTTTTACATGAAAATATTGTGCAAAATGATGTAGAATTACTTTTGAATGATGGAGTGAAATCATTTGAAGAGCAGTCAGATAAAACAATAATAACCTTAAACAGCGGAAGAAAAATTGATGCGGAACTGATTATATTATCAATAGGAGTGCGGCCAAACAGCCTTTTGGCAAAACAGGCTGGATTGGATATAAATAAGCGCGGTGGTATAGTTGTAAATGGATATATGCAGACAACAAATAAAGATATTTATGCCGTAGGAGATGTAGTTGAGGTAGATGATCCCTTGCTGGGTGGCAGAACGATGATTCCCTTGGCTGGACCGGCTAATAAACAAGGGCGTATTTGTGCTGATAATATCGTGGGTGATACAAAAGTATATGAAGGAACTTACGGAACAGCAGTCGCTAAAGTTTTTGATTTGAATGCGGCTTCTGTGGGGATAAATGAAAAAAGATTAATGGCAATGGGAAAGAGTAAAGACCGCGATTATTATACGATTCTAATCAATCAGAAATCACATGCAGGTTACTATCCTAATGCATCAAACATGATTTTGAAAATGATTTTTACAGCTGAAGGGAAAATTATAGGAGCACAGATCGTAGGTCAGGGCGGTGTAGATAAAAGAATAGATACCATTGTCGCTGTTATGCAGATGGATGGTGATATTTATTCATTGCAGAAATTGGAGCTTGCCTATGCTCCGCCGTTTTCTTCAGCAAAAGATCCAGTTAATATGCTGGGGTTTGTTGCTGAAAATGTATTAACGGGCATGGTCAATTTTGTTAGTCCGGCTGAGCTGGATAAAATGAATAACGGTAAAAATGATATCACTGTTTTGGATATTACAGAAGATATAGAATTTATGGTATACCATATTGCCAATGCTTATCATATACCATTGGGACAGTTGCGTCGCCGTCTTGCAGAATTGGATAAAAATAAACCGATAGTTGTTTATTGTGCAGTGGGAATACGTTCCTATAATGCAGCTAGAATACTGATGCAAAATGGTTTTAAGAATGTATCGGTATTAGAAGGTGGTACAAATTTTTATAAATCACAGCATTTTACAAAACCAGTTATAGATGTAACATTGGAAAAACCAGTATTAGTACAACCAATTCAAAAAAAGGAAAAAAGTACTTCATACATTAATGAAATAAATATAAAGTCACTTGACTGCAACGGGCTGCAGTGCCCTGGCCCGATAATGAAAGTAAATCAGATCGTACGGCAAATGAATGATGGTGAAACCGTAAAAGTATCAGCTACAGATATGGGATTTGTTCGTGATATCAAGTCATGGTGTGATAAGACAAACAATACACTGGTGAAAACGGAACGAAAGGATAACCAATATATAGCGTATATTACAAAGGGAACAGCAGCTGCTGCACCTGTATCGGCAGTGGGAATGCCAATGGTGCAGGAACAGCCTAAGGGAAAAACCCTGATAGTATTCAGCAATGATCTTGATCGGGCATTTGCTTCTTTTATAATAGCAAATGGGGCAGCAGCAATGGGAAGACCAGTTACGATGTTTTTCACTTTTTGGGGGCTCAATATTTTAAGGAAAAGCAATCCGCCTGCAGTAAAGAAATCCTTTATAGCCAAGATGTTTGGCAGCATGATGCCGCGGGGAACGGAAAAATTGACTATTTCCAAGATGAATATGGGGGGGATAGGCACTAAAATGATGAAAAAAATTATGCATGATAAAAATGTTGCTTCACTTGACGAACTGATAGCGCAGGCTAAAGCCAGCGGGGTGAAGATGATTGCCTGCACAATGTCCATGGATGTAATGGGAATTACAAAAGAAGAATTAATAGATGGCATTGAATTTGGCGGGGTAGCATCATATCTTGGGGACGCAGAGGAAGCAAATGTAAATTTATTTATTTAAAATAGTATGGTAAATAAAAACTGCGGAATTGTTTTCTTTTAGAAAAGAAAAAATTCCGCAGTTTTGCATTTATAACAGCTTTTTTAGTCCGGTCTTATTCAAGATCGTGATTTTACCGCGTGATAATTTAACAAGTCCCTCAGTTGAAAAATATTTTAGCATCCTGCTTACAACTTCACGGGCACTGCCCAGTAATTTGGCAATTTGCTCATGAGTCATATTTATTGAGGCAGCAGGAGTATTTTTACTTTCATTTAATAAAAATAAAGCCAGTCTTTTATCAAAACTCATAAATAATATTTGCTGCAAAGTCCACATTATATCAGAAAAGCGTTCAGTAGCTTCTTTATAGGCGAATGCTTCAAGATAAACATTATTGTTCATTACAGAAGAAAAAACTGTGGGTGATATTTTCATAACATCACAATCAGTTATAGCATCCATGTATATGTCAAAAGTAATACTTTTTAATACGCAAGTTGCAGAGAGAAGGCATAAACTTCCGTTGTTTAAACGGTATAAGGTTATTTCCCGTCCTTCAGATGAGTTTATATAAATTCTCATTGATCCTGATTTTACAAAAAATATGCCCATGCATTGCGTATCTGTGTTATGGATAAATTCATTTTTACAGTAATGTACAAATGAAGAATTATCTATTAATAGGTTTTGCTGTCTTATGCTTAGTTTATCCCAGCAGGTCAGACTTTTTTTTAATATTTTACGTATTTCTTCTTTCATAGATTATCCTTTATAAAATTAAGCAGTTAATAAAATAAATTCCGAAAATATTTTGTATATAAGTCGTTAACGGGCTGGTTCAAATCTTATAGTAGTATCATAGTTGCGGCCTTGGACCATACGCAGACGAAGTGCATCAAAAGCTGGATTGATAATACTTTTCGATGGAACATATTCTTTTGTTTTGATATCGGCAATATTAAGTACGGTGTGAATCATATCATCAGTCATATAGGGACGGTTAACAGATTGTTCTATAGCTGTCCATTTTTGTGGATAAGTCTGTTTAAATTTGTTCGATGCCCAAATTATCATAGGAACTTCCAGCATATAATGGTTAGGATTTTCCTCTACGTGACCAGCAAAATTACTACCATCATCGTAGACAGTTTCGCCATGATCAGGAAGATAAATTACGATGGCATTTAGTTTTTTAAATCTATCAATTATACTGCTGACAATATAATCATTGTAATAAAGAGCATTTGTATATTGGGCCAGAACTATCTTTTTTTCATCGGAAACATTTTTATGGATGTCATTTTTATTGAATTTGGAAAATACATAGGGGAAACGCTTATAATATAGACTATGGCCGCCCATTAAATGAAGCACATAGAAATTTTTTGGTGCGGAATGGAGCATCGCCTTATCCAGTAAGGGAAATAAAGCACTGTCGAACTTTGTAGCTGCCTCATGAGAATCACGCATGGTAGTAAATTCATGTATATTACTGTGATTAGCATACAATAAAGCCACATTTCCCCATACTCCGGAGCTTTCCTGATTGGAAAGCCAGTATGTTTTATAGCCAGCAGCTTTCATCACATCTATGAGATTATTATATTTGTACCATGGTTTTTTAGATTCATAATCGCAAAAAGTGAATAAATCGCGTAAAACAGCTACAGTTGTAGAATGGGGACTTATGCAGTCGGTGAATACAGCAATATTATTTTCTTTTTTCATGGCATCAAGATTAGGGGTGTTAGGGAGATAATAGCCGTAAAGATGCATGTGGTTACGATTTGTTGCTTCTCCCAGGATAAAAACAATATTGGGGATAGTACTGTTATTTTGTACGATATCATTTGTGAAGGTAAATTCCTGATTGAGTTTTTTATATGTTTCCATATTGGAAACAGCAGTTTGTGCTGCTGCGTATACTCTTACAATAGGGATATCAAGCAGATTACTCTTAATGAAAGAATGATAGGAAAAGATGATAACTGCTCCTGAAATGAGGCCTGCGGAGAAGATTCCCCATAATGTGCAGTTGTGCTTTGAGCGGGGAGAAATAAGGAAATTCTTGTAAAATATATTCTTTTTCAATAAGAAGGCAATAATAAAGAATAGAAGTATATATATTATCCAGCTCCAGCCAACATACATTTTGAAAAATTCATTTGCTTCGCGGGAATTGGTCTCCAGCATGGCAGTCACGATACCAGGACCTACTACAGCATTATAATTATAGATAGAAAAAATTTCTCCCAGGCATAAAAAACTGCTTATATAAAAAAAGGCATTGGAAAATAGTTTTTTTATGGCGGGCAGCGGAATAGCTTCGAGCAATAGTGTAAGTAATAAAGTTCCAGCCAATAATAAAATGCCATCAAGGAGCATCACCATATATTGTTTGATCTGCCATAAAGACCAGGCAATAGAAAGATAGTTAAAGACAAATACACCTATGATAAAACCTGTGTTTTTTTTGAGGGCATAGCGAATAAGTGATTCAAAGTTAGAAGGAATATGTATACTTTTATATACCATGTTTTGCTCCGTATAAGTATGTTAATGTAAAACTTTACAAAATATTAAAATTTCTCTAATATTATAACATAATAGTTACAAAGGATAAATAAGAAAAAAATAAATAAAAAGCATAGTTATAATAAGAGGATTGAAGGGAATATTGTTTTTTTTTTGATTTTATGATAATATAATGGCGGTAAAACATACTGATGATAATAGCGATGAAGAAGAGGGCACGGACGGAACGGTACAGAGAAAAATCTCCTAGTATGACTGCACTGACTTAAGTGATTATAAATGTGGATGTATTATGATGTTAACAATTAATCGGGGCAAAATAATATATTATTTTGCATTTTTAAGTTATAGCCATGACTGCTTAGCTGAAAGAGATTTACGTAGAAGTTTGTTGTTGTAGCTTTAGAGCTTTTGTAGTGAAAATAGTAGCTGCAGACGTTAACACGGCGTTAAGTGTTTAAGCTTTGTATGCGTATATAATACAAAGAAATTTAGGTGGTACCACGGAAGTATACTCTTTCGTCCTATGAGGGACGAAAGAGTTTTTTATTTAGGAGGTATAAGATGCAGGATGTTAGTATTCCAAAGGTCTACGACCCGCAGAGCTTTGAAAAAAAATGGTACAAATTTTGGGAAGATAATAAATTATTTCATGCTGAAGTAGAAAAAGATAAAAAACCTTATAGTATAGTAATACCACCACCAAATGTAACGGGACAGCTGCATATGGGACATGCCATGGATAACACTATCCAGGATATTCTGATTAGATTTCACCGGATGCAGGGATATAATACATTATGGATGCCAGGCTGTGATCATGCAGGAATCGCTACACAGGCAAAGGTGGATGCAGCACTAAGAGAAAAAGGAACATCCCGGCATGAAATAGGCAGGAAAAAATTTGTTCAAAAAGCATGGGAATGGAAAGAAAAGTTTGGCAATCGAATTATGTATCAACTGCGTTCTCTGGGATCTTCATGTGACTGGGACAGGGAACGTTTCACGATGGACGAAGGTTGTTCCAAGGCTGTTCGGGAAGTTTTTGTTAAGTTATATGAGGAGGGCCTAATTTACCAGGGAACACGAATTACGAACTGGTGTCCGCACTGTAATACGGCTTTGAGTGATATAGAGGTGGAACATAAGAATGAAATGGGACATTTGTATCATATCCGTTACCAGATAGAAGGCACGGATAAATACATTGAAATTGCCACGACCCGTCCTGAGACCATGTTTGGTGATACCGGGGTTGCAGTTCATCCTGATGATGAGCGTTATAAGAACTTAGTAGGCAGCGTGCTGATACTACCGTTGGTAAATCGTCATATTCCATTATTTGCTGACAGCTATGTTGACCCTGATTTTGGGACAGGAGCAGTAAAAGTTACACCGGCGCATGATCCCAATGACTTTGAAATGGGTCAAAGGCACAGTTTGGAACAAATCCTTGTAATAAACAGCGATGGAACAATGGCACAGAATACGGGAAAATATGCGGGGATGGATCGGTATGAATGCCGTAAGAAACTCATAAGTGATTTACGAGAACAAGGATATCTGCTGGGAATTGAAGAACATGAACATGCAGTGGGGCATTGTTCACGGTGTGATACTACAGTTGAACCAATGGTTTCCAAACAATGGTTTGTGAAAATGGAATCACTGGCGAAACCGGCAATTGAAGCAGTAAAAAGTGGTAAAATTAAATTTGTACCGGAACGGTTTACCAAAATTTACTGTAACTGGTTAGAAAATATTCGGGACTGGTGCATATCACGTCAATTATGGTGGGGGCATCAGATCCCGGCATGGTATTGTCAGGATTGCGGAGAAACTATTGTTTCTCGCGAAAATGATATCAGTATTTGCCCAAAATGCGGCGGCCATAATTTAAAGCGCGATGAAGATGTCCTGGACACATGGTTTAGTTCTGCTTTATGGCCATTTGAAACAATGGGCTGGCCAGAACAGACAGAAGAATTGAAACAGTTTTATCCAACTAGTGTTTTGGTTACCGGTTATGATATTATTTTCTTCTGGGTTGCCAGAATGGTAATGATGGGATTGAAATTCGGTGGTGATATTCCTTTTAAACATGTTTTTATTCATGGATTAGTCCGCGATTCACAAGGACGTAAAATGAGTAAATCCCTGGGTAACGGAATAGATCCCGTGGAAGTAGTTGAAAAATATGGAGCCGATACTTTACGGTTTATGCTGATAACAGGTAATACTCCGGGCAATGATATGCGTTTTTATTGGGAAAGAGTAGAAAGCGCTCGTAATTTTGCCAATAAATTGTGGAATGCATCACGGTTTATGCTGATGAATTTAGAAGAATATGATAAAGGATTTATTCCCGATGATGCTGAATATACATTAGCTGATAAATGGATTTTAAGTTGTTATGCTCATACAGCAGAATCAGTAACAGGAAATTTGGAAAAATTTGAGTTGGGAGAAGCAGCAAGATCTCTTTATGAATTTATCTGGAATGAATTTTGTGACTGGTATATAGAATTAAGCAAGGCACGGCTGTATGATAAGGAAAATCCGTCAAGAAAAGTAGCACAATATGTGTTAAGCTATGTATTAGAGCATACTTTGCGGTTACTGCATCCGTTTATGCCATTTATCACAGAGGAAATCTGGCAGCATATTCCCCATGAGGGAAAGAGTATAATGGAAAGCAGTTGGCCAGAATATGAGGCAGATAGAATTGATGACAGTTCAGAAAAAAATATGACAGCTGTAATGGAAACCATAAAAGTAATCCGCAATATGAGGGCAGAAGTTAATGCAGCCCCCGGCAAAAAAAGTGAAGTGATACTCAATTTCAGTGATGAAAAAACACAAGCGATTTTTATTGCCAATAAGGAATATTTAACAGTACTGGCAGCCGCTCAACCAATTACCGTATGGAAGAATGGCAGTGCCAAACCAGAAAATGCTATGACAGCTGTAGCAGAGGGAATTGAAATATATTTACCATTGGCTGGACTTATTAATGTTGATAAAGAAATGGGACGGCTCAACAAAGAAAAAACAAAATTGGACAAGGAAATAGAACGATTGGCTAAAAAGCTTTCAAATAAAAGCTTTTTGGCCAAAGCTCCAGCCGAAATAGTAGAAAAAGAAAGGGAGAAGCAAAAAAGCTATATGGATAAAAGGACATCTGTTAATGACCGATTATCTTATTTAGCGGATTTGTAAAAAAAATGAATTATCAAGAAACATTAGACTATCTCGAAGAATTGAATAAATTCGGGACTAAGATGGGGCTCAATAGAATTAAAAGATTACTGGAACTTCTCGATGAGCCGCAGCTCAAGTACAAAACTATTCATGTTACAGGGACTAATGGCAAAGGTTCTGTTTGTGCGATGATAAGTGAAATTCTCAGACAGTCAGGAATAAAGACGGGATTATATACTTCACCACATCTATATTCATATACGGAACGTATGCAAATAAATGGTGTAGCTGTATCAGAGGCAGTTTTTGCTAATAGTATTAGTGTTGTAAAGACTTTTGCTGATCAGATGGTAAGTGAAGGTATGGAATCACCAACACAATTTGAAGTTTTAACTGCTGCCGCATTTTTCTGTTTTGCGGTCAATAATGTCGACTATGCTGTTATTGAAGTGGGCTTAGGTGGACTGCTGGATTCTACTAATGTAATTATACCGGAAGTATCAGTAATAACAAATGTGGCTTTTGAGCATGCTGCTCTTTGCGGAGGAACATTAGAAGGAATTGCTCACCATAAAGCAGGAATAATAAAGGATGGTGTTCCTGTTGTTACTGATGCTAAGGGAATGACATTGGATATATTGCATGATGAAGCTGTGAAAAAGAATACGGATTTATTTATTGAAGATGTTGATTTTCAAGCAAAATTTATTCAGCATGACAACTATGAACAGGAAATTTTATTTACTTCAAAGCTTCTTGGTGTATCAACAGAGTTTTCACTTGATTTATTAGGTGAGCATCAAGTTAGAAACAGTGCACTGGCAGTGATGACAGCATATTTACTGGCTGGAGATGAACAGCGTATTACTGATGGAAGCATTAAAATAGCATTAGAAAACGTCAAGTGGCCAGGAAGATTTGAATGTATTGATGTCAAACAAAAAAAGATAGTTATTGACGGGGCTCATAATCCGGCAGGGATGTCTATGCTGCGCCAGAATCTTGATAAATATTTTCCCGAAGAACAAAGAATATTTGTATTGGGAATATTAAAAGATAAGGATATAAAAGTTATGTTGAAAACTTTACTGCGTCCGCAGGATATAGTAATAGCGACAACACCAGATTCACAGCGCAGTGCTGCCCCTGAGGATTGGGCAGAAATGATTGATGTAAAATATGTGCAGGTGGAAAAAGATAGACGGCAGGCATTGACTAAAGCTATGGGAATGACACAAAGTGGAAGTGTTTTATGCTTGACGGGTTCACTTTATCTTATTGGGGAATTAAGGCACGTTCTTTTATATGAAATCAAAAAATGAATAACAATTAATAATAGGATTTATATAGTTATATTGTTATTCATTGAAATAGTTAAAACAGTGAATAGATAAAATTATAATTTATGGGCAGAATATGCTGAAGCGGTCATATTAACTTGGAATATTTTGTTTTACTTAGGGGATATATGAATATATTTAGAAGAAAAAAATATATACGCGATTCACAGACGATGATGTTTTATTCTTTATTGGCAACAATATTTTTTCTGCCGTTTAGTAATATAGCAGCAACTTGTACTTTAATAGCAGGTTGGATTTTTTATATATTGAAGGCACATTTTGATGGACGGTGGGGATGGAAAAAAACTTTTATGGACATACCATTGGCAGTTTTTGTTATCATGGGTTTTTTATCTATTATCAATTCCCCACAAAAAGCGTTTAGTTTTTATAATTATATCCATCTAGTGGCTAAATATGTTTTGTTATATTATTTGACAATTCAAAGTATAAATGATGAAAAACAAATAAAAAAAATTTTTGTTGTGGTGGCAGCGGCTGCTTTAATAGTTATATTGTATGGTTTTATGCAATATATAGTTGGAATCAATACTGCTGGAATGGGCTGGACAGATAAACAGGCTTTCCCAGGTGTGACAATGCGTATATATTCTACATGGCATAATCCTAACTTATTGGCTGGGTATCTGGACATGATATTAGCATTGCTTTTTGGCGTTTTTATTATTTGGAAAAACAAAAAAGCTAGGAAGATTATAGCAGTATTATTTATTATGGCGGCAATATGTATGGGGATGACATATGCTCGTGGGGCTTGTTTTAGTATAGCGGCAGCGGTAGCTGTTTATGGGATTTTTTATGATAGGAAAATACTTTTACCATTTGTTATTTTCATAGCGGTTGTTCTTTATATTGATACAACATTGTTTTATCGGCTGCTTTCTGTGTTCATGTCTATGGATACATCTTCAGAATTGCGGATAGCATTATGGGAAAGTACTATAGCAATGATTCTGGATCATCCTTTTTTGGGAATAGGATGGGGCGCATATTATTTTGTATATCCTACATATGATTTTTATATGCAAGGACATTTTATCAAGATCGTTCACGCGCATAATATGTATTTAAATATTATGGCAGAAATAGGGATTATAGGCTTTCTAGGCTATATGACCTGCTTTTTTAGTGCAATGTGGTACTCTCTGCGGAATTTCAAGTATCTGGCCTCGTCATTTTTAGGCGGCAGTTTGTTAGGGTGTGGACTGGCACTTATGTCGCTGGCTTTTAATGGCCTTACGGATTATGTGTTGTTCAACACAGATTTATCCATGTTTTTTTGGTTTACTATAGGAATTATAGTTGTGATAATGGGTAGCCCACAAATGCAGGCAATAAAAAATAAACTCGCGATGCAGCATGTGGGGCTCACGTCACTACCAGATTTTCCTTATGAAAAATATTAATAAAGTATATAAGGGCAATAAATAATATATAGTTTTATAGTGATATATTAATATGCTGCTTTAATAAATTTTCTTGATTTTGTGGCTTAAGCAGCATATTTATTTAAGCTGCAGAAATAATGAAAATTATTTATTGCTTTTTAATTATATAGATACCTTAAATTAATGAGGAAGAAGGCGAAGTATAAGTGAAAGGTATATCTAAAGCAACTATAGACAGGCTACCATTGTACTTTCGTGCATTGAGAATGGCACAGGATGAAGGACTGGATGTTATGTCTTCTGAAGAACTGGGGCGCAGATTGGAAATAACACCAGAACAGATAAGAAAAGATTTGGCTTCATTTGGGCAGTTTGGGAAAAAAGGCGTCGGTTATTATGTAAATGAGTTAAAAAGAAGTATAAGTAATATTTTAGGGTTAGATAACCACTGGAACATGGCAATAATTGGGATTGGGCATTTAGGGTCTGCGCTTGCTAACCATCAAAGTTTTATTTCCCTGGGCTTTAATTTAGTAGCATTATTTGATCAGGATCCGACTATTGTGGGGCAGACAGTTAATCATGTTAAAGTGGAAGATATTTCCATAATGGAGGAAAAGATAAAGGAACTCAATATTCATATTGGAATTATCACCGTTCCGGGGCAGTTTGCACAGGAAATAGCTGATAGGTTGGTCAAAGCAAAAATAAGGGGAATTTGGAATTTTGCTCCTATTAGGATGAAAGTTCCTGATACAATGCACATTGTAAATGAAGATTTATCAATAGGCCTTTCATGTTTGTCATATCATATAACGCGTAAGCCACGTTGATTTTTGATTTATAGAGAAGCCGAGAATGTTATGGCATAAAATTCTCACTAACACAAATATTTGAACATTGTTTTTTTATTAAACAACTTGACGCGTTTATTATCTGGTGGTATGCTAACAGATGTAGAGGTATGGCTGTTTTTGTTGTGCAAACTACTATAAATATAGTGAATCATTACTATTAAGTTTAATTATAGTTAGTACATATAAAACATCATATTATGTATGCATTTGTGAACATAGTTTATTAATGCACAAAACAAAATTTAGTTTTTGATTTATGGGGAGGAGAATATTAATGGTTGACATTCTCGATCGTGTACGCAATAAGGAATTGCGCTCAAAGATCGTTAGTGCCGAAGAAGCTGCTGCTTACATTAAGCCCGGAATGAATGTAGCTACTAGCGGTTTCACATCGGCAGGTTATACGAAAGCAGTTACAACAGCTTTAGCTAAACGTATGGAAAAGGATCCTTTTAAAATTAATTTATGGACTGGCGCTTCTACAGGGCAGGAAGAAGATGGCGTTTTAGCCAAGGTAAATGGTATTGATGTACGTATGCCTTACCAGACAGATAAAGAACTAAGAAATCGTATCAACAGCGGTGATGTTGATTATGTGGATATGCACTTAAGTGAATCTGCCCAATTTGCCCGTTATGGATATATGGGTGGGGATATTGATGTAGCAGTGGTAGAAGCTTGTGCTATAACTGAAGAAGGTAATCTTATCCCAACAACTTCACTTGGCAATACAGCTTCTTTTGTGCAGCAGGCTGACGTTGTAATAGTTGAAATTAATGTAACTCAGCCGTTAGAGCTTGAAGGAATGCATGATGTTTATGTACCACTTGATCCACCACATCGTCTTCCGATTCCTATTGTAAGCTGCAGCGATCGTATAGGTACTACATATATACCGTGTAATCCCGCTAAAATAAAATATATTGTTCCTTGTGAAACGAAAGATCATACTCGTTCATTAGGTCAGATAGATGAAAATTCACAGAAAATGTCACAGCATATTATTGATTTCTTTGCTAAGGAAATAAAAGCTGATCGCATGCCTAAAAACTTACTACCACTGCAGTCAGGTGTTGGTAAGGTTGCTAATGCAGTTATACATGGTTTTGTTAAATCTGATTTGGAAAATTTATCAGTATATACTGAAGTAATCCAGGATGGTATGTTTGACTTAATTGATGCTGGAAAATTAACGATTGCCTCTGGTACAGCGCTAGCTCCTTCGCCGGAAGGCTTAGAACGTTTTTATAAAAATATAAAGGAATATAGAAAACATATAATATTCCGCCCGGAAGAAATATCAAATAGTCCTGAAGTTGCCCGCCGTTTAGGTGTTATTGCTATGAATACAGCTATTGAATGCGATATATATGGCAATGTAAATTCAACACATATTATGGGAACAAAGATGATGAATGGTATCGGTGGATCTGGTGACTTTGCCCGTAATGCATATCTTACAATTTTCTGCACAGCTTCAACAGCAAAAGATGGTAAAATATCTTCAATAGTTCCATTCTGTTCACATATCGATCACACAGAACATGATGTTGATGTTATAGTTACAGAACAGGGACTAGCTGATTTGCGGGGCTTAGCACCACGTAAACGGGCAAGAGAAATTATTGAAAAATGTGCACATCCTGATTTTAAGGCGGAACTTCTTGATTATTTTGAAAGAGCGGATGCAGCTACCAAGCATGCCCATACACCTCATTTGATTGATGAAGCGTTGTCGTGGCATAAAAGGTTTATAGATACAGGATCAATGAAGTAATATAATAATAGCTGAATGTAGGATATAATATAAAAACTAATAAATTAGTTTATAAATCGGATGTAGATATATAATAATCCGAATATAAAAGATCCAGGAGGAAAAAACTATGAGCAATGAAAAAGAAAAGATTCAAGCTGAATTAGACGCGTATAATGCCAGCGTAGAAAAAGCCGTTGCAAGATTTCCTGAAAGGGCAAATCTTCCTGAACAACGCCTTTATACTCCGCTTGACATTCAAGACACAGATTATGCCGATGATATTAGTTTTCCGGGAGTATACCCTTATACACGCGGTGTTCAACCAACTATGTATCGTGGCCGTTTTTGGACTATGCGTATGTATGCAGGTTTCTCTACGGCAGAAGAATCTAATAAGCGCTATCGTTATTTGATTGAATCAGGTGCATCAGGACTTTCCTGTGCTTTTGATTTACCTACTCAAATTGGTTATGATTCTGATGATTCTATTTCTGAAGGGGAAGTCGGAAAAGTCGGAGTTGCAATTGATTCTTTAGCAGATATGGAAATTTTGTTTGATCATATTGATTTGGGCAAGGTTTCTACATCGATGACAATAAATGCTCCAGCATCGGTATTATTGGCAATGTATATTGCTGTTGGCGAAAAGCAAGGTGTAAAACCAGAACAACTAAAGGGTACTATTCAAAATGATATTTTAAAAGAATATGCTGCTCGTGGTACTTATATTTTCCCGCCTCGTCCTTCGATGCGTCTTATTACTAATATATTCGAATATTGTTCTCAGAATGTACCGAAATGGAATACAATCTCTATCTCCGGTTATCATATTCGTGAAGCAGGTTCTACAGCTTCCCAGGAAATCGCGTTTACTATCAGTGATGGTATTGCTTATGTTGAAGCTGCTATTAAAGCTGGTCTTGATGTAGATGCCTTTGCTGGTCGTCTTTCATTCTTCTGGAATGCACATAACAATCTTTTAGAAGAAGTTGCTAAGTTCCGTGCATCACGCCGTATTTGGGCAAAAGTTATGAAGGAACGTTTCCATGCTAAAAAAGAAAAATCCATGAAACTTCGTTTTCATACACAGACTGCAGGCTCGATGCTCACTGCGCAGCAGCCGAATAATAATATTGTTCGTGTAGCTCTTCAGACTGCAGCAGCAGTAATGGGCGGAACTCAATCGTTGCATACGAATTCACGTGATGAAGCATTAGCCTTGCCAACAGAAGAATCTGTTATGGTGGCACTTCGTACACAGCAGATAGTTGCATATGAAAGTGGTTTAGCTGATGTTATTGATCCGCTTGCAGGATCTTATTATGTTGAAGCAATGACCAATAAGATTGAACAGGAAGCTTGGGATTATATCAACAAAATTGATGAAATGGGTGGAGCTGTTTCAGCAATTGAAAAAGGCTATATCCAAAAAGAAATTCAAGATAGTGCTTATAAATGGCAGATGGATGTAGAATCTGGTGCAAAAGTTATTGTTGGTGTAAATAAATTTCAAGTTGAAGAAAAACCTGTTGAAGGTCTTTTGCGGGTAGACTCTTCTGTTGGAGAAAAGCAAAAACAAAAACTTGCTGATATGAAAGCAAAACGTGATAATGAAGCGGTTAAAAAGGCACTTGTTGATTTAGAAGCTGCATGCAAGAACGAAAATGAAAACCTTATGCCTCATATTCTTAATGCTGTTAGAACTTATGCAACACTTGGTGAAATTTGTAATGTAATGCGTAAAGTATTTGGTGAATATGAAGCTCATACAAATTTATAATATTGGCGAAATCGCTAAATTATTAGCGTAATATTCGTTAGAGAATAAATTTTATTGAAATAGGATTCCTATACAAGATTTAGGAGTTTTAAAATACAGAGATTGTTGGAGGGACTAATGATGGAAAAACGTATCAGAGTATTAGTTGCAAAACCTGGTCTTGATGGTCACGATCGTGGAGCAAAAGTTGTAGCTCGTGCACTTCGTGATGCAGGTTTTGAAGTTATATATACCGGTCTTCGCCAAACACCGGAACAGATTGCTGAAGCGGCTTTACAGGAAGATGTTAATGTAATAGCTATGAGTATTTTATCAGGAGCACATCCGCATCTTTTCCCAAAAGTTGTTGAGCTTGTTCGTGAAAAGGGAATGGATGATGTACTTATCATAGGTGGTGGCGTTATCCCCGAAGGTGACATTCCTGCTCTCAAAAAGGCAGGTATAGCTGAAGTATTTACACCTGGTACTAAAACTGGTGACATTGTTAAGTTTATTAAAGAACACGTAAAATAAAATTATAGAGTCTTGCCCTCTTGCTACTGTTGAGAGGGCAAGATGTATATTTCAGAACTAAATCCGTTATAATATATATTTGTAAAAAAATAAATGGTTTGGTTGTGAATATAATTAATTGGTTTTCATATAAAATGAAAACTTCACCCTATAGAAACTTTATTTACAATGAAGGTGGTGTTTGCATGGATATAGTGGAAAAACTTTTAAATGGGTCGCGATTAGCTTTATCACGTACTATTACAGCAATAGAAAATGAGTATGATGAAGCATCATCCATAATGAGAAAACTTTATCCACATACAGGTCACGCCTTTGTCCTTGGAATCACCGGACCTCCTGGTGCCGGAAAATCAACTATGACAAATCAACTTGCAAAAGCATATCGTAATATAGGTAAAACTGTCGGAATAATTGCTGTGGATCCAACAAGTCCTTTTTCCGGTGGAGCAATCTTGGGCGACCGTATAAGAATGAACAGCCTCACATTAGATGAAGGCGTATTTATTCGCAGTATGGGAACGCGTGGCAGCTTAGGTGGGTTATCACATAAAACGGCAGATGCCGTCAAGGCACTTGATGCTTTTGGAAAAGATATTATTTTTGTTGAAACTGTAGGAGTAGGCCAATCAGAAGTAGATATTGTAAAAGCGGCTGATACAACTATGGTTGTACTTATACCAGGAATGGGTGACGATATCCAGGCAATAAAAGCTGGGATATTAGAAATTGGTGACGTGTTTGCTATTAATAAGGCTGACCATGATGGTGCGGATAAGCTACAGATGGAGCTTAATATGATGTTGGATCTCGATGCTGAGCAGAAAGACTGGCGTCCGCCTATCCAAAAAGTTGTTGCCAATCAGGGCGAAGGTATAAATGAACTTGTGGAACTTATTGATAAACATTATTCTTATATAAAAGAAAACGGAATAATGATCAAGAGACGTCATGAAAGAGCTAAAACTGAATTATTAGAATTGCTTCGGTCTTCTATTGGTGGATATATTACTAAGAATATTGTAAAGACAGGGCGATTAGATAATTACTTGAATGATATTGAATTACGTAAGAATGATCCATATACAGTAGTCCATGAATTAATGGATGAATTATTGAAAAAATAAAATAGATTTTTAGGAGGTTCTATAATGTTTAAGGTTGAATGTGTAGATCATATTGGTATTGCAGTGCCAAACTTAGAAGAAGCAAAAAAATTTTATACCGATGTACTTGGTTTAAAATGTACCGGTGAAGAAGAAGTTGCTGAACAAAAGGTAAAAACCGCGTTTATTCCTACTGGTGAAGCAGAAGTTGAACTTTTGGAATCAACATCTCCTGATGGCCCTATTGCTAAATTCATTGCTAAAAATGGTGGTCGCCAAGGAATACAGCATGTAGCTCTTCGTGTTGATAATATTGAACAGGCTATTGAAGATCTCAAAGCTAAGGGTGTTCGTATGATCGACGAAAAGCCGCGTTATGGTGCAGGCGGATCTTCCATAGCATTTATACATCCTAAGGCAAGTGGTGTATTGTTAGAACTTTGCCAACGCAAAAAATAATTGTAAAGTTAAAGTTTTCTGCTTGGCATAGGAATATGAGACATAGATCTCTAACTTATAAAAGTAGTTGAAACTGGTTAGCATAAATATGAATAGGACATTGTTATTGTCGAGAAAAAATGTAGAACTAACTTATGTAGGAATGAACTCTTATTTCTATGTAATCAATTATTGTATATAGTAGAAGATATGTCTACTGTATAATAATTGCTGTAAAATAATATTTGTCGTATAATACAGTATGTAGATAAGTCTTTGGCGAAAATATCAGGTGATTATCTGATGTTTTATCCCGTAAATTTGTTTGCGGAAAAGCAAAGAAGACAAATTAAGGAGGTATAATTTTGGCCACAGTTAAAGAACGAATCGACCTCATGGAAGCTAAGAGAGAACACATCATGCAGGGTGGCGGTCCAAAGCGTGTTGCTAAACAGCATAGTAAAGGAAAATTAACAGCTCGTGAACGTATAGATTTATTATTTGATGAAGGTACTTTTGTCGAATTAGATCAATTTGTAAAACATCGTTGTACTAATTTTGGACAAGAAAAGAAAGATTTACCAGCAGAAGGTGTAATCACTGGATATGGTACTATCGATGGACGTTTAGTTTATGCTTTTGCAGAAGACTTCACAGTTGAAGGCGGTTCCCTAGGAGAAATGCATGCTAAAAAAATCTGGAAAGTTCAGGAAATGGCAATTAAGACAGGGGCACCTTTTATTGGAATAAATGATTCAGGTGGAGCACGTATTCAGGAAGCTGTTGATGCTCTTAGCGGATATGGCGGGATTTTCCTTAGAAATACATTAGCATCTGGTGTTATACCACAGATATCAGTAATTATGGGGCCTTGTGCTGGTGGTGCTGTTTATTCACCAGCTTTAACAGATTTTATATTTATGGTAAAAAATACTAGTCAGATGTTTATAACAGGCCCAGCTGTTATAAAGTCAGTTACAGCAGAAGAAGTTACTGCTGAACAATTAGGCGGAGCAATGACACATAACAGCACTTCTGGTGTAGCTCATTTTGCTGCTGAAAATGAAGAAGATTGCATAAATCAAATTCGTTATTTGTTAAGTTTCCTGCCAAGTAATAATATGGATGATGCTCCTATAGTTGATACTGGAGATGATCCATCGCGCATGGATGAAACATTGGATACTGTGATTCCAGATAATCCTAATATGCCATATGACATGAAGGATGTAATACGGTCCTTGGTTGATAATGGGGAATTCTATGAATCGCAACAGCATTATGCTAAAAATATTATTACCTGCTTTGCCCGTTTTGATGGACGCAGTGTAGGTATTATTGCAAATCAGCCTAATGTAATGGCAGGCTGTCTTGATATTAATGCATCTGATAAGTCTGCAAGATTTATTCGTTTCTGTGATGCTTTTAATATTCCTATTGTAAATCTTGTTGATGTCCCGGGCTTTTTACCAGGAACAGATCAGGAATATGGCGGTATTATTCGTCATGGTGCTAAAATGCTGTATGCTTATAGTGAAGCATCTGTTCCAAAAGTTACAGTAATTACACGTAAAGCATATGGTGGGTCTTATCTGGCTATGTGTTCACGTGATTTGGGTGCAGACCAGGTAATGGCTTGGCCTACAGCTGAAATAGCTGTAATGGGACCTGCTGGTGCGGCAAATATTATTTTCCGCAGAGATCCTGACGTAAAAGAAAAGACTGCTGAATACATTGAAGAGTTTGCTACACCTTATAAAGCAGCTGAACGTGGTTATGTTGATATGGTTATTGAACCTTCGGAAACAAGACCACGCATTATTACAGCTTTAAATATGTTGGCAAGCAAACGTGAAGATCGTCCGGCAAAGAAACATGGTAATGTACCATTATAATAAAGAGGTGTCTATTTATGAACAAGAATAATAGTGCTGTTAGTGAAGAGGTTATTGCAGCAATTACAGCAGCTGTTGAAGCAATGATTGGTAAAAAAGTTGCAGCTGTCCGTATTAGACGCAGTGATGCATGGACTATGGCTGGTCGTCGCGCAGCAGTTTGATTAAAATTATGATATATGAGAAAAATAAAAAGAAATATATTTATGGGGGAATATCTCGTGAAAAAATTTAATATTACTGTAAATGGCAATTCCTATGAAGTTGAAATTGAAGAAGTAAAAGGCGCAGCAGCTCCAGCTGCTCATGCAGCACCAGCTCCAGCACCAGCCCCTAAGGCAGCTGCACCAACAGCTCCTAAAGCAGCACCAGCTCCAACACCAGTAGGTGGCACTACAATTGCAGCTCCTATGCCTGGTAAAATTACTAAAGTTGTAGCTTCAGTTGGCCAAAGTGTCAATGCTGGAGATGTTGTACTTATTTTAGAAGCTATGAAAATGCAGAATGAAATTACAGCTCCATCAGCAGGAACTGTTAAAGCTATTAATGTTGAAGTTGGTCAAAGTGTAAAAGCTGGCGAATCAATGGTTGTTCTTGGCTAATAGATAATATTTTTAATGATATTAAGCAAAAATCCCATGGAAAATTCCATGGGATTTTTGTACTTATAGACTAAATTAAGCTATAAAATTATAGTTATAAACTAGGATTATGAAATAATGAATATTTTTTAATAAATATTGAAATTTATTTAATTATAGTATATAATCAGCTTGTTATCTTATTTTTGAATAATAATTCTCTAGTAGTAGATTAAATACTAAAATTTAATATATAATGTAATGAACATTATGGAGGGCGGACGGGATGCAATAGATTGCTGTAGAACAGCAATTTTATTGCATCTTTTTTTGCCCTTTTTGTATGTATTTTTATATATTAATCAAGATAGTATTTATTTTGGTGATGTAGAGAGGCATTGAGAGCACATTAAAAATTAGTAAAGTAAATGAAATATATAACCTGAGTATTGACAAACAAATAAATCTGAAAAACTTATATAGGTTTTTTCTGTACAGTAGAACAAAAATAAATGTTGTCTATAAAAATAAAAGATTAGGCGATATTTATCAGGGCATGCTTGATAATAAGGCTGGAGAAATGTTGTAATGGGGTTGTCCAGAGCTCTTTAAAAGAAGACATCAGGTGAATATATAATTATTTTAAAGCAAAAAGCCAAAAATATATATACTGTAATGATTACAGCCAGGAGATTTAAATGAATATTTTAATAGTAGGCGGATATGGATTCATTGGTTCTAATTTAGCAGAGAAATTACATAAAGAAGGGCACAGTATATTTCTTATTGATAAATTTATTAATGAAAAAATTAAATTTACATTTAAGCCAGTAATTTTTGTCTATAATGCTGCTGATAATGATAAATGCAGTAAGATTTTTGAGTTATATAATTTGGACATAATAATATATGCCGTAAATTCTAATATTAATGATGATAAGTCCAAACAGGAACAAATGTCAGGACTGGTAAATATTTTAGATTTATCCCGTATTCATAATATAAAAAAATTCATATTATTTTCTGATAAGGAAAATAATATTGCTTTGAAACAAAATAAAAATTATTTTTTCTTAAAAAAACAGGAAGAGTTATACTGTAAAGGATGGCAGGATATTTATAACATACCTGTTTCTATTGTGAAAATGACTAACGTTTACGGTCCTTATATGGCCTATAGTACATATCCTTCTGTTATCAATCAATTTTGTTGTGAACTTTTAAAAAAGAAAGAATTGGATTGTAATGAAGATACCTTAAATTATAATATACAAAACTATATTTACATAATGGATTTAACAGAAGCAGTAAAACTAATAATTGAAAAAAAAAGCACGCCCTTTTACATAGATGTTTATAGCAAAGAAAATGTAATAATTGACCATTTAATTAGAATTGTTAAGGAAACAAAAATAATTACTAAAAACAATACTTCGTTTGATAATATTTCTCGGTCAAAAAGCAGCAATGAGAAGGATACTTTTTGTCAAAGAGAACTTCACTGGACAGCAAGATATAACCTTGTAACAGGAATGGAAGCTGTATGGCAATGGTATAAAACGGCGTATATTCCTCAAAGCTCCCCCAAAATGCAGGAAAAACAAGTATGGAGAAAAGAAATATTGCCTTATATAGAAAATATAGTGATATTTGCCATCACAGCAGCATTAAATATAGCTATGCGTTATAATACCAGTTTTATCAATACAACAGGTATTGATTATAGTCAGATATATATTATGCTTATGGGGCTACTATATGGAAAAAGGCAGTCAATCATAGCTGCTGTTTTATCTATGGGTTTATTTATTATATCTATAGGACTTAAAGGGATAGACAGCGTAGCGGCATTTTATCATATGGAGTATATAATTCATCTTGGTTAATTGTATAATCAAATTGAACAGTAAATAAAAAATCCATAGGGACTATTCACGTGTTAGAATATAATCACCACAAAAATATCTACACGGGAGAATAATCACTATGGACTACTCCAATTTTACCATAAATGAATCAGAACGCAAGCCTGGACAACATCTTCAAAGAGAAGATCGTGGAGCTATTGAAAAGCTGCATCGTGAAGGTTACTCACTAAGAAAAATAGCTAAATTAATAAATTGTTCTCCAAGTACTGTAATGTATGAATTGCGCAGAGGTACTGTATTGCGTAAACCCGGCAGAGGAAGACCACCAATTTACTTAGCAAAACGGGGACATAATGTCTATAAGCACAATCGTAAAGCATGCCATAAACCACATAAGTTAGATACTTGCAAATCCTTTGTAAAATGGGTTGTTAATGCATTTCACTTTAACGAATGGTCAATAGATGCCTGTGTCGGATATGCACGGGTTAATCAGCTATTTAGTAAATCCAAAATGTTGTCAACAAAAACCATGTACAACGAATTAAGAAAAGGCAATTTGCCAATTACAATGTTTGACGTTCCTTATGTTTTGACGCGCAGACGCAAAAAGAACTACTATCGAATAAATAAACTACTAAAAGGAAGAAGTATCGAACAACGTCCCAAAATAGTTGATGAAAATAGTCAGTTTGGACATTGGGAAATAGATACAGTAGTTGGTAAACGCAAAGGTCATGAAGAAGTTATCCTGTCGCTTATCGAACGTATAACTAATAACTATTTTGCATTCAAAATCAGTGGCAAAACAAGTAATGCAGTAAATAAGGCTATGGAAAAACTTCGAGAAACATATGGTAGTAAATTTAATAAAGTATTTAAAACAATAACAGCGGATAATGGCTCAGAATTTGAGAAGTTGGCAGCGATTGAAAAGTGGGGTACAAAAGTTTACTTCACGCATCCTTACAGTTCTTACGAGCGGGCCAAAAACGAACGGCATAATGGCATGCTAAGAAAATTTGTGCCCAAAGGAGTTTCCATTAAAAGTTTTCGTTTTGAACAGATTCTTTCTTTTGCTGATAAACTCAATGGATTGCCTCGTAAATTATTAAATTACAAAACACCAGAAGAGCTGTTTGATGAAAATTTAGATAAAATATATTCTAACCAAAAGTAATTATGGATAAAAAAAGTGTTCAATTTGATATTGCAATTTACGCCAGAAAAGTTTTCTGATAAAAAAAGTTATCTGGATGCATTGAAATCATCTTCGGCCGATTTATTGGTTATTGATTTGTATTATAATGATGTTCCACTAACAAAACAGGATTTGGAATATATTAAGATAAAAAATGATGGTAAGAAAAGATTGGTTTATTCATATATGAGTATTGGTGAAGCAGAAAATTATCGTTATTATTGGAAAAAAGAATGGAGCAAAAATCTCCCTAAATGGATAGTAAGACAAAATAGCGAATGGGCGGGAGATTTTGTTGTAAAATATTGGAATAAAGATTGGCAGAATATTCTGTGAATGTCAATGAAAAAGTGAGCCACTTGATGACGAATTTTTGAGCCACTTTGCTAATGAATAATGGAGCCAGCTGATGATGAAAAAGTGAGCCACCTGAATACCAACATACTTAGCATTTTTGCTGGCTGCTTTGTAGTCGGTAAGATTCTCCATTCATGTTTAATATATTTGAATGGTATGTTAAACGATCTACCAGGGCAGCTACCAGTGTGTCATTTGCAAACATTTCTGTCCATCGCGAAAATGCCAAATTAGTTGTAATTATTGTGCTGCTTCGTTCAGATCGTTCAGCAATCACTTTAAATAGAAGTTCAGATTCTTCTTGGTTAAAACTTGCATAACTAAGTTCATCTATAAGTAGAAGGTCTACTCCAGCAAGCATCTTTTCTATTTTACGCAACTGGTAGTTATCACGAGATTCTCGTAATTCTGAAGCTAGTGTTGTAGCATTTTTGAATAATACTTTGTATCCTAATAAACATGCTTTAAGACCAATAGCACTCATCAAATGTGTTTTTCCTGTTCCGGGATTACCAATCATCACAAGGTTTTCATGACGACTAATAAAGTCACAATTAGCTAATTGTTTTACATATTCTGGCTTTACGTGTTGTAACTTGCTTAAATCGAATTCTTCTATTGTTTTTAATAAGGGGAAATGTGTTCTTTTTATTCGACGCTGACGCAATTTTTCTTGTCTGGAATCATATTCTCTTTTCATAATATCTAAGATGAATTCATCTAGGCTTTGCCCAGCTTTAAAGTGGCTGACTGGTTCAGTGAGGTTACTAAAGGTTGGTAATTTTAACTGTTTAGCATAAAAAGCTAGGCTTTCTTTTATACCTGAATTTTGCATTGAGCTACAGCTCCTTTTTGGTATAGTTGATCATAATCAACTAAATTAACTGGCTGTACTAAAACAGTATCTTTAATTTTAGGTTTTATCGTATGACTGCTAAGAAATTCGCCTTTTCGCTGCCAAAAAGCAGGTTCACCTTTTTCTACACATAAGTTTAATATATTTATAAGCTCTTTATCAGTGAAAGTAGTTGTTCTAAGAAGATTCATCAATTTTGAGCTAAGTGACTGATGTACTGGTTTTGCATGTAAAATACTTCGTGGTTTACGTTCTAGCAATGGAAGATAATGCTTAAGCTGTAATATTTGCTGGTTTCGTCCATAATTGCGAATATGACTGGCAATCATAACTCCGTTTATATAAATATTAATAAATTCGGCATGTGCTTTAACTGCTACTGTCTGTCCTGTATATTTTACTGGTACAGAATAAGTATTTGTAGAAAAACGAATCGTTGAGTAAGAAGATACCCTGCATTGCGTAACTTGACTGGCATCATAAGGACGCATTGGTAAAGCTAAAAGATGCTGCCAGTCAGTTAATAGCATTGTCTTTACTGGCTGCTGTCTACTTATAACCTTATGAGTATTGATATAATTTTGACAACGTATTTTTACTAATTTATTCAATGCTTCTAAAGTATCAATATGAGGGACGGGAACAAACATGTTTCTTCTAGTCAAACCGACCAAGTTTTCCACAAGTCCCTTCTCATTTCCACTTCGAACATTGCAAAAAATTGTCTCAAAACAATAATGTGCCGCTAATGCCGCGTAACTTTCCTGACAAATTGCATGTTTGCCAGTGCCTTTTTTAACAGCAACTCTAGCATTATCAAAAATAACACGCCGGGGAACTCCATTAAAAAAAGCAAAGGCTTGTATTAATCCTTCTATAAAAGACTGTGTATTTTGTTTTCGAAAACATATAACAAATGGCGCACAGCTGTAACAAAGACGTGCACAAAATATATTTACTTTTATTCTTTTATCAGCAAGCCACACATAACATTCTCCCCAATCAATCTGCAGAGCATCTCCAGGATTAAATTCCAAAGGAACAAAAGCTTCCGCTAAATTACCGCGCATTTTATGAACCAATCCTCTAACAGTGCTTTGAGCACCACAAAAACCTATCTCATCAACTAATCGATTAAAAATGCGCTTTGCAGTATGATGTTGTTTTTTATTAGGTTCTAATTCATCATCATGTAAACATTTTTGAATAAACTGGATGATATCTGGTGTCATGATGCTGGCATTACGTTGATAATCTGCACGGATTCCAGGATAACAATTACCCTGGCAATACTTAGCTACAGTATTACGAGAAATATTCATTTCTTTAGCAATTTGACGCTGACTTTTCTTTTCAATTAAAAACTTACGCCGGATTATTTCATAATCTTGCATAGTGATAATCACCTTACAATCACCCTCTATAATTAGATTTCTTTAATCTAATTATAGAGAATATAATACCAAGTGGCTCACTTTTTCGCTAGCGTTTTTGTATTAATTGGCTCACTTATAGAATATCATTTACAGAATATTCTTTATGGCAGTAAAGATGCATATTTAGATAAGATAATATCTGCCGGATTTAATGGCAGTTTTTTGGATATAGTTGACGGTTATGAAAATTTTGAATAGGGCTGTTTATGATATTTATAATAAAGAAACTTAACAGTGATAGGACATATTATTTTAGCTAAAGATGACAATAAAAAAACTTTTAAATATTATAACTATACAATTTAAAAGATATGTTTTTATTAATATATTAGTAATCTTCTTTAATAAATAAAGAACTTACTAATTAATAAAAAAGACTTGCTTAATTATTTACAATAGTATATAATACTTTTGTATTAGAGAAAATATGAGAAATTTAAATTGAATATATAATGTTAAACATTATGGAGGGTGGATGGGATGCAATAACCATCGTACATTTTGTATTGTGTACGGGCTTATTTATTGCATCTATTTTACACTGCCGATGTTTGAAGCCGGATAAAAGTGAGATGCTTTTATCCGGTTTTTTTTAAGTAAATATAGCAAAATGTAAATTATTTACAGAATTAAAAAAGGAATTTCTATTTATATTAAGAAGGGAGTCTGTTTTTTTGCGTTCTTTTAAATTGATGGAATTTTTAACCAAAAAGCTGGAAAAATTCTCTTCACAGCAGCTTATTATTATGGCAGCTGTGACTGCGGTATTGTTTTCTGTAATATTGGGAATATATCTTTCTTCGCTGCAAAAAGCGGCTGAGAAAGTTAAAACAGGAAATATGACGACTGTTATTATGGCAAATCAGGATATTCCCATAAATACGACATTAAAAGAGAATATGCTTAAAACTGTAATGCTGCCAGCTGATTCATTGCCTGCTACGCCAGTATCTAATATGGCTGATGCTGTAGGGAAAATTGCCAAAATTCCTATAATGGCAGGAGATATAGTAACAATACCAAAATTATTCATAAATTCAGAACTGGCAGGTTTTGTGGGAACAATTCCAGATAACTGTCGGGCAATTTCGGTAAAAATCTCTGATGTAACTGGCGTGGCAGGTTTTGCCAGACCTGGTGATCATGTGGATGTTGCCTTTGTTGCTAATGGAAGAAATGGCCGGTCAGGAAAAATCATTTTGCAGAACATACTTTTACTGGGGATAAATAGTACAGCTATAGACAAGGAAAAGACGAAAAAAAAGGATGATAATCATACTGAACCGAAATTGGCAACTGCTACACTGGCAGTACCACCGGAAGACGCTCTGAAACTGGCAGTAGCGCAGAGTGAAGGAACAGTGTTCCTGGTGCTGAGACCATTTAAGCCAGATGAAGGCTTTATTGCTGATACGGATTATTTTATCCCGCGCGATGGGCAAATAAATGATAAACAAAATACGGATAATAATCCTAGGGAACATTATCCAATTACACCAGGACAAGCACCTGCATTGGCGCAAGCCCATTATGAAGCTGCGCAGCCGGTTATGCCAGTAGATAATGGACATAGTATTACTATTATACGCGGTACAGCGAAGAGCAAAGTTGAGGTTAGGTGAAGATGAAAAAGGACTACATAATAAGATGGGTAATGCTTTTGTTAGTTTGTATTTTTGCTTCTGCTGTCTGCAATAATAAAGTGTTTGCTGAACCAACAGCATTATCAATCGGGATAAACAAATCATATTCATTGGATACAGGGGGAAATATTTCGCGTATTGCGGTTGCAGACCCAAGTATTGCCGATGCTACAGCAGCTGCGGCAGATAATTTACTGATAGTGGCAAAAAAACCGGGGGCAACTACACTGTGGGTGTGGACGCAGGATGGCATGGAACAGCAGTTTATTGTCAATGTGGTCACAGATAATACAGATATTGAAGCAGCAATAAGGGCAGCAATGCCGGGGACGAATGTACAGGTACAAAAATCCGGCGATAATATACTGCTGCGGGGAAAAGTCAAAAATCAGTATCAAAAAGATACAGCCGAAAAAATTGCTGGACTTTATGGCAGCAAAGTAGTCGATTTGCTGCAGATGTCTGACCCGTTCCAGATTCGTATCGAAGCTCAGGTCATAGAAATATCCATGGACAAAGAAAAAAATCTAGGCTTTTTATTTTCAAATCCGGCAAATATTGAATCAGCAACTGGAATTGTTACTCTGGGAACAACAGGCAGTTTTGCAGTTGGACAGACTTTTAACCGCAGTTACGCTGATCTTGATGCTACTCTGCAGGCCATGGAGAAGAAGGGGGATGCCAGAATATTGTCCCGGCCTAATATAATGACCTTAAGCGGCAAAAAGGCATCAATTCTCATTGGCGGGAAAATACCTATTCCGGTTAGTAATAAAGATGGGAATGTGACAATAGAATGGCGTGATTATGGGATAAAGCTTAATGTTGAGCCGGTGGTGGATGCAGCAGAAAACATTACCACCAATGTGAAAGCCGAAGTAAGCACGCTGGATTATTCACATGAAGTGAAAAATAACAGTTTTTCAATTCCCGCACTGAGTTCGCGTGAAGCGTCGACTGATATTACGATGAAGTCAGGGGCGACAATGGCAATCGGTGGACTTATAAATTCACAAGAAAGCAAAACAATCACTAAAATGCCTATATTAGGAAATTTGCCGATAATCGGCCAGTTTTTCCGCCATACTTCCAAGACGCGTGATAAAAGGGAACTTATTATATTAATTACGCCAACTCTGGTTAATGCGGATACCCCGGTAAAAATGTCATCGGATATGGAAAAATATTATGCGAAGAACCAAGAAGATTCACGCAAAGATATAGATGTCAATAAAGAAAAAAGCAATTAGATGTATTAGTTATGATTTTGTGTATTTTATTGCCAGGGATAAAAGGAGATTTATCATAATATGGAAGAACAGCAGCGGGGAAAAGTAATAACAGTTTTCAGCACAGCATCTGCTGTGGGGAAAACATTGCTGTCCATAAATATGGCGGCGGAGTTTGCCGGCATGGGCTATAAAGTCTGTCTTGTCGATTTGGATCTGCAGTTTGGCGATGTGGGCAATTATCTTAAACTTCAAGGGAAAAGTACTATATTTGATTTAATGGAAGCAGATAAGAGAAATGCCAGTGTTTTTGATATGGGCAGTATTTTTACGCATTATGTACAGGGAAACATTGATTTCATGGTTCTGCCGGCACCAAGCAAGCTTGAGCAGTCCTATAACATTTCAGCAGAAGAGATCAGCCGCTGCATAAGCCGCTTTATCCCCAAATTTGATTATATAGTTATAGATACTACATCAGCATTCAGTGAACTGAATCTGGCTGTAATGGATTTTAGTACGATAATAACATTTGTCGGGATTGTTGATTTTATTCCAACAATAAAAAACATGAAAATAGGATATGATACCATGTGTTCCATAGGCTGTGACAATAAAAAAATACGCTTGGTATTGAACCGCAGTAATTCAAAGACAAATATTGAACTGAATGATGTTGAACAACTCTTGGGAGAAAAGTTTTATCATGTTATTCCCAATGATTTTGCAGAGGCCCAGCAGTCTGTTTATGCTGGAATTCCGCTTCTGGCAACAGGGAAGAATACTCTTTTGCGGCAAAGTATCCAGCAGCTGGCAGCCAAATATACTGATACACAGCTTAATGATGCTGCGGAGCAAAAGGGTGTGTCCGGCTGGGTGAAAAGAATATTCAAGTGAGGAGGCGTCGTAAATGGCAAAATACCATATTCTTTTAGTAGAAAGAAGCCGTATGATGCTCGAGCGGCTATCCGTTGTTATCCGCAATGGCAGGAACTTTGTATTGGCAGGACGTTTTGGCTACGCACAGGAAGCGTTGGAAGAAACAGCTGGTATGAACTTGAATCTGGTATTGCTTGATACAGACATGCCGGAAAATGCATTACTTATACCAGCTTTCAGAAAACAATTTCCTAAAGCAGCATTGATTTGTCTGGGCAGTAACTGGAATGCCCAGGCGGCCAGCCAGATAGTAAAAGCAGGAGCAAGCGGCTATCTTGTAAAACCCTTTACCGGCCCGGAACTCGTAAAAGCAATAGAAACATTCAGCAAGGGTGATGTCGGCAGTATTTCTGATGTACTGGCATTCTTCAGTCCCAAGGGGAAAAGCGGCAAGACAACACTTATTGCTAATTTGGCACTGAGCCTGGCCCGCAAGACAAAAGAAGATGTGGGAATTATTGATGCCGATGTCCAGTTTGGCGATATGGCAGTGTTTTTCAATCTTAAACCGCAAAGCACTATAGTAGAAGCTGTGCGTGATATTAAGTTTTTGTCACCGGTAACGCTGGGAACATATTTTGCAGCTGTCAATAAGAATGTGCATGTTTTATGTGGTACGAAACGGCCTGAATTTGCTGAGCAGATAGAGATGAAGAATTTCAATGCGACCATAAACATGGCACGTAGTTTATACCGGTATATATTAGTGGATCTGCCACCAGCATTTACTCCTGTATCAATAACAGCCGCTGAATGTGCTGATACGGTTTATCTGGTGGCAATGGACAGCGGGGCGGGAAAAGGCAATACAGGTTTTGAAGTGCAGCATATGAAACGGGCTTTGGCGATATTTAATGATGGCTGGGCAGAGCAAGCCCCACATAAAGTAAAGACTATTTTTACCCGTGTGAACCCATGTAGTGATGCGGCAAAACGCCGTCTGGGAGAGCTTATAAGCTATCCTGTGAGTGCCATAATTCCCAATGAGTATACGCTGGTATCACAGGCAGCCAATAACGGTCGTATGGCAGTTGATATCGACCCGGACTCAGAACTGACTTATAATATAGACCTTTTGGCTGATATGATACGGAAAAAGTCAGAACAAAGGTGGGAAAAAGTATGATATTGATCGTAATAATATGCGGCATATTGTTTTTCTGTCTGCTGCTTTTATTAATAACATATATGCGCTATGACCATAGCAAGGTAGCACAGCGCATGCATAATTATATTGCTGGAAACGATGGTCAGAGTGATTTTGCAAGAGCGAGGAACAGGGAAACATGGCAGGAACAGTTTATGTATATTGTCCATATTCTGTCTGGATATTTTACAAAACTGCGCCGCACGCAGAATCTTGATAAAAAGATGCAGCAGGCAGGCTTGCCGCTGCTCGGTTCCGAGTTCATTATCATAACAGGGATCATTAGTGCTGCCGCGGCACTGGTGACAGCACTGATGACACTGCACTGGTATATGGCTGTGGCAGCAGCCACAGCGGCCGCAGTAATATGCCAGGTATATCTTAATCTGAAAATAACTAAACGTCGGCAGGCTTTTACTAACCAATTGGGAGATACACTTTCTATGATTGCCGATGCTATGCGGTCGGGGTTCAGTTTTATGCAGTCTATTGAGCTGGCAGCAAGGGAAATGAAGCCGCCTATTGGCGAGGAGTTTGCTAAAATGCTGGCAGAAACACGTATGGGGATTCCTACAGAGCAGGCCCTGCAGTCGATGGCAGACCGGGTGGCAAGCCGTGACTTTGATCTCATCATGGCTGCGGTGCTTATCCAGCGCCAGGTCGGCGGGGATTTATCATATATTCTTGATAATATCAGCAGTACAGTTGTTTCCCGTATTAAAATGAAACGGGAAATAAAGACACTTACGTCACAAGGACGTATGTCCGGCTCGATACTGCTGGCTCTGCCATTTGCCATGGCGGCAATATTAAGCTTCATGAACCCGGCTTATTTGCAGCCGCTCATTACTAAACCGGTAGGACATATGGCTGTGGGTGGGGCTATTGTCTTAGAAATTATCGGCTATATAGTAATCCAGCGTATTGTTGATATTGATGTTTAAGCAGCAGCTTTTACATATATTCATTATTTTTTATTTTAAAGGAGAGATTTTAATGTTTGCTATGTTAAATTATTTGAGAGTAAAGTATTTTGGGGAAAAAGGCCAGGGAATTGTTGAATATGCCTTGATTTTGGCAGCAATCGTTGTATTAGCCGCGGCATTATCAACCGGTAGCTTAGGTACAGCTGTAACCAATACATTTAAGTCAGTAGCTGATAAATTAACTGGAACTGGAACTGGAAACTAAATAGGTTTATATTAGACAAAATAAGAGCCGTACATAATATAATATATAGGCATGGACAAATAAGTGCTGCTGAGGCATTTTGCATATCTATTATATTATGTGCGGCAATACTGTGAAATATTTCAAATGGCAAGAGTTTTATTCAGTTTGTTTAAGAAGTGGTGTGATTTAATGAAGCAATGGCAGAAGGGACAGTCTATAGTTGAATTGGCGTTTGTATTGCCGATGTTTTTATTGTTTTTTTTAGGTATAGCATATTTAGGGATGATTTTCGCCGATTATCTTACACTTTCGGAAATAGCGCGTGATAGTGCCAGATATGCTGCAGTTATGCCTGCTGATACAACAGCGGCACAGATCCGCGGCAGATACAGTGACCGAAAACTGCCAGCATCATTATATAAGTGGGATTACAGCAGCGGAGCTGATTTTGCAGTTGTCTTAGATCAAGGGGCAGCTGGAGATAAATTTGTCGAAGTCACATTGAAAGCAGAAATAAACAATAACCAAAATGTATTCAGCCTTGTTTTACCGGCAGAGCTTTCCGCCAGCTGCAAGATGCGCCGGGAAGCACAATGATATTGAATATACACAGCAGTAATGCTGTTTAAAATAAATGGGGAGCGATAAGATGTCACTGTTGCAGCGCTTAGGAAAAGATGATGAATTTGATGAAGTAAAGCCGATTTTTGGCAAGCGGGGAAAAGATGACAGTGAGGATGTTTATCAGCAGATAAAGATCGAGATACATGGCCGCATTGTTGAAGAAATGGATGCGGAACAGCAGCTGCTGCTGGAAAATGCCGGGCATGACCAAGCCGAAAAAGACAGGCTGGAGGAATTTATAGCACAGTACTGCCAGCGGGTATTGAGTGAACATCCGTTCACTTTGCCGCGGGCAGAGCAGCTGTCGCTTGTTTCTGATATCCGTGATGAAATATTAGGTTTGGGTCCGATCGAGCCGCTGCTGAAAGATGATACGGTAACAGAAATTATGATCAATGGGCCGAAGACTGTATTTGTTGAACGTATGGGAAAACTGCATTTGACAAAGGTGTGTTTTCAGGATACAGCACATCTCATGCATATTATTGAACGGATACTCACACCGTTAGGCCGTCGTTTGGATGAATCATCTCCGTTGGTCGATGCCCGTCTGGCGGATGGATCACGTGTAAATATTATAATACCGCCGTTGTCACTTGTCGGCCCGTGTGTCACTATAAGAAAGTTTTCGCATACGCCTCTTTCTGTAGAAAATTTGATAAGTTTTGGTACGCTGGATCATGATATGGCTGTTTTTTTGCGAGCCTGTGTAAAAGCCCGGCTGAATATCATGGTGTCAGGCGGTACTGGTTCGGGAAAAACGACAACGCTTAATGTATTATCATCATTTATTCCTGACGGTGAGCGCATCGTTACTATAGAAGATGCCGCTGAACTGCGGCTGCAGCAAAAGCATGTTGTGACGCTGGAAGGACGCCCAGCTAATATAGAAGGGAAAGGAGCCATTACCATTCGTGATTTAGTGCGTAATGCGCTTCGTATGCGTCCTGATCGGATTATTGTCGGGGAAGTGCGCTCCGGGGAGGCACTTGATATGCTCCAGGCAATGAATACAGGGCATGACGGTTCGCTTACAACAGCCCATGCCAATGGGCCGCGTGATGTATTGAGCCGTTTGGAAACAATGGTGCTTATGTCAGGTATGGAACTTCCGGTCAGGGCCATAAGGGAACAGATATCCTCGGCGCTTGATTTAATCCTGCACCAGTCGCGCATTCAGGATGGGAGCCGCAAAGTTACCTATATTACGGAAGTCCAGAAAATGGAAGGGGATGTCATAGTCCTTCAGGATATTTTCCGTTATGTCCAGACAGGTGTGGATAAAAATGGCAAAGTTGTGGGGCGCTTTGAATCAACTGGTATACAGCCTGCTTTTCTGCATAAATTTAAGATGGAAGGCATAGATATACCCGTGGAATTGTTTGAAGGTGATGCTTTTAATAATAAGGGAGAGAAAATAGATGGATAATTTGTGGATTGCTTTATTAGGCGGTATAGTACTTTTTATCATCTTATATATACTCATTATTGCGGTAACTTTACCCAAGACAAAGGTTCAGCAGCGCCTGCGTTTTTTTGATATACAAGCAGGAAGTAATCCTGCAAGGAACCAGGAAGCACGGAAAAATACCAATATGAAAGATATTCCTTTTGGTGAAAGAGTTCTCAAACCACTGTATAAAAAACTGGAAAATACATTTTTAAAATTGACACCGCTGGCAATTCGGCAGCTGCTGGCAGAAAAAATATTATATGCCGGCAGACAGCATAAGTGGAACGTGAATACAGTCACTGTCTGCTGGCTTTTTTCAATGGCAGCCGGATTTGTTTTAGCGTTTATATTTGTATCAAGGCAGGGGCAGTATATATATATACAAAAAGTGATTATATTACTGTTAGGCTTATTTATTGGCGGGTATATACCTTTTTCTGTTTTGAATATCCTTATTGGACAGCGTCAGCAGACTATTCTACGGCAGCTGCCGGAGGTACTGGACCTGCTTTGTGTAAGTGTACAGGCTGGATTGTCTTTTGATGCATCGCTGGCAAAGATAGTGGAACGGATGAAAGGCGCATTTGTGGAAGAATGTGCGAAAATGCTGCGGGATGTGCGAATGGGCATGACGCGGCGGATGGCACTGCAGAATATGTCGGCACGCTGTAATTTGCAGGAAGTGTATTTATTTGTCACAGCCATCATCCAGTCTGAACGGCTGGGAACGAGTATGGGAAAGACGCTTACTGCCCAGGCTGATAATATGCGCGAACGACGGATGCAGTCAGTAAAGGCACAAGCACTGAAAGCACCAATAAAAATAATATTTCCTTTAGTATTGTTTATTTTTCCGGCATTATTCGTTATTGTACTGCTGCCGCCACTTTTGTCATTTACACAGAATATGCTGCCATAAAGATAGTGAAGAAAAGGGAAGTGGACATTATAATGCCGGAAAGACACATAACAAAGCCGCCGCTTCATATTGAAACGGCGGATAATTTTATCAGGCGGTTCATAGGACTTATGGGACGGAAAAATATGCCTGATGACTATGGATTGCTCATATATCCATGCAATAGCATCCATATGTGTTTTATGCGGTTTGCCATCGATGCCGTTTATCTGGATAAGCAGTATACAATAATAAAAATAGTGGAAAATCTGCGTCCGTGGCTGGGAATAAGCGCCTGCTGGAAAGCCAGGGCTGTGTTGGAAGTGGCAGCAGGTACAGCAGAAAGATATAAATATGTTGTTGGTATGAAACTGCCCGTAAATAATAAAACTACTTATTTTTAAATAAATGAAAGATGCAGGGCTGTAGGTGGTCTTTAGCATAAGCTGCAAGTATGATATAGTCCTCAGTCATCAGTCAGAATAACCTGGGAAAAAGGACTGTCAAAAGATTTATAAGTGTAGCTTCCTTCTACCTGTGAATAATATGATTGGCAATAGATGCTGCCTGAAAAAGCTGCCTTATTTTCATTAGTCAAAATCTTAGTCTTAGGGGCATATATTATGCCGGTGAATGTTGGAACACCAGGCCCCGGATTGTAGTGGATTTCACCAGTCCCTGTATAGTAGATGATTAAAGGACGTCCCGTATCTGAATTTACGTGGATGTTTAACACACCGGGATTATCATATACGAGAATGAGCGGAATATTTTTTTTCTCTGGATCATTTGAGCCGGGAAGCGGTTTATCAATAACTATATCAGGGCTTTCCTGATCAATATATATTATTTTACCGGTCAATTTATCAGAAGAAATAACTTTATTGCTGCCGAAAGAAGGGTTTATATTATCAGCAGATTTTTTTAAGGCACTGAGGGAAAAAGGAGTATTGGAAAAATCGGGCATATTATCACGCTGATAAGGGGTTATTTGTTCTCCGCTAGAGGAATAAATGGCATTTTGTATTTGGTCAGGTGGATTATTGTTGTTATTACTGGTTTCTATGCTGTTATAACCATCTGCGGGAGATACATAACCAATAGTTCCGTCAAAAGTTGTTTTATATTGATTGTTTTGGTGTCCCTGCGTAATATGTAATATTTGGGAAAATCTTATTAAATCAGCAAAAGCTGCCAGGGGGTTTACTACTTGGGCATTGGCTGTTGCCGATATATCCATTTGATTATAGCCGAATAATCTTAAAAAATACATAGGAACAGTGTCGTTTAATGTCAGCTTTAATTTTGTTATACCATTGTTAACAGTTATAACAGGGTAGCTGGAGGTTGCCGGAACAGGATTATTGAAACCAGAACCATGATTTAAGTGCTTATTGTCATTAATGTATTCTAAAGCTGTATTTTGCGCGTCATTAGAATCCTGCGTATGAGAATATTCCTGTGCGGCAGCAAGTACAGAGGCATCAGTCATATTCTGCAGCTGGGACTTGTGGACATAAACATTGCCAAAATCAACAGCAAGGCCGGTGAAAGCGATCAAAGCAGGAAGAATAAGGGCAAAAAATACCAAAACGGCGCCTTTCTGCCAATTGATGAAATGTTTCATACTTAAATAACAACTCCTAATAGAAAGATTATATTATAAAATAAATATTATTACATAATATAATAGCATATATTACATGAAATTTATAGTGTATATGTTATAAAAATTTGAATTTTCTATATTAATCATTCAGGCTGTGATATATCATGGTTTTTTAGAATACTATAAGGTTTTAATGAGGTATAAAATGCAGGAAGTTTTTAATGTATCTATGGAAATATTATTGTTTACATGGTTGGCAGTGTTATTATCAACAATAAGCTCGATATGGATAAGTCGTCTTTATAATAGAAATATAATCAGTTTGACATTTCCCGAGAGAAGAATAAGAAAGAGTGTTTTCCGCTGTTATTTTTTACCATTTTGTTATACTTTGTTTTTTAGCAGGTTTTTATTGTTTGAAACATTGGACTTGTTTTTATTGCAGTTGACAGCAGCTTTTTTTTTATTGTTAATTATCTGCACGGATATAGAGCAGCAGGTTATTTTAAATGAAGTGATAATTCTCTTTAGCCTGTTTTCCCTGCTGTCGTCATTTATCCATGGACCTATGATAGCTGATAGTCTTATGGCAGCTTTTACTGGCGGTGGAATCTTCTTATTACTGGCGGTATTGACCAAAGGAGGGATAGGTGGCGGAGATATTAAATTGATTTTTTCCTTGGGATTGTTATTAGGACCAGACAAATTAATGATTGTAATTATAATAGGATTTTTATTGGGCGGCTGTAGTGCTTTGGTTTTAATTTTAACAAGAAAGAAAAAAAGCGGTGAATTTTTTGCTTATGGTCCTTATTTTGCATTGCCGGCTTTGCTGATATATGTTAGTAGTTTTTGAAAAATGAGCCTGTTGTACGAATGACATTTATTTCATAAAATATAAATTGTATATATTAAGTAATTTTTTATTCCTAATGTCGAAGGGGGAATGGTGTACAGTATTTTATGAATGAAATCATTTATGCGCAATAGGTTCATTTTTTTAATTTTTATAATAATATTGCTTATTAATTAAATATAAGATATAATACAAACTGTATTACTTATTATTGGAATATAATTCTCTGGTACTAAAAAATAATATATAATGTATGGGCATTATGGAGGGTGGATGGGATGCAATAAGCTGCTATTTTTATAGCGGTTTTATTGCATCTTTTTTTTGCTTTTTTATATGGAGAAATTTCCGATATTACATATAAGAGAAAAATTTATTTAATAATTAATAGTAAAATAGGAAAGAGAGTGCAACATATTTGGAAAAAGTAAAGATAGACAGAATATTTACAGTGGCGGTTGTAGGATTAGGATATGTAGGGCTGCCGTTGGCAGCAGCCTTTTCCCATAAGATTAAGGTTATAGGTTTTGATACAAATGAAAATAAAATAGAAATTTTGCAAAAAGGTATAGATCCTACTAGGGAAATAGGTAATGTAGCATTGAAAAAGGCGAGAATTTTATATGCCAAAAATCCTCAAGTATTAAAGCAAGCCAACTTTATAATAGTAGCCGTTCCAACACCGGTAAAAAAAGACCATACGCCTGATTTATCACCTGTAGTAGACGCCTGTAAATTTATAGGAGAAAATATTTCACAAGGAACTATAGTAGTATTTGAATCAACAGTTTATCCGGGAGTGACAGAGGAAATATGTGCACCAGAAATAGAAAAATATTCTCAATTGGTGTGTGGTAAGGATTTTTATATAGGTTATTCACCTGAAAGAATAAATCCGGGTGATAAAGAACATCGTTTAAATAATATTGTGAAGATAGTAGCGGGGATGAACGATGATGTACGCAGAAAAATCAAAGATATTTATTCTTTGATAATTGATGAGATATATGAAGCGGAAAGTATTAAAATTGCAGAAGCGGCAAAACTTATAGAAAATACACAACGAGACATAAATATTGCATTTATTAATGAAGTAGCAGTTGTTTTTAATAAATTGGGCATTTCAACCAGCTCAGTTATTGATGCTATGGATACAAAATGGAATGCCTTAAAGTTTCGTCCGGGACTTGTAGGCGGACATTGTATAAGTGTTGATCCATACTATCTTCTTTATAAATCAGAATTGAATAATTTAGGAACAGAAATGGTTACATTAGCACGTAGAATAAATAATAAAATGGGAAATTTTATTGCTGAAGCAATTATTCAGAAATTGATTCAGGAAAAACATGCCATAAAAAATGATAAAATTTATATAATGGGATTAACTTTTAAGGAAAATTGCCCTGATATGAGAAATTCTAAAGTTATCGATATCATAAGCCGTCTGAAAGAATATGGCGTGGAAATAAAAGCAGTCGATCCATATGTAAATAAAGTCAGGATGAAGGATGATTTAAATATTGATGTTATTGATTATAATGAAATAACTGATGCGGACTGCCTTGTTTTTGCTGTGGCACACAGAGAGTTTGTAAAGTTTGATGGCAATATCCTGCAAAAAATGACAAGAAATTCTTTTGCTGGTAATAAAACTGTCATAATAGATGTGAAAAATATTTACAATAAAAATAAATTGGAAAAAATGGGTTTTGCTTATTGGGGATTATAAGCTTAAAAATGAATTGGAAAAAGGGATGGGGGCTGTTTATGAAAAAAATTATATCAGCAGTTTGTTTTAGCATGATAGTAATTTCATTTTCGGTAGTTCAAGCGGCAGCTGTGCCGGAATGGGCATATAAGGCAGCTGATAAATTGATAAAAAGCGGCTTATTGGCTGATAAGACAATAACACGTGATAAATTAGCTGAATTTTTAGCTTCAGATGATAATAAGAATAATAATTTAAGTGAAAAAGAAAAAATTGCTAAAATCGCACAGATTTTAGCAACAGAAAAAAATGTAGCCTTGGTAAACAAAGAAAAAATTACAATAGCACCTGTCGAAAATAATAAATATTTAACAGAAAAAAATGGGGAAAAAATAAGGAAATTGCCGGCAGGGCCAAGTGTTCCCCCATTAGTAAAAAGATTTGAAGAACAAGCACCACAGTGGATCTATGAGTCACTGGAAAGAATAAATAAAGCCGGATTTATCTCACCGGATGATCAAAAAATTTTGGCTGGACATAATTTGACAAGGCGCGAAGCAGCAATACTAACAGCGCGGGCTTATAATCTGCATAAACAAAATAATGTCATAATGACAATACCGCAAAATATTTATAGTAGCGCATCTTCTGATAAGGGAAATGATGTTCAGATTCAAAATGATATCAAATCATTAATGGTAGAATTTAATGTTGAACTTAAAGCTTTAGGTTATGGAGCCGGTTATACGGCTTTTACCACAAAACCAACAGATAAAGTAGACAGGTCACTAAGTGTGCATGGGGAAATTCGTTATGACATCATGACAAATAGTAGTAATAACAGCAAATATAATTGGAATGATAAGCGTATTCGGGCGCGTGTGTATGTTACTAAACCAATTAATGATAATTGGTTGTTGCATGGTATGATTGAAAGTGATAAAAGTTTGTCAGGCGATAATAATTACTATACTAAAGATAAAGATGGCAAGATAACTTTTGATAGATATTATATAAGTGGCAAGACAAATATTTTTGCATTACCCGTGGATGTGGAATTTGGTAAGACGAATGCCTATTTAGCAGAAGGCAATATACTTGATTCTGATTTTAAAGGTGTAAAAATAGCAACATTTGGTTCAGATACGACCGATAAATCGGTCCTTTACTCTATGGGATATGGTAAGGTCAATAATACACAGAACATGCTTTATTTGGAAACCACATATAAAACAAATAAAGATGCTGACTATACAGCAGGTGTTTATCATTGGGATGATTATGGTGAACTTACTAATATATACAGTATAGGAATAGATCGTTATATTGGTAATTATACATTGGGGGCAATGTATCTGAGATCTGATAAATCAGATAGCAGTGGAAATGCCAATGGATATGTATTGTCTTCCCGGTATGGTTATAATCGGTCATGGATACCAGGAACTTATGAAATTGATGCGCATTACTATAATATGGCAAGAACAACTTATATAAATCATACAATGTCAGGTCTTGGCAATTACATGAATGGATTCAAAGGTTATAGTGCGGGATGGTATTATACTGTTCTGCCGGATATTTTACTGGGTGTAGAGTATTATAACTTAGAAGACAAAATGAATGGAGATAAAGTAAAGACATTGTGGGGACAGCTCACTTATGGTTTCTGACGAATAGTAATTATGCGAGGAGGAATGCTTATGTTTGGAAGAAAAACATTTGTAGCTGCATTGATTTTGGTTATGGTAGGAATTTGTGGATACTGGTATTTTTATTCGGGTCATAGCAAGCAATACAGTGATGTTACTGATTTATCAGGTGAATATACTGTTGATTCGGAAATGCAGGATGCCCAAAATAAGCTTAATAAAAATATAAAACCGGCAGATATATACACGAGAACTTCAGCCAGAAATGCTATAGCATTGACTATTGATGGGTCTATGGATCCGGTAACTACAGATAGAATACTAGATTTATTAAATAAATATAATATAACAGCTGTTTTTTTTATAGATGGAAGTACCGCGGCTAAAAATGATGATTTTGTGAAAAAAATATATAAACGCGGTTTTCCCATAGAAAATTATACCTATGTAGGGTTGGCACATCTTGATAAAATGCCTCAGGAAGAAATTTTGCTGCAGTTGTTAAAAACACAAAAAGTCATTCAGGTTATCACTGGGAAAAAGCCGGAAATATTTAAGGCACCTAGAACAAAATACACATTGGATTTATTGAAACTTGCTGCTGCCAGTGGATTAAAAGCAGCAGTAGAAAGCAGTGTATATATAAAACCTGATGAAATAAAAACAGATGAAGATGCTGATAATTTTATCAGTAAAGTAAAAATGGGCAGTATAATATCACTGCCAGTTGATATACCTGTTGATCAGGTAAAATATGAACCAGGTAAAACAGATGATAAACCGGCTTTTGATAAAAAACCAGGGCTTAAAATAGATATTGATAAAAAAATTGAACATGAAAATATTGTGGATGTATTGGAACGTATATTAAAGGCTATAAAGGCAAAAAATATAAAGGTCATCCCTTTAACTGAATTCCCATTAAAAATAACAAATCAGCAAAATAATAAAATTTTATCTTATAATTTATCAGGTTTTAACAAGATTGCTGCGCTGGCTGATCATTTTTTATTTACAAGAGCTTATGCTGCTTCAAGAAATTATGAATTGCTGCGTAAGGAAAATGCGGGTAAAGAAGCGCATACCACAAAACTTATATTAACTACAGAGCCATCGGTTTGTTTTGCTTTTGCGGGACTTACAAAACCAAAAATTGTTTATGATATCTTGGATAGACTGCAAAACATGCATGCATCGGGGACTTTTTTTGTCATGAAAAATGATATAGATAAAAATCCCCAACTAATCAGGGATATTATAAAAAGCGGTAATGAAGTGGGAATTGGCATACGTTCATTAAAAGATGCCAATTTTTATACTACTTGTACTGAAATTGATTATGTAAGAACAAAATTACGGGCAATGGGAGCAGACCCGAGACTTGCCATGCAGCCATGGGGACAAATTACGGCTGACACACGTGAAGCTGTATCAGCTGAACAGCTTGATTTAATAGGACCATATATTAATGTTGTTAATTCAAATATGAAAAATTATACATCTGCACAAAAAGTAATGGATAATACTTTTGGGAAATTTGTCTATTCTCTGGGACGTGGTTGGATAGTATATTTCCGGTTGGATTATTATAACGATGATAATTTGGTGGGAAAGGTAATGGATCTGGTAAAAAGATATAAAATAGATAATACGGCATATAATTCTTTTTATGATGACCCTAAGATAAATCATAATAATGATTCCCAATATAATGTCAAATCAGTAGGGGCTGTACTATATAATAAAAAATTCCGTTATAATTTTGCAGTAAGAGATGAAATTCCTGAAAACAGGCGTGATACTTATAATCCATTGGAAAAAAATCATGTTACGTTCAAAGATTATATAAAAAAGCGGTATATAGGTAATCCGGCAGTGGGGATGGATAGTAATGCGCTGGGTTTTTCTATTGCCGGCTTAAGAAATTTTGATATGACTGGTCGGATACACACAACAAGGCCGGTAGTGTTTTTTACTTTTGATGACTGGGGAATGGATGCATCTATAAACAGGCTCTTATATGTACTGCGTAAACATAATGTAAAGGCAACTTTTTTTGTATTGACACACAATGTGTTAAATAATCCCAACCTTCTGCGTACTATTGCCGAACAGGGAAATGATATCGGGGCTCATAGTGATATGCATAAGCCTATGACAACACAGGACGTGAAGACAAATGTACTGGAACCGTCTGTGCAGTCCAGAGCAGAGTATATGAAGGATTTAAGCAGCTGCTACAAAAAATTAGAAATGGTCACTGGTGATGTTGAAGTAAATAGACATCCGGCATTGACCAGATATTTCAGACCGCCTACACTGACCGTCAGCAAAATGGGATTTGAATGTTTATATGATAACGGGTACACATATATTGTAAATGGTTCTTACAGTACCCATGACTATGACCAGACTAATCTGGAATCTATGATAAATGCAATAAAGAAAGGTATATTTGATCGAAATGGACAGGTTAGAAAGGGTGCTGTTCTTGTAATGCATATGAGTGATTCAGGACAATATACAGCTGTCGCCCTTGATATGATACTGACTGCTAATGAACAGAGAAAAGATAATGATCCAGCAAAATTTTTTCCTGCACGGTTATCTGATTATTTAAAAGATGGCTATGATCAGTCCAGACCGAAGCAGGATGAAAATATGGCTGAAAATAAAGATTATGGCAGGTATTTATATAAAAACTCCGGTTATGGTATGGAAGGTGAATAAAGTGGAGAAAAAGAAGGACCAGGGAAATACACCATCCCATACAGAAAAAAGTGCAGATATAATAGGGGGCAGCGAGGAAATCGCGGAGGCCATAAAAAATGACATTACTTCTAAAGAAGATATTTTACTGCAGCCAGCAGTTGACAGACGAATATTGCCTAATGTACCAGACAAGGGGAAAAAAAGAACCAACGTGGATCGCCGCGGCATCAGTGAAAATATGTATAATGAAGACTATGCAGTGAGCCGTGAAAAAGGAGAAACAGGACAGCGCTATATTGTAAATTACAAAATAAAGATAAAAATTGTCAAAAATGGTGAGTCTGATATAAACCTGACAAGTAACTGTATTGACCTGTCAGGTTCGGGAATATCCTGCGGCATACCTGCTAAATACCGCCAGAGCATAGAAAATTCGGATGGAGTAGTCTTATCCTTCCGGATTGAGCCCGGTACAATGCCCGAAGGTTATGAAATGAAAATAAAAAACTTGAAGGCAAAGTGGGTGCGTACATATACCAATAAAAGTGGTGAAATTTGCTGTGCCTTTCAGTTTGACCAGCTATTGGCCCAGTATGTATATAAAAACAGACAATTTTATATGCTGGCAGTGGCTTCTGCTTTTATGTTCGTAATATGTTCTTTTATAATATTATTGCGCACCGATAGTGTTTTATATTTTAGCTTTAACAAGATGCTCTATTTATATAGTATTCTAGCGGCAACATTTTTATTGACCAGATATTTATTTGGTGCTTTTTATCGGCCGACGCCGATAAATCCGCATTTTACACCAGGGGTTACTATTATAATTCCCTGTTTTAATGAAGAAAAATGGATAAAAAGAACAATACTGAGTTGTGTTAATCAGGATTATCCTACGGACAAACTTGAGGTGGTAGTGGTTGATGACTGTTCAAATGATAATTCAGTGGAAAAAATAAAAGAAACTATAGCTGAATTATGCAATGAACAGGGCTATGACGTAAAAAACCGCATACACTACCATATACAGGAATCTAATGCCGGAAAACGTGAGGCTTTAGCGGTAGGTGCAGGTATGGCAAAGCATGGATTACTGGTATTTGTGGATTCAGACAGTTTTTTGGACCCATTTGCAGTAAGAAATATTGTGCAGCCGTTTCAGGATAAAAAAGTCGGTGGGGTATCGGGGCGGACTGATGTGGCAAATACCTATACTAATGCGCTGACAAAGATGCAGTCAGTACGTTATTATATAGCTTTTCGCATGCTGAAAGCTGCAGAGGGCCTGTTTAATGCAGTGACTTGTTTATCAGGACCATTATCCTGTTATCGTAAGGATTTAGTTCTTAAATATAGCAAGAGCTGGCTTGGACAAACATTTTTAGGGCAGAGAGCCACTTTCGGTGATGACCGGTCAATGACTAATTTCATTTTGAGATCACATCGTACTGACTATCAGGATAGCGCAGTTTGTTCAACGATTGTTCCTAATACATATAAGATCTTTCTGCGCCAGCAGATGCGTTGGAAACGCTCCTGGCTTAGAGAATCACTTATAGCAGCGACTTTCATGTGGAAAAAAGAACCTTTTATGGCTATATCTTTTTATATGGGATTATTGGTACCTATGCTGGCCCCGATAATTGTTGTTTATAACCTGATCTATATACCATTATCGCATCGGGTATTTCCGTTGACTTTTATTATTGGGATAATAATGATGGCTCTGCTGATGAGCGTGGCGCAGCTTATCCTGCGACGTAGTACGACATGGATATATGGGATATGGTTTTGCCTGTATTATGAGGCTGTATTGCTATGGCAGATGCCTATTGCCTGGGTGACATTTTGGAAATCAACATGGGGAACAAGAATGACCTCAGCTGATATAAATGCTATCATCAGGAAAAAGCAGAAAGAGGGAATTGCCAATGGAAAAAAATGATCAGTTGAGCGATCTCCAATTTTCTAAATCACGTAACAGAAAAAAAATCATACGGACAATTTTGCAAATAATAATATTATGTGTATTAGTTGTATTTGTTGTCTACAATGTTTTTTATACAACAACTTATACACCTTATACAGAACACACACAGGATGAAAAAGGGTTTATTGCGATTTCTTATTTTGGTGTTCAAAGAACTGCCGGCAGCCAGCAGCTTATTTCTCAGGATCGTCTGCGTCGACATCTTGCAGCTTTGAAAAAACAAGGCTATGAAACAATAACGACAGAAGATATTTATAATTATTACACTAAAGGGATAAAGCTGCCCGATAAAGCAGTTTATTTAATGTTTGAAGATGGCAGGCGTGATACAGCAATTTTTGCTAAACCGGAATTAGAGGACTTTAATTATAAAGCTACAATTTTTACTTATCCTAATAAGTTTTCTACTAAAGACCCTAAATTTTTGTCACCTGATGATTTAAAACGATTGACGCAGAGTTCCTATTGGGAATTAGGGACAAATGGATATAGATTATATTATATAAATGTTTTTGACCGTTATAACAATTATCTGGGTGAAATGAATCCGCTGATGTTTGCCATGCTCCACAAATATTTGGGACGAAGATATAATCATTATTTAATGGATTATATTCGTGATAAATATGGAGTACCTAAGGAAAGCTATGCAAGAATGAAAGACCGGGTAAGCTATGATTATGAAAAACTGGAAAGTACATATATGAACGATATAGGATATGTACCATCAGTTAGTATATTGATGCACGCAAATACAGGAAGCTTTGGCAATAATTCCCAAGTGAGCGGGGTAAATGCATATTGGCTTAAGAAATTGTTCAAAATGAATTTTAATCGTGAAGGCTATTGCCTCAATAAGACGGACAGCAGTATATATGATTTGACACGTATGCAGCCACAAGCATGGTGGCCAGCTAACCATTTGTTGATGCGTATAGAATATGATACACACCAGAAAATGAAATTTGAAACAGGTGACAAAAAAAGAGCAGCCCAATGGGATTTATTAAAAGGGGCTTGTGAATTTATAGATGAAAAAATATATTTGACATCTTTACCACAAGGGCAGGGCATCATAAAGTTAAAAAGAAGCAATGCTTATAAAAACTTTAAGCTTGATGTTGAGCTTATGGGGAATAAAAAGGGAACCCAGGAAATTCTTCTGCGTAGTGATGAACAAAGAAATAATTATATAGCTTTAACTATAAGCGGCAGAGAATTAATAGTAAAAGAAAAACATGCGGGTACAGAAAAGGAATTAGTAAAAAAGAGTTTAGATAATATAAATGGAGTGCCAGTAATATCAATTCCAGAAGATCAGCATGATGCCAAAGAACGTGCCTTGGAAACTTTTTCTCGCTATGCAGAATCAACAGGTTTGGGAAAAGTATATTTAGAAAGGCTAAAAACGGAAAATAAAAAAACAGCACCTACAGTTAAAGATGGGGCAAAGCCTTATATACCAGTGATAAATGCTAATGAAAAAGGTGACGAAAAAATATCATTGACTTTGCAGGGGAATATTCTTAAAATAATGGTAAATGGTAAAGATGCCATAACGACAAAAGTTAACGATAATAATGAAGGGAATATATTTCTGCTCTCCCAATGGTCAGGACATGGGTTTGACCAGAGAAATTTGGCAGATGATGTCTATGACGCTGTATTTAATAAACTTACGATAACAAATTTGCCCAATAAAAATATATTATTTACATCTAAATATACCGGATTTAATAAAGTGATATATGATCTTAAAATTTATGGTGAAAAATTAGTAGGTTGGTTCGTAAAATATTTGTAAACTGAACGGATCTTACTATTAAGTGAGTCAGGTTTGAATTTATGAGTATGTAAATGCATAAATAATATCAATAGTGAGGATCAAATGAAAATTTTTAAATACAAAATTATAACAGCTATAATATGCAGTCTGATACTTGTGACATTTGCCTATACAGGCTGGTGTGAACGAAAACCAATGCCGACAAGTCCGCAAGAGATGGGGATATGGATTACTTACTGGGATATGCAGAGCGGCGTAGACATGTTTTCTGACAACCGAGAAAAATATGATAATATATCATATTTTGCGGCTTGTTTTAATGATAAAAATGAACTATTTTTACCGGAAAATTTGCAGCAAGCGCAAATTTTTCTGCACCAACGAAAAATTGAACCATCTCACAGATATTTGACAGTAGTTAATGATGTAGTATCAAGAGGTAAAAGCAAAGTTAAGGATATAGATGTAGTGGATAAAGTTCTTGATGGAGCTGCTGCCAGAATTTTGCATGCAAATTCTATTATTGCTCTTGCAGAAGAAAACAATTGTAATGGCATAGATCTTGATTATGAAAAAGTTTTTAAAAACAAAGAAACAGCTGAAAAATATATTAAATTTATAAAAATACTTCATGATAAGGCGTCTGTTAAAGGAATGAAGCTGCGGGTCATTTTAGAACCAAGTGTAGATTTTTCAGCATATGATTTTCCACAAGGACCACAGTATATTGTTATGATGTATAATTTATATGGACTTCACAGCGGGCCGGGTCCAAAAGCTGATTTTACTTTTATAGAAAAAACAGCAGATCGCATAAGAAATTTACCCGCACCTGTAGGCATAGCCTTTTCTAATGGTGGCTGCTTATGGAGCAGTAATGGTAAAAAAATATTTATTTCAGAAAAAAAAGCGGTGCATTTGGCAGATCAATATAAAGCAGTAGTGAAATATGATGAAAAAAGCGGGGATAAATATTTTTCTTATAAAAAGAATAATATTGAATACACTGTCTGGTACGCAGATAAAAATACAATTGAAGGATGGATAAAAAAAGCTGATAAATTAGGTCTTCACAATATTGTTATATGGCGTATGGGAGATAATTAAGGTTAAAATTTCTTTGTTCATAAGTCGGCTTGCAAGCAGGATAGCTGTGTGCTATAATTAAAAACTGATAGTTTAGGAGAAATGAGGTGCATTAGATGAAAAAAGGGATACATCCTGATTATAAAGAAACCACTGTTATTTGCGGGTGTGGCAATACTTTTAAAACCGGATCGGTTAAGGAAGAACTTCGCGTAGACGTATGTTCTAAATGTCATCCATTCTATACGGGACGCCAGCGTGAATCTGCTGCTGGTGGTAGAATTGAAAAATTCAACAAACGTTACGGGAAAAAATAATAGTTGTTATGGGCGGCAGAGCAGTAATGCTCTGCTTCATTTATATATATAGTAAAATCAAAGGAGCATTATAGTGGAACAAAAATGCTGCAATAAAATGACAATAGGCGGGCAGGCAGTAATTGAAGGTGTGATGATGCGAGGCGCTAAATATATAGCTACAGCTGTGCGTGATCCTTCTGGTGAAATTTGCGTAAAAACAAGTTTGGTTAATTCTCTGGGAGATAAATATCCTATCTTGAAAAAACCTTTTTTACGTGGTGTCTTATCGTTAGGAGAATCATTAGTAATGGGAATGAAATCGTTGTCTTATTCTGCTAAAATGGCAGGAGAAGAAGAAAATGATAAAATGTCAGATAAGGAAATGGCACTAACTATTTTTATATCTATTGTGGCAGCAATTATTATGTTTGTAGTGATTCCAACAGCAATGGCAAGATTTTTTCCGACTAATGATCCTTTTTATATGAACCTAGGAGAAGGTGTCATACGTTTAGCTATTTTTCTTATATATATATATGGGATATCCCGTATGAAGGATATATATCGGGTTTTCCAGTATCATGGTGCGGAACATAAGACTATCTTTGCCTTTGAGGCAGGAGTAGAATTAACACCTGAAAATATAAAAAAATTTTCTCGATTCCATCCGCGCTGCGGTACATCGTTTTTACTTATCGTAATGATTGTAAGTATTGTAGTATTTGCTTTTTTGGGCTGGCCAGCCCTTATATACAGAATTCTATCAAGAGTTATACTACTTCCTGTAGTAGCAGGTGTTTCTTATGAAATTATCAGATTTTCCAGCAAATCAAAAAATCCTTTGATACATATTGCTATATTACCAGGATTGTGGCTGCAAAGATTGACAACAAAGGAACCAGATGCGTCTATGATAGAAGTAGCAGTTAAAGCTGTAGAAGCTGTTGTGATAGAGGCGGAAGAAAAAGATACGGAGAAAAAGTATAGTGTGGATATGGCTTTTTCACAACCGCTTAATGACAATTGATCAAAGGGGAATATAGTCTGTGTTAGAACAGTTAGATGCAATTGAAAATAAATATTTAGAATTGGAATCATTGATAAGTGATCCTGATATTTTAGCAGATATGTCCCGCTGGCAGAAATATAGTCAGGAACATGCTGCGCTTAATGAAATAGTAGAAAAATATCGCGAATATAAAAGAATATTAAAAGAATTAAGGGAAAATAAAGATATGCTGGAGAAAGAAGTTGACAGTGAATTCAAGCAACTTTTGGAAACAGAAATATCATCCCTGGAAAAAAGAAAAGCTGGTTTTGAACAGGAATTGCCAGTTTTGCTGCTTCCTAAAGACCCTAATGATGATAAAAATGTAATTATTGAAATACGTGGTGGTGTAGGTGGTGATGAGGCAGCTTTATTTGCAGGAGATTTATTCCGTATGTATTCGCGCTACGCTGAGACCAAAAAATGGAAATTGGAAATATTGGTGGCTAATCCTACAGAACTAGGCGGATTTAAAGAGGTTTCTTTTTGCGTGGAAGGACATGGAGCTTATAGCCGATTTAAATATGAGAGCGGTACTCATCGGGTACAGCGGGTTCCAGAAACAGAGTCAGGTGGGAGAATCCATACTTCAGCTGTTACAGTAGCAGTATTGCCCGAAGTTGAGGAAGTAGATATAGACATAAAGCAGTCTGATCTGCGTATTGATACATACAGGGCAAGCGGGGCTGGCGGGCAATATGTTAATAAGACCGATTCGGCTATAAGGATAACTTATATCCCTACGGGTATTGTTGTTCAGTGCCAGGATGAAAAATCGCAGCTCAAAAACAAAGAAAAAGCGATGAAAGTGCTTAGGGCCAGATTAAATGATGCAGCACAAAGTGCTCAGCGCAGTGAAATTGCAGCTGAACGTAAAAACCAGGTAGGCTCAGGGGACAGGAGCCAGAGAATACGCACGTATAATTTTCCCCAGGGACGGGTTACCGATCATCGTATAGGACTCACTCTGCATAAACTTGACAGTGTATTGAACGGTGAGCTGGACGAAATAATAAATGCCCTTATTACTGCTGATCAGGCAGAAAAGTTAAAACAGGTAAAATAATATTATGGGACAAAAAAATATCCGTCCTGTTAATAATAAAATTTGGACTATTGGCGAAATTTTAAAATGGACACAGAAATATTTCTCAGGGAAAAATATAGAGTCACCGCGGCTTGATGCGGAAGTATTGCTTTCTTATGTCTTAAAAAAAGAAAGGATTTATTTATATGTTCATTTTGATGAACCCTTGCAGGAAAATGAACTGGTGCAATTTCGCGGACTAGTGAAAAAAAGAGCGGCGAGAATACCAGTTGCTTATATTACAGGGCAAAAAGAATTTATGGGAATGACTTTTAAAGTAAATAATAATGTCTTGGTGCCTCGCCCTGAGACAGAACTGCTGGTTGAGGCAGTTATTGAACGATTGCCGCAGGATAGAGAAGCAGTGTTTGCTGATATAGGGACAGGCTCGGGCATTATTGCGTTGTCAATAGCCAAGTTTCGGCCTGATATGAAAGCTTATGCAATAGATATATCACAAGCGGCTCTTGCTGTAGCGCAGGAAAATGCTCGGGTATTGCAGATACAGGAGCAGATAACATTTTTACAAGGAGATTTATTAGAGCCGTTAAGTAAGACTGGAATAGGACTACTGCAGGCAATAATATCAAATCCGCCGTATATTCCTTTGGCGGATATGGCAGGACTGGAGCCAGAAGTACGTAAATATGAACCTCAAAGTGCATTGACGGATAATAATGATGGCCTTGATTTTTACCGCCGATTATTAAAGAATAGCAGAGATTTTTTAACATCAAGTGGTTTCCTGGCTTGTGAAGTTGGTATAGGGCAAGCCAAAAGAATAAAGCTCATGGCCTTGGAAAAAGGCTGGGGAAAATGTGAAATATTAAAAGATTTAGCAGAAATAGAGCGGGTAATAATAATATGGAAACAAAAATAGTAAAAATTGTAGAAAATAATGATGAAGAAATTAAAAAAGCAGCAGAATTTATAAAAAAAGGACAGGTAGTAGCTTTTCCTACAGAAACAGTTTATGGGTTGGGGGCAAATGGTCTTAATGCTCAGGCAGCCGCTAAAATATATGAAGCTAAGGGGCGTCCATCTGATAATCCCCTCATATTACATATAGATAGTATAAAGATGCTGTCACAGATAACAACTGCAGTGCCACACATAGCTTTGGAAATTATTGCGGCATTTTGCCCCGGCCCGATAACGGTGATTGTGCCTAAAAGGAAGAATGTACCTGACCGTATTACAGGTGGACTGTCTACTGTCGGAGTAAGAATGCCCGATAATGATATTGCTAGAAAATTGATTAAGCTAGCAGGAGTTCCTATTGCAGCACCCAGTGCTAACTTATCAGGTAAGCCGAGCCCTACAACAGCAAATGCTGTTTATGAAGATTTAAAAGGACGTATTCCACTTATTCTGGACGGTGGTTTATCCACTTTTGGTGTAGAATCAACAATTGTCGATTGTACGGAAAATATTCCGATAATTTTACGACCGGGAGCAGTAACAAAGGAAATGCTGGAAGAAATTTTTACTGAAGTAAGAATTGATCCGGCACTTGTCGGAAAAGATACAGTACCTAAGGCTCCGGGAATGAAATATCGTCATTATGCTCCTAAAGCACCATTGATTCTCTTTAAAGGTAATGCGGCTGATATGCTGGGAGCTTTTACTAGAGAACTGGCAAAATATAAAAAAATGCATAAAAAGGTTGGCGTTATCGCAAGTCATGAAATAGTAAGTGCTCTTGGACATCAATACGCATATGACTATGGACAACAGAATAATTTATTGGAAATTGCGGCTAATTTATATAATGGTTTGAGATTTTTTGATGATAAAAATATTGACTTAATTTTGGCTGAAGGAACAATAGAAGACGGAATAGGTCTTGCTATAATGAATAGACTGAAAAAAGCTAGTGGTCAGACAATAGTTTCGGTATGATAGAAAATCTTTTTACCAGAGTAATATATTTGCCATAATAGCTCACTATATGTTAGAATTATCTTAAAAATGATAGGTGGTGTAAAGAGCATCTATTTATAATGGATGCTGGTTTTATGAAAATTGTTATTGGTTGTGACCAGGGTGCATTGACATTAAAAGAACATATAAAAGAGGTATTAAAGGAATTTAAAGACATTATAGTAGAAGATGTTGGAACATATACAACGGACTCTGTTGACTATCCCGATATTGCAGAAAAAATTTGTGATAAAATAACATCAGGTCAAGCCGAACGCGGTATTGCCCTTTGTGGAACAGGAATTGGGATATCTATAGCCTGCAACAAGGTTAAAGGAATAAGAGCAGCATTATGTCATAATGCATTTACAGCACGTATGTCACGTCAGCACAATGATGCTAATGTATTAGCAATGGGCGGACGTGATATTAGTTTTGGCCCAGCAGATGAAATAGTACGTATATGGTTAACTGAGAAATTTTTAGGCGGACGCCATGAACGCCGCGTCAATAAAATTATGTCAATAGAAGACAAATAATACTGTCTTTTTTAGGGGGATCTGAATGAAGTTAGTGGATGATTTATCAAAAGTCGATTTAGAGATAAATAATGCAATAAATGCTGAACTTGAACGCCAGCGTAATAAACTTGAACTTATTGCTTCTGAAAATATTGTTAGCCGTGCGGTAATGCAGGCACAGGGCAGTGTTTTGACTAATAAGTATGCAGAAGGTTATCCAGGTAAAAGATACTATGGCGGTTGTGAGTGTGTAGATGTTGTTGAACAATTGGCAATAGATAGAGTAAAGAAATTATTTGGGGCAGAATATGCCAACGTACAGCCGCATTCTGGCGCACAGGCTAATACAGCTGTTTATTTTGCACTTTTAAATCCGGGGGATACTATTTTAGGCATGAATCTTACTGATGGAGGTCATTTGACACATGGCAGCCCAGTAAATATTTCCGGCAGGTATTTTAATGTTGTGCCATATGGTGTTAATAAAGAAACTGAACGCATAGATTATGATGTTCTGCAGAAACTAGCTGAGGAACATCATCCTAAAATGATTGTTGCGGGAGCTAGTGCTTATGCCAGAATTATTGATTTTAAGCATCTGGCAGCAATTGCAAAGTCAGTAGGAGCTTATCTGATGGTTGATATGGCCCATATTGCTGGGTTAGTTGCAGCAGGACTTCACCCTAATCCTATTGAATATGCAGATGTTGTTACATCTACAACACATAAAACATTACGAGGTCCACGCGGCGGGATAATTTTATGTCGTGATGCAGAATTTGGTAAGCAGTTTAATAAGGCTATTTTCCCCGGAACACAGGGAGGCCCGTTGATGCATGTTATTGCAGCAAAGGCAGTGGCTTTTAAGGAAGCCTTGAGCGATGATTTTAAAGAATATCAGCGCCAGATAATTAAGAATGCCCGGGCTTTATCAGAGGCCTTGATAGCAAATGGATTTCGTATTGTTTCTGGTGGGACAGATAATCATCTGATGCTTGTTGATTTAAGAAGTAAAAATCTAACGGGTAAAGATGCAGAAAAAATGCTTGATGATATAGGTATAACTGTCAATAAAAATACAATACCGTTTGAACCATTAAGCCCGTTTGTTACGAGTGGGATAAGATTAGGAACTCCAGCTCTTACGACGCGTGGTTTAAAGGAAGATGATATGGAAGAAGTGGCGTCTATTATAGCGTTGGTATTGGATAATCCAAATGATGAAATAATAAAAGTACAGGCGGCTGACAGGGTGAAAGCCTTATGCCAAAAATATCCTTTATATTAATAATGCAGGGAGATATGATATGACGGCTGATTTAGATGTTAATGTTATTGATCATCCGCTGGTACAGCATAAATTAACCTTAATGCGGATGACTAAGACAGGAACTAAAGATTTTCGGGAGCTTCTAGAAGAAATATCAATGCTCATGGCATATGAAATAACACGGGATCTGCCATTGACAGATATAGAAATACAGACACCTGTTGCAAAATGCACATCCAAAACACTTGATGGCAGGAAGCTTGGTTTGGTCCCTATATTGCGGGCTGGACTAGGTATGGTCGATGGTATAGTAAATTTGCTACCTACTATTAAAATTGGGCATGTGGGGATGTATCGTGATCCGAAGACGCTTAAGCCAGTGGAATATTATTGTAAGCTGCCAACAGATGTTGCGGAACGGAGGCTTATTGTGATTGACCCGATGCTGGCTACTGGAGGCTCGGCAGCTGCAGCACTATCCCTGTTAAAGAAAAAAGGTGCAAAACATATTACGTATCTTTGTTTGGTATCTGCTCCTCAGGGGATTAGAGAATTGAATAAAATACATCCTGATATAAAAATCTATACAGCTTCAGTGGATGAGGGACTTAATGAACATGGATATATTGTACCAGGGCTTGGCGATGCCGGAGATAGATTGTTTGGGACATTATGATATTGTGCAACATTTTATGATAATATGGAGATAACTATGAATAAATACAGTCGTCCTGACTGGACAGAATATTTTCTTGATATTGCTAAGGCAGTAGGACGCCGTTCGACTTGTTTTCGTCGCCGCTACGGCGCGATAATAGTTAAAGATAAAATAATAATAAGCACTGGATATAACGGAGCACCACGTGGTGAGGCCAATTGCATTGACACGGGAATCTGTGAACGTGAACGGCAGCATGTTCCCAAGGGACAGCGATATGAACTTTGTGTGGCAGTACATGCTGAACAGAATGCTATAATAGCAGCTGACCCTGTTAAAATGAATGGTGCTGTAATATATATAGTAGGATATAATGAAGATGGAACTTTAGCATCGGGAAAACCCTGTCTCTTGTGCAGACGCATGATTTGCAATGCTATGATTGATAAAGTTGTATATTTGGAAGCAGATGGGTCTGTTGTAGAAAAAAAACCGCAGGAAATATATTGAGCATCTAGAAATTTTATTTCAAGTATGGATTACGGCAGGAAATAATTTTTTTTGATTGATATATTGGTTAGCTTGGGGTAAGATAGTAACTGAATCATATCATATAGATAAAAGCAGTAATTGCTTTCTACTGTATAGTAAAGGAAGTGCGCTGTAAATGCCGGGTTGTTTTTTTGCCTTTTTTATTACGTTTGTTATAGTACTTTTGATAACGCCGCTGGTAATAAAATTTGCTGTGAAAACTGGTGCGATGGATACACCTGATAAAAGGAAAGTACATAGTGTTCCTATTCCACGTCTGGGGGGATTAGGAATATATATTGGTGTTGTAGCAACAATATTGATATTAGTATCTACAACAAATATAGCTGCTGGACACAGAGATGATTTACTGGGACTGCTTGCGGGAAGCTCTTTTATTGTTATAGTGGGATTAATTGATGATTATAAAAATCTACCGGCTAAAGTTAAGCTTTTAGGGCAGATTGCAGCTGCCTGTATACTGGTTTCATTCGATGTTCGTATAGATTTTTTGACCAATCCCTTTGGCAAATGGATCTTTCTTGAATATTTATCCTTGCCTGTAACTGTTTTCTGGGTGGTGGGTCTTACTAATACGATAAATCTTATAGATGGACTTGACGGTCTGGCAGCTGGTGTTTCTACTATAGCTTCAATCACTTTGTTGTTGGTAGCTCTTCAGCAGCATGATTTTTTTGTTGTTTTTTTAACTGCTTCACTGGTAGGGGCGGGACTTGGATTTTTGCGATATAATTTTAATCCGGCTCGTATTTTTATGGGAGATACGGGAAGTATGTTTTTAGGATTTATGCTTGCAGGGATTTCTATTGTGGGAGTAGTAAAAAGTGCTACTACCATTGCTCTTATAGTTCCTATATTGGCATTAGGACTGCCTATTTTGGATACAACTTTTGCAATTATTCGCCGTTACAGAGGTGGAACCCCCATTTTTAAACCGGATAAAGGGCATCTTCACCACCGATTGCTGGATCTTGGATTTACACAGCGACAGGCGGTTTTGCTCATGTATGTTTTCAGTAGTTTTTTAGGATTAAGTGCTATTGCATTGACACAGGTCAATGAATATACTGGATGTATAATATTGATTTTTATAGTGCTAGTTATTATTTATGGGGCAAAGAAAATCGGTATATTTCATCCTAAAAATAATCTTCATGTATAAAAATTATAATATAGAAGAATAAGGTTTTAAGGTTGTTTAGCAGCCCCCGGTTTTTACTTATACCGGCAGGAGGAAAAATAATGAAAAGTAAGATAAAAGTAATGACTGTTTTTGGCACCAGACCTGAGGCAATTAAAATGGCTCCAGTTATATTAGAATTGGCAAAGCATGAAGAAATAGAACCTGTTATTACGGTTACTGCTCAGCATAGGGATATGCTTGACCAAGTATTGCATTTGTTTTCTATAACACCTGATTATGACCTCAATATAATGGCTAGTGGACAGACTTTATTTGATATAACCAGCAAAGCAATGAAGGGATTGGATAAGGTTTTTACGCAGGAAAATCCTGATTTGGTACTTGTGCATGGTGATACTACGACTACTTTTGCCGGTGCTTTGGCAGCTTATTATCACGAAATAGCAGTAGGTCATGTGGAGGCGGGTCTGCGGACTAATAATAAATATTCGCCATTTCCAGAAGAAATGAATAGAAAATTGACAGGTGCTTTAGCTGATTTGCATTTTGCCCCTACGCAGATGGCAGCAGATAATCTTATGCGGGAAAATATTCCTAAAAATAAAATTTTTATTACAGGAAATACTGTTATTGACGCATTACATAAAACGGTTTGCGATGATTACCAGTTTAGTAGTAAGTTACTGCAGAATATAGATTATAAGAAAAAACGCGTTATCTTGGTAACAACACATAGAAGAGAAAATTTAGGGGAACCTATGCGTCATGTTTATAAAGCTATGCGGCAGATAGTTTCAGAATACCAAGATGTTGAGATTGTTTTTCCGGTGCATAAAAATCCTAAAGTGCGTGAAGTAGTCAATGAAGAATTGGGAAATTTGCCAGAGGTACATCTTATAGATCCTTTGGATTATGAACCATTTGCAAATTTGATGCATCGTTCTTATCTGATACTTACCGATTCTGGTGGTATCCAGGAAGAAGCTCCATCTTTAGGAAAACCGGTATTGGTTTTGCGTGATACTACAGAGCGTCCAGAAGCAGTAAGGGCGGGGACTATAAAACTAATTGGGACACAGCGTGATCGTGTTTATAAAGAAATTAAGGAACTACTTGATGACAAGAATGAATACATCCGTATGTCCAGTACGTCTAATCCCTATGGAGATGGTAAGGCATCTATTCGTATAGTTGATGCTATACTTTCTCATTATAATTGTTAGAATGAAAAATGCCGCATAAGCTTAAATCGTATTATTAACTGATAATGAGACTGTTGTATTAAATATTTTTATAAAAAGATATATAATACAACAGCACTGATTATGATTATTATTGGAATGAGTTTTCAACGGAGGAATGTGAAATTAGTAACTATCATATAAGAACTATAATGTTAAGAATCTTTCTATAAAGGAATATATTTATAATATGAATTATATTATAAAACAAATTATTATCATGATTTTACATTGGATATCTTACATGAAGCAAAGGATGTGTCTGTTATGAATTTAAAGGTTAGAATGTATTTGTCGTATGCAATTGTAATAATTTTAACAGGAATTGTAGGAGTTTTTTCATTGTATTCCTTGGCCTCAGTAAATGCGCGTCTTACTGAATTAGGAACTAAAAAAGTACCTAAAATTGTTTTGATGTCGGATATAAGCAAAAATTTGGGTTTGTATTTATCTGATCAGCAGAGTATATTATTAAGTTCTAATTCCAGTAATAGTGCTGATATGCAAAAAAATGAACAATTAATAGATGAAGATTTTCAAAAATTATATAAAACATCATCGTCGCAATACAAACCATCTATTAAAAAGACAATAAACATATGGCAGGATTATAAGGCAGCAGCTAATAAACGAATACAGATGATACAGTCAGGACAGGAACTGCATAGTGAGGCTGTGGCAGCACAGACAGATAAGATTGATATATTGCGTAAACAGCTTAGTAGTGATATAAATAAGTATTTTACCGTTACTAAGGATGAGGCAGCAAGGGATGTTACAGACGGTAGTGCATCATATACCAAAACGAAATGGGTCACGACGATAGGACTATTGATTGTGCTGATATTAGGAATGATAATAGCAACTATTGTTACACGGTATATGGATAAATTTATTAAAGATTTTTTACTTGTGTCGCAAAAGGTGTCTGAAGGAGATCTGAAACAGCAGATAAATTTTGCTGGTAATGACGAATTTGGACAAATGGCAGAAGTTTATAACAAAACTGTACGAAATATACGAGAACTATTAAAGACTATCCAAGCAACGGCAAATAATGTTGCTTCTACAGTTTCTCAGGTTGCCAATGGAGCAGACCAGTCTGCAAATGCTATTCAAAGTATAGCCCAGTCAGTTACTGTTGTTGCCCAGTCAGCAGATAAACAGGCTAAAGGGATAAACCAATCTACTAAGGACACAGAAAGCGCAACGCAGTATATGCAGAAAGTATCAGCGGATGCCAAATCTGCTGCCGATGATGCAGAAAAAACACTTAATACTGCAAATGAAGGAACACAGATAATGTTTGCTACTATCGATCAGATGAAGGTTATAGAAGAAACAACCAAACGTTCTTCAAATGTTATATCAACATTGGGTGACAGATCCAAAGAAATTGGGCAGATAGTTGATACTATTTCAGGAATAGCCGGTCAGACAAATTTATTGGCATTGAATGCAGCTATAGAGGCAGCTCGCGCTGGTGAACAGGGCAAGGGGTTTGCGGTGGTTGCAGAAGAAGTGCGAAAACTTGCTGAACAGTCACAGGAAGCAGCCCAGCAGATTGCTGAACTAATAGGGAAAATACAAAAAGAGACGCAGGCAGCTGTTGATGCTATATCATCAGGTACAGGAGAAGTCCAGCAGGGAATGGAATCAGTCAACAAATCGGGGGAAGCTTTTTCCAACATAATGCAGACTACAGCGTCTGTTGCCATGCAGGTCAGAGAAATGTCGGAAACGATGGCTGAAGTTGCGAAAAACGGCGAAAATATATTAGGAAAAATGCAGGATGTTGATAATGAAACTAAAGTAGTAGTAGGCGAAATGGAAAATACTTCTGCTTCGACAGAACAGCAATCAGCATCAATGGAAGAAATATCAGCTTCCTGTCAAAATTTACAGGAATTAGCTGATAAACTGTTGACCCAGACCAAGAAATTTAAAATATAATAAAATATTTTACCGGCCTGCTAGGGAGTAAAATCTCATGGCAGGCTATTTTTATATCCAATTTAAATAAAAATAAATAAAAATAGATAAAAAATTTTTTGCCTTATAAAATGATAATAATAAATGAAAAAGCATTTTTTATTTATTATTTGTTGTATAATTTTATAATAATTTTATAATAATATAATATTAAATATTATAAAAGTACCGTTTGACATAAATATAAAATAAATATAATATTTATATATTAATTTTACTTTTTCCGTAATACAGAAATGTGTAATATTATAATATAATTAGCATTATGACTTTGATAATAATATATAAAAAATGTTATGTGAATATATATTATTGTTTTGGTTTATAATAGATGGTTTTAATTTATTTGGGGACAGTATGACTTCTGCTGAAATGCAAAATTAAAATTTTCCTCATATAAAACTGTTAAATTGTAAGGAGATGTACATATGAGATTAGGAAAAAGTTTTATGATGGCAGCTACCGTTATATTAGTGGGAATGCTGATGTTTTCTATGGCTGGCTGCGGACAGCAGATTAGTGAAAAAAAAGCCGTTCAGCCTGCCAAGGAAAAAATTGTTGTTTCAGCGGCAGCCAGTTTAAAAGATGTAATGGGAGCATTGAAAAAAGAATATGTTAAAAATAATCCCAATGTGGATCTTACATTTAATTTAGCATCCAGTGGATCGTTGCAGCGGCAAATAGAGCAGGGAGCTCCAGCGGATATATTCATTTCGGCAGCGCAAAAACAGATGAATGCGCTTGAACAAAAAAAGCTGCTAGCAGATGGGACGCGCAAAAATCTTTTAGTTAACACAATAGTTTTAATAACCCCTAAGGATAACAAAGCTGGAATAAAAAAATTCTCTGATCTTACAACTGCTAAGGTGCATAAAATAGCTATGGGAGATCCTAAAAGTGTTCCAGCTGGACAGTATGCACAGCAAATTTTTGTGAGTCTTAAATATCTTGATGCGGTAAAGCCAAAATTAGTTTACGGTAGTGATGTTCGTGCTGTTCTTACATGGGTAGAAAATGGAGAGGCTGATTGCGGACTTGTTTATAAAACGGATGCTGCTATATCTGATGAAGTGAAAATTATCGCTCAGGCTCCTGCTGGAACGCATAAACCGATAATATATCCTGTGGCAATATTAAAATCAACAAAAAATATGGAAGCGGCGAAGAAATTTGTTGATTTTTTACAGACACCGGAAGCAGCAAAAATATTTGAAAAATATGGTTTTTCTCCTGCTAAATGATTATAGATTATTCGCCGCTGCTAATATCACTGCGGACATCATGTCTGGCAACAGTGATAGCTTTCTTTACTGGGATATATGCTGCTTATATTGTTGTTAAAATGAAGCGTTTTAAAGGTTTGTTCGATGCTGTATTAACACTGCCTCTGGTTTTGCCCCCAACTGTTCTGGGATTTATATTACTGTTTGTTTTTGGCAGAAATAGTCCAATGGGACAACTACTGATGCAGCTGGGGTATTCTCTGGTTTTTTCATGGGAAGCAACAGTTTTAGCGGCAGTGGCAGTGGCGTTTCCACTTGTATACAGGACTACGCGTGGTGCATTTGAACAGATAGATAAAAATATTATTTATGCGGCGAGAACGCTGGGAGTTTCTGAATGGAGAATATTCTGGCATATAATTATTCCTAATACAAAACATGGTATTATTGCCGGTGTTATTTTAGCTTTTACACGTGCCTTGGGAGAATTCGGGGCAACGATAATGATTGCCGGAAATATTCCGGGAATTACCCAGACTATGTCAACAGCAATTTATTCTGCTGTACAGGCTGGTGATGATAAAGTAGCCGTTTTCTGGGTGTGTGTAATTATGGGGTTTTCCTTTGTTGTTATCATGCTGATGAATTTTTGGCTACAAAAAAGTGATGGTAGAAAAATACAAATTTCTGCCGGAAATGGGGCTTGACAATGTCCCTGAAAGTAAAAATACAAAAGAAATTAAATTCGTTTGAGCTTAATGTTAATTTTACAGTAGAGAATGAAACGTTAGCTGTTCTAGGGGCATCAGGTTGCGGTAAGAGTATGACATTGAAATGTATTGCCGGTATAGAAACACCTGATTCAGGATATATTGAATTTGACGGTAAAGTTTTTTTTGATAGTGAAAAGAAAATAAATTTATTGCCCCAGCAGCGCCGTGCTGGTTACCTTTTTCAGAACTATGCCCTATTTCCCAATATGACGGTAAAAGAAAATATTGCTTTTGTTGCGGCGGGAAACAACAGGGATAAAGTATGTATAGTAAAAGAAAATATCAATAGATTTCATTTACAAGGGTTAGAAGATGCATATCCGGCTAGTTTATCCGGCGGACAGCAGCAAAGAGCAGCTTTTGCCCGTATACTGGCAGCAGAATCAGAGCTGTTAATGTTGGATGAACCTTTTTCCGCATTGGATAGTTATCTTCGCTGGCAGCTGGAACTAGAAGTGGGTGAGCTGTTAGAAAAATATAAAAAAACGACATTGTTTGTTTCTCACAATCGCGATGAAGTTTATCGTTTGTGCAATCGGATAGCAGTAATGAATAAGGGCAAGATAGAAGTTGTGAGCGATAAATATACAATATTCGATGATCCGCGTACATCAACGGCAACACTACTTACTGGTTGTAAAAATATGTCAGCGGCTAAGAAAGTGTCCAGGTATAAATTATATGCTGTTGATTGGCAGCTGGAACTTACGTGCAGACAGGAAATACCGGATGATTTGTCATATATTGGTTTTCGGGCCCATTTTTTCCAGCCAGGGATAAAACAGGCTGAAGGCAGCAGTATCAATTGCTTTAAAGTTGTCATAGACAGGGTCATAGAAGACACGTTTTCCTTTATTGTTATGGTACGTCCATATGGGACGAGTGGAAGGGCAATGCGTTGGGAAATGGATAAAAAAATATGGCGGCAGTTAGAAGGTAAAGAATTGTTTTTAACTATGCCGCCAGAAAAAATTATTATTTTAAAAAGGTGAGGTTATTGTTATGAAATTAAGTGCAAGAAATCAGTTAAAAGGTACAGTATGTGAAATTAACAGCGGTAGTGTTAATGATGTGGTTAAAATAAAATTAGCCAGCGGGGATGTCATTAGTGCGACGATTACTAAACAATCCGCAGAAGAATTGGGACTGGAATTAGGAAAAGAAGCTTACGCGGTTATTAAGGCAAGTTCTGTAATCGTTGCGGTAGATTAACAGAAAATATGTAACACAAAGGTCGGGGCTGCTGCACGTACGCATTTTCAGTCATAAACGATAAGCATGTCTTTCCTGCTTGTTTATAAAACAGCAGAGGACGGATGCATATGTTTTATGAGGTTAATGACATTTGTGCAGCAGTACCGATTTTATGGCCTTTTTAAGGCAAAAGTCTTTTTAGATGAACACCAATATAGGCTGCCAGAAAATCCTTTATGATATCTCCGATTAAAAACGGCAGGACGCCTGCAAAAACAGCCTGTGTAACAGAGAGTCCGGCTGTTAAACATATACCTATTACTCCGAATATGTACGATATGGGAATACTTATAAGACCAGCTGCAAAATAACGGCGTAGGTTTGGGGGGGTTCCTTTTAAAAAACTGCATATGGGATAAGCAATTATAAAACCTATAAGGTAACCGCCGTTAGGAGAAAATAGTACACCAATACCACTACTGCCATTGGCAAATACAGGCAGTCCTGCAGAACCCAATAATACATAGACTGTCAATGTGATAAAAGTCTGCCATGGCGGAAGTATAAATGAAGTCAAAAGCATGGATAAAGTCAGAAAAGTAAATGGCACAGTGGTAAAGGGAAGAGGAAATGACAGATAAGCCGATATACATATTATGGCAACACAAACGGCCATTTTTGCAATATTGCGGGTAGAAGACATGAAAACCATCCTTTTATATGGAGCCTTGTATTAGTTAACTCAATTAATATAATAGAGCATAATATAAGTTATAGTCAACTAATACAGAAAAATAGTTGACAAAAAAATAAAGGCTAGAGTATTTTAAATATAAAATAAGGCAAAAAAATAAAGCTTTGATTTTATATCAAAACTTTACTAAATTCACCAGTATGGTGGGCAGGGATGGATTCGAACCATCGTAACCTCACGGTGACAGATTTACAGTCTGTTCCCTTTAACCACTCGGGCACCTACCCATGTAAAATGGTGACCCTGGCAGGATTCGAACCTGCGACCTTTTGATTCGTAGTCAAACACTCTAATCCAACTGAGCTACAGGGCCATATGAAATTGTAAAATATGGTGGGCAGGGATGGATTCGAACCATCGTAACCTCACGGTGACAGATTTACAGTCTGTTCCCTTTAACCACTCGGGCACCTACCCATATAAATGGTGACCCTGGCAGGATTCGAACCTGCGACCTTTTGATTCGTAGTCAAACACTCTAATCCAACTGAGCTACAGGGCCATATTCATTTCATAACTGCGAAAACTATTCTATCACAAACCATAGTAACTGTCAATGTTTAAAGAAAAATATATTCTCTGCCAATAATGATATTGATGCCATAAAAAAACCTGCCCCTAATTTTAGAAGCAGGTTCCTCTAAAAATATTATTTTACAATGGCACTGATCTTTTTGGCTAAACGGGATTTACGGCGAGCTGCGGTATTCTTGTGATATACGTGGTCAGCAGCAGCTTTATCTATTTTTTTGCAAGCAACAGCTAAAAATGTTTTTGCTTCATCAGCATTGCCGGCTTTAACTGCATCACTAACCTTGCGGAAAGCAGTTTTTACAGTAGATTTTACTGCTGCATTTTTCGCACGGCGTTCAGCATCAGTTTTTACACTCCGAATGGAAGACTTAATATTTGGCAAGTAATTCACCCCTTTACATAATATTCATTTTATTATTTTATCACGTAATAACATTGATTGCAAGATTTTACCTTTAATAAATAATTGCAGATAAAAAAAATTTTTACAGGTATTTTGCAGGTACATGTCAAATATTAGATATAGTATTATTATATAAATGAAAATATCATTTTATGGAATTAATATTTGTGTCAGTCATGATAATACGAGAAAATAGTAATGAATGGAATAATTTATTGAATAAAATTGAAAAGAGCAGGGTTGATTTTATGGATCAGGAGCAGCTTGATAATGACAAAATAAAATTGGAAGAAAAGAAAAAGGAAATGTTTCAGAATGACCCTATCGAGGAAAAATACAAAAAAGTTAGGGAATTAAAAAGTAACAGTTTTGGAAAAACCCTGCTTGTAACGGATAAGATTACAGGGAGTTTTTTTGTTTTAAAACGAATAAATGCTGTAGGGCTGGTTTATGCTAAAATGCGTAATTTAATTGATCCGGCATTGCCCAGAATAATTTATTGCGGAGAAAATAAGACCTTTGGCATAACAACAGTTATCGAAGAATATGTAAATGGGATAACACTTTCGGAATGGATGAAACAAAGGGACTTGGAGCCGATAAACGATGAATTGGCAAAGATGATTTTTCGTCAATTAGCTTCAGGTTTGAAAACACTTCATGAAAATAATATAACACACAGGGCAATCAGTCCTAAGACTATAATGTTTACAAGTAAAAATGTTAAATTTATTGTATTTGATCATGCGATTGAAGGAAATACTTATACTAGCGAACTAAGCTATAAAGGCTTAGTGGGATTTGCGCCGCCTGAACAGGCGGTACTGGGCAAAGCTGATTTTCGCAGCGATGTTTATTCTTTGGGAATGACGATGAAAAATCTTTTGGGAACAGACTATAAAGGAAAATATAGAAAAATATTAGAACACTGTTTGGCATCAGATCCCGATGAACGTTATCAAAATGGAGCTAAATTAAAAAAGGCTGTGCAAAATGCCGGAATGCTTCCATTAAATAAAATTATAGCTGGTGCAGCTATATTATATGTTTTTGTTCTGGCATTTCTTTTAATCATAAATACATGGTTTAATCCAGTAAAACAGTTAGAAGCAGAGCAAAAATTTGAGCAGGAACAAGAAAGTGCCAGAGCAGAGGCCGCAAAGATTGATATGGATAAATCAGTACAAGGAAATGGTTCGGAAGATAATTTTACTAATGCGGTTAACGGACTTGCCAAAGGCAGGCTGGGATTATCCGTTGCTTTTCCAGGGCGGCCGCAGGAAAGCGGCAGTGATGGTGTTATTGTAAATATGGGAAAGTCCTCTGATCTATCAGGAACCGCAGATTCTGGTGAAAACAGCTCAGTAATTTTTCCTGGCAATGCTAAATTGGTGTTGACCATAAAAAATAATACAGATCGTGCTATAAAAAATCCAGTATTAACTTTTATTCCATATAATATAGATCTGGCCAATATAAAAGATCCGTCTAATACTATAACCAAGCATTTGGCGAATTCCGTAGAATGCAGACGTGATGTGAGCATTCCCCGCGGCAGCACAATGAAGTTTGAACTACCGCTGGGCAAAGCGGTTGTTCTTAATCCTGCCAAGAATAATGCTGCTATAAAAGCTGTTTTACGGTCTGATAATTATGCTGATACGGCTGTCAAGATGAAGTTTAACTTTCAGTAAGAGTATTATATAAGACTGCTGCTTAACTCATAAAAAAGTTTCAGTCCATAACCAATGATTATGGCACCACATACCAAATTGATTTTTGCAAAAATATTTTTATTGATTTTATTGTTGAAACTGGAAACAAAGAATGACAAACCAATAAACCAAATGAATGAGGCTGTAACGATTCCTGTGAGGAAGAAGACAGCCTCATCGTTATTGAATATAGCATGAAAAGCTCCCAGCATAATGGTGCCGTCGATAATTGCCTGCGGATTGCACCATGTGACAATGCAGGACTTGTAAATGGTCTGGGGTAATGAGTCGTTTGTAAACTTATTATCGCAGGCAGTATCAGGGTGTCTTATTAAGTTGAGCCCGATAAACATAAGCAGAATGCTTCCCAGTGCGAGTAAAAATAATTTTACAGCCTGAAAATAATCTATTATTGATCCTATACCAAAAAAACATGATATAGATAAAGTAATGTCAAAAAAAATTACGATCAATGCAGCAGCCAAAGAGCGGCTGCGATTGTGATGCATTGCTGTATTAATTACATATAAGTTTTGCATACCAATAGGTGCAAGATAAGCCAGTCCAATAAATAAGCCTTCTATAAAAAAATGCATTTTGAATCCTTTCCAACCAAAAAAATGGTTATAAGTTTTACTTGTAATAATATTATAGTATACTTTGTAATATAAATATCCAACCAAAAAAATATTAAAACCAACCAAAAAATGAAAAGGAATAGAAATGAGTAAAAATGATAACTGGCAATTTTTAACAACATGGAAAGAAAAAAAATGTATCGTTAAGCCTTTATATAGGCAAATAGTTGAATTTGTCTGTAAAAAAATAGCACAGGGAGAATGGAGCATTGGTACTAAGCTGCCACCGCAGCGAAAACTGGCTGAAATTTTTGGTGTAAATAGAAGTACAGTTGTCACCGCTATGGATGAATTAGCATCATATGGAATAGTAAAAAGTTATGGCAGAATGGGAACAAAAATTGTAAATAATACATGGTCAGTGATGATGTCATCTGCATTAGACTGGGGCAAATATATTAATGCTGGAGCGTTTAAGGCCAATAATCATATTATTCAGGAAATTAACCGACTGGAATTTGAGCCGAATATTATGCGGCTGGGTACAGGCGAAATAGCACCTGATTTGTTTCCTTATGATATGTGGGACAAGGTTTTAGGCATTTTAAGCAGAAAACATATCAAGTTTGGTTATTTAAGAACATTGGGGTCGCTGCATTTAAGAGAAGTATTGGCTGAGCATTTGAAAAAGCAGGGAATGCATAATATATCTGCTGATAATATTTTAATTACATCGGGTTCACTTCAGGGGCTGCAGTTGATATCAGTGGGGCTGTTGAAAAAAGGGGCGACAATATATATGGAGATGCCTACTTATTTAAAATCGTTAGAAGTATTTCAATCAGCAGGTATGAAACTACGGGGAGTCGGTCTTGATGAAGCGGGAATAGAGTTCTGGCAGATGTCCTCCATAGCAAAAGAAATCCATCAGAGAAAATTTCCGATAATTTATACAATACCGACAAACCATAATCCAACGGGAATAACTATGTCATTGAAACGCCGCCGGGAATTAATGCAGTTTTGCAATGATAATCAGCTGCCCATTATTGAAGATGCAGCATATCAGGAACTTAGTTTCGGGAGTAAAAAAATAATACCGTTAAAAGCTATGGATAAAACAGAGCTGGTCATATATCTGGGAACGGCATCTAAGACTCTGGCACCAGGCCTGAGAGTGGGATGGCTTGTAGCATCAGAAGCAATAGTACAGAGGTTGGGCGATATAAAAATGCAGATGGATTACGGGACAAGCTCTATTTCACAGCTGATATTAGCGGAATTTATAGAAAGTGGTATGTATGAAAAGCATCTTGTGAATTTGCAGCAGAAATTATTGATAAGAAGAGATAATGCCTTGAAATGGGTTAAAATGCTTTTTGCAGGAAAGGCAAAATGGAATATTCCCCAGGGAGGTTTTTATATCTGGATTACATTCAAAAAATATATTGCGACAGAAAAGATATTTTTTGCAGCGGTAAAAGAAAATATTTTGATAGCCCCGGGGGAAGTTTATGATTTTAAACATAATAATTCTCTGCGAATATCATATTCCTATCTTAATTGTAAAGATTTTGCAGCAGCAATAAGAAAATTAGCTGCAATCATAGAAAAAAGCCAATAATATATAATTTATAATGTAATGCTGGTTGAAATAAATTTCATAAAATATTATGCAAAATGAAAAATGATAAAATGGTTTTATGTATTAATGGGCATAATGTGAAGATTATTAACTTCAAAAAAATGAAAATACTTGATTTATGAGCATATTGTGATAATATATATTTTATCCGAATGTAGGAAAATGTTAACTTGTATTATACAATAATTGAAAATTAAATTAATTATATACATAGCATCCACAATGGGAAGGAATGGTTAAATGACGGGGAAGAAATACAAAAAAGGTAGTGATCTGCGCTGGATAACAATAACTACGTTACTGCTGGCTATTGGAGTTATCCTGCGTATAATATCACCCAATATAGGAGGAATTTCCCTTAATTGGAACATTGTGATGTATGTCATGGCTATTTTACTGTGCAGGCCATCACCCAAGCAGGGCTTTGGAATTGGCATGGTTTCGGGAATCATAGCGACCATGACATCAAAAGCGGCGCTGCCTTATGCCAACCTGTTAAGTGATCCGGCTGCTGCTTTTGTCTGTGCACTTCTGGCAGGTTCCCGTATTTTTAATATAAAACTGGGGAAAGTAAGTATAGAACCAGTAATTGTAATATTTATAACCACGTTTATCAGTGGAGGAATTTTTGTTACACTGACTAAAGTGATCTTATCTTTGCCGATGTCATTATATTTATATGCTATGTTGCCGGCAGTGCTTTTAGTAGCAGCATTGGGGTCTTTAGCTGGGCAGCTTTTGTATTTTCCGGCAGCGCGTATTTTTAATGATGAAACGGTGACAAAAAAAGAAGCATTCATGCTGCAGAATATTAATCTGTCAGTTCCCAGTGGTGCGTTTTGTGTTATTACCGGAGCAAATGGCAGCGGCAAGACTACACTGCTTTTGGCAATGGCCGGGGCAAAACCTTCATATTTTGGTGGGTTTAAAAATTCAGAATTATATATTGCTGATATAGATGTTATACATAGTGCAAGTGACTTTTTGAATCGAAATGTCGGGGTTGTCATGGCCGATTACGAAGCACAGCTGGTTGCTGAAACTGTTAATGACGAAATTGCTTTTTCCTTAGAGAATGCGGGTATGCCGCCGGAACAAATCAAGGAAAAATGCTATGATGTATTGAAAAAAGTAGGACTGGAAGATATGGGTGCAAGAAAAACTGCCTCGTTGTCTGGAGGACAAAAACAACGCTTGGTACTGGCATCTGTACTGGCGATGGATACGCCTATATTGGTGCTTGATGAACCAGTTGCGGCAATAGATCCTGAAGGGGCAAGAGAAATATATAAACTTTTGTATAAGCTGAATAAGGAAGATGGCAGGACTATAATCGTGGCAGAGCATGATTTGAAATATATTCTTGACATTGTATCTGAAGTAGCAGTTATTGATAACGGCGGTTTAAAAATTAGTGGTACAAAGGATGAATGTATGCAGTATATGTATAAGAATAATGTATATAAGGAAGTAATACCACTTCGTTGGAAAATACGCTGGGAAATGGAGCATAATTTATGCTGAGTTTTAAAAACGTTTCTTTTGGATATGCTTCAGAAAATAAAATATTTGATAATATAAATGTGGATATAGATACAACTGTCATAACGGCAGTGGCTGGACGTAATGGTACGGGAAAAACTACACTGACCAGACTTATAATGGGACTCATTCATCCTGATAAAGGGATTATAGAGCTTGACGGGCAGGACATAAGTAACAAACCACCATATACCTTGGCTAAGAATATCGGTTATGTTTTTCAGAATCCTGATCATCAGTTATTTGCCTCTACTGTATATGAGGAAGTAGCATATGCTCCCACCTGCCTGGGAATTACTGAAAAAGAAAAAAGGAAAAGTGTGGAGCAGGCACTGGTAGACACGGGATTAGCCGAAAAAGCAGGGATGATGCCGCAGACACTATCGCTGGGAGATAAACAAAGACTGTCTATTGCATCAGCACTTGCGGCTAATCCTGAAATATTAATATTGGACGAGCCTACTTCTGGACAGGACTGTCGTGAACGGACTATTTTACTGCGGCTTATGGAGAAATTGAATAAGAGTGGTATAGGTATAATATTGGTAACTCATGATATGGATATCCTGGCTGAACATGCTGATAAAGTAGTAGTCCTGGCAAATAAAAAAGCAGCCTATAAAGGTACGCCGCGGGAGCTGTTTATCAATGAAGACAAAACTTTTGATCTGGGACTTGAATTACCGGAATCAGTCTGCATGAGCAATGAATTGGGCTTGGATATTTGTCTGACACCGGCAGAATTATATAAAAAGATAGCTATACGGAGAGAAGCAAATGGCGGAAAATAAAAAAGTTGCAGTACTTGCTGCATTTACAAAATTAGTAATGGCACTGACTGTGTCAATAGCTGCTCTTTGTACAAGTAATTTGTATGCATTAGGGGTATTAGCTGTATTGGAATTAATTGTGGCGTTTTTTATGGGATTGGGTAGAAATCTGGTAAAAGGTATTGGCAGTCTTATTATTTTTGCCGTTATTTTGGCAGGAATACAACTGTTGTTTGCTACACCATTCGTATTATCAATAGGGTCAGCTTATAAAATGTTTATAATGGCGGTTTCCCTGCTTATTTTAGTGGCAACTACACCAACACAGTCGATAACAGCTTCATTGGTAAAGCAATGTTACCTGCCATATAATTATGCTTTTATGATAACAGCCGTCCTGCGGTTTGTGCCTGACCTGCTAAAAGAAAGCAAAGCTGTACAGGAAGCCCAGTCGTGTCGCGGTTTTAATCCATCACGAAATCCATTAAGGCGGATGATAGATTATATGATGATTATAAAACCTATGGTATTTAAGGCTATTTCCCGAAGTGAAAATATGGCAATAAGTCTTGAATTGAGAGGCTTTTCCCGTAAAAAAAACCGGACCTTTGTTGCTGCAACAAAATTGTCCGGTTTAGATTATACAGTTATGTTTTTTAATCTTTGTATTTGTGCGGCTGTAGTAAAATATTTCCGTTAATTTATTATCAGTCGCTGTTTTGTGAAGCTACTATAGACTTATAATCATTCAGGTTAAAACAGTATTTTTCAGAAGGACTTTTAATTATTGTGAGCTCATGTGCTTCAAAGTTTAATGTCAACGGTATAGTAAGTGTAGCATTTTCATTTAAAGGATGACTTTGCCTGACAGGTGTTATAATCGTTTGGGTATCGTTATTATCAGTGACAGTAATGGAATCAGTAGTTTTTAATACGGCTATAGAGCCATCTTCTTTAAAGCAAAATGAATTTGTATCAGCACTGAGGTCGACACTATCAGGATCAAAAGCAGTTATTCTACCGATAGGTGTACTTACTTTTTGGGGGAAAGCAGGTTCTGTTGACCGGAGTTTTTCCGAATCATAAAAGGAAAGGCCGCATTTTACTTTCAGATTTCCCGCACTAGTTGTTACTTCAGCTGTTTCAGCTGGCTGGAAAGTAAGACTTTTTAAAGTGTCGTTTTTATAGAAATGCAGGCACATGGGACGTATAGAGATATTGCCGCAGGAAAAAGAAAAGTTTATTTTTGGCAAAAGTGCAGCTTCATTTTCTTCTGTCCAGTAAGCACTTATTTTCCCATTTAAAGGGAAAATGCGCTGTAAGGTACCGTCAGGATAAAAAGTGATTAATTCTGCCGGGAACTCGCCTATTTTAGTAGAAATAAGCAGACGCTTTTCCAGGTAAAGTGATTTTATACTGCCATCAGGATAAAATTTTACTGACGGAGAAAGTTTTCGGCGCTCATTTTCAGTAAAATAGGGATAATAGATGGTATCATCTATTGTCAGGGGACTTTCTTTTTGACAGATACAGTCAGCAACATGGTTGTTGGAATGATAAGAGATATTATAACAATTATTTAATATCCCATATTTAGTAGTAATATCCATTATAAAACCTCTTTTCAATATGAATGGGAATAATCGGCACATTTTTTATTTATTGAAGCTAAAAGAGAAGAGCCGCTTTTTTTGGTAGAAATTTCCAGTTTACTGTCGTATTCTGATGTTTTAAGCCATGCCGGAATATGGGAACATACAAGATCAAGACGCATGAAGGGAGTTGTATCAATAAATTTCCGCAGGGCTTTTTTAGAAGAAATATCTGGATAAGCTTTTTGCAGCTTTATGAGATCAAGATAATAAATACCATCAGTGGTTTCTACAGGAACTGTAGGTACAGAAACATTGCTGTTTATTTGGTGCAGACTCTTATAAATATCAGTAATTATTTTATTGAGCATATTTTTATCAAGCTTGTCTATCTCAAAAATAGCGAATTTCATTCGATCAAATACATTGTAGATCAATCCGTTAATTGACATGGAGGCAATTATCTGGCAGTCATCAAGTTTTAAAATCAGGTTGCGAGTATAGTCTCTTATTTCCTGCGTTGTTTTTATGTTGGTAAAATTAAACGGAAAACGCTTGCGTATATACCAGTCATTATTATCGTTTTCAAAGATGATTATATGAGAAAGGCCGATGAAATCTGTCAAAGTATTATTCTCATCACAGGTAACAGCAATTTTTTTGTTCATAGTAAATACTCCTTGTGATATTAGTATAATAATAATGTACTGATGACAGATAAAAATGTCAATAGCGGTATTTTGGACTGGTTTAATAGAAAAAAAGTGTATTTTGATTCAATGCCTAATAAAGTTTTTGAATTAAATTTTTCCAGGAAATCTTTTATAAGAATATGGATAGGTTTATTAAGAAAAAATTTAAGAAAAAAAAATAAAAAAATTGTTGATAAAAAATACACAAAAAAACATAAATTTTAATAAAAAAACAGGTTTTCTTTTTGAGCTTATAAATATTAAGCATGAAGCAGACTGGTATTAAAATGTTAACTTTGGAAAATTATATTTTATATATAGTGATATCTTACCTATATAAACAGAATATTCTATCTACATAGGCAGGATACGTTGGATTTACAACTGTTGACAAGGATTAAACAATGCTTTATAGTTACAACATCGGCAAAACTTAACAACTTAACACTATAAAAAAACAAAATAATAATTATATAAGGATGCTATAATACCCTATATAATTTAAAAAGGACAAAGTAGTCCCGCCCTGCTGAAAAGCGAGGTGGGATTTTTTTATCTGCCGATAGGTTAATTTAAAATTGTTTATAATTGGAGGGCTTTTCATGAGACAGGTTGCTATTTACGGTAAAGGCGGTATCGGAAAATCTACAACTACACAGAATCTTAATGCCGGACTAGCCGAAATGAAGAAAAGAATTATGATTGTCGGTTGTGATCCAAAAGCAGATTCTACCAGATTAATATTGGGTGGTTTAGCACAGCAAACTGTACTTGATACATTACGCGAAGAAGGCGATGATGTAGATTTGGATATGGTATTAAAAAAAGGCTATGGTGGTATTAAATGTGTAGAATCGGGAGGGCCTGAACCTGGTGTGGGTTGTGCGGGTCGGGGGATAATAACGTCAATAAACCTGCTTGAACAGCTTGGCGCATATACGGAAGATCTTGATTATGTGTTTTATGATGTACTAGGTGATGTTGTCTGTGGTGGATTTGCAATGCCTATTCGTGAAGGAAAAGCAAAAGAAATATATATTGTCTGCTCTGGGGAAATGATGGCACTTTATGCGGCCAATAATATTTCCAAAGGAATTAAAAAATATGCTGAAACTGGCGGTGTTCGTCTTGGCGGGCTTATCTGCAACAGTCGTAATGTTGATGGGGAAGCTGATCTTGTTAAATCGGTAGCTAAGGAACTTGGTACGCAGATGATTCACTTTGTGCCGCGTGATAATATGGTACAAAGAGCAGAAATTAATCGTCAAACAGTTATTGAATTTGATAGTACATGTCACCAGGCTGAAGAATATCGTACACTGGCAAGTAAAATAGATGGCAATGATATGTTTATTATACCAAAGCCATTAACGCAGGATCGTCTGGAACAGTTATTAATGGAACATGGTTTAATGGATGCCTGACAGCAAGATATATTGTTGTTGATGAATATATACGAAAAATAATAACATTGGAACAAGAAGGGACTGTAGTACGTAAACATTTTCAATTATAAATATGCAATGTTTTTCTGGACCCTTGGCAACAAGGAAACCACATAACGGTGATTTGCATTTTTATGAGGTCAATGATATTTGTACGACAGCCTTTTCTTGTTTAATAAGATAAAAAAATACCCATGATATAGGAGTGTTTTATATGAGCGAATTATTAATGATACGTGCTGTTGTCCGTCCAGAGAAATCGGCTGATGTACTTTCTGAGTTACTGGATGCCGGTTATGTCGGAGTAACAAAAGAAGAAGTTTATGGCCGCGGCAGACAAAAAGGGATCGTAGTGGGAGAAGTTCATTATGATGAACTGCCAAAGGAACTTTTAATAATTATTGCTGATTCTTCAGATAAAGAAGATATTGTAAGAATTATAATGAAAAATGCTCGTACAGGTGAAAATGGCAACTTTGGTGATGGTCGTATATTTATTACTGAAGTAGAGGAAGCTTATACGATAAGTTCCGGAAAAGCCGGATTGTAAGGGGGGCTTGCAATGAAAGAAATAATGGCTTTTTTACGTATGAATAAAATAAATGATACAAAATCTGCTTTGGCAAGAGCAGGGTATCCTTCCTTCACAGTATCAAAAGCTGTAGGCAGAGGGAAAAAACCGCTGGCAACCGAAGCGATAAATGTAATTGTTGAAAATGAGGGTGAAGTCCCGGCTAATGCTATCGGAGTACATTTATCAGAAGGAACAAGGTTGGTACCGCGTCGGTCTTTTTCTCTTATAGTTGATGATGAACAGGTAGAGCTTGCTGTTAAAACTATAATTGAAGTAAATCAGACGGGGCAGCCGGGAGATGGGAAAATTTTTGTAATGCCTGTTACCAGTGGCTATAATATTCGCACTGGGCAATATCAGGAAAAAGAAATGCAGCAGTTAGGAGAGGATTAAAATGGATGGACGCGAGGCTGTTTTAGATAAATATTCCGGCCGTGTATTTAAGAATAGAAAAGACCATATAGTGCAGTTGGATGAAGCAGGAGTGTCCAAGCAAATAGCGGCAAACAGCCGTTCGGTGCCGGGCCTGATGATTAACAGGGGCTGTTGTTATGCCGGCTGTAAAGGTGTTGTACTGGGGCCTCTGCGTGATATAGTTTTGATAACACATGGGCCGATAGGCTGCGGTTATTACACATGGGGAACAAGGCGTAATAAAGCTGACGCTCCAGATGGGCGTAATTTTATTCAATATAGTTTTTCCACGGATATGCAGGAAACAGATATAGTTTTTGGCGGTATGAAGAAATTGCACCAGGCAATAAAAGAGGCAGTGGAAATATTCCATCCCAAGGCAGTTATGATATGCTCTACCTGTCCTATTGGTTTAATAGGTGATGATATTAATGCCGTCGCATCAGAAGCGGAAAAAGAATTTGGTATAACTTGCATAGCGTACAGTTGTGAAGGATATAAGGGAGTAAGCCAGTCTGCCGGACATCACATTGCTAATAATGGATTGATGAAACGTGTAATCGGGTCGGCAAAGGATGAAGTTAAGGAAAAAGCTTTCCGTATCAATATCCTCGGGGAATATAATATCGGCGGTGATGGATGGGAACAGGAAAGATTATTGAAAAAAATAGGCTATGAAGTAGTTGCTGTATTGACTGGTGATGGTTCATATGAGGCACTTACTCATGCTCATACAGCCAATTTGAATTTAGTTCAGTGCCATCGTTCTATTAATTATATCGCCGAAATGATGAAGACAAAATACAATATTGATTGGATAAAGGTAAATTTTATTGGCATAGATGAAACAATACGTACTCTTAGAGAGCTGGCGGAATATTTTAATGATGAGGAATTGAAAAAACGTACTGAGGAAGTAATTGCTGAAGAACTTGATGAAATAGCTGAGGAAAGAGCTTTTTACCAATCCAAGCTGGAAGGAAAAACAGCTGGTGTTTTTGTGGGTGGTTCAAGATCGCATCATTATCAAAATGTGTTGAAAGATTTCGGGGTAAAAACAGTAATAGCTGGCTATGAATTTGCCCATCGTGATGATTATGAAGGGCGTGAAGTTATTCCTGATATAAAACTCGATGCTGATAGCAAAAATATTGAAACTATAACAGTACAGCCGGATGAGCAACTATATCATGTGGCACTGGACAAAGAAAGGTTTAATGAACTAAGAAAAAATAATATTGAGCTTGAATATTATAAAGGCATGTTTAAAGATATGGGCGATGGGACAATAACTGTCGATGATTTCAATCATTATGAAACAGAAAAAATACTGGAAATATTTAAACCAGATATTTTTTACTCAGGTATTAAAGATAAATATATGATACAGAAAAAAGGTGTGCCTTCCAATCAGCTGCATTCTTACGATTACAGTGGACCGTATGCGTGTTTCAAAGGTGCAATAACATTTGCCAGAAACACATATCTTAGTATTTATACACCAGCATGGAAAATGTTGACGCCACCTTGGCGTACACAATCTACATTAGAAGGTACGATAGGAGATGAAAACTATGCTTGATATGACCCCTAAAGAAATAGTAAAAAGAAAAGCTTTGCGGGTAAATCCGGCGAAGACATGTCAGCCTGTAGGGGCAATGTATGCGGCACTGGGTGTTCATCGCTGTATGCCGCATAGTCATGGTTCACAGGGCTGCTGTTCTTATCACCGAACATTTTTGGCCCGCCATTTTAAAGAACCGGCCATTGCTACTACCAGTTCATTTTCTGAAGGAGCTTGTGTATTTGGCGGTGGCAGTAACTTAAAAAAAGCAGTAAAAAATATTTTTGACATATATAATCCTGATATTATTGCCGTGCATACTACCTGTCTTAGTGAAACAATCGGTGATGATCTTAACACACTGATCCAGGAACTGGAAATACCGGAAGGAAAATTGGTTATTCATACTAATACACCGAGCTATGTTGGGTCGCATATCAATGGTTTTGCCAATATGATGACAGGTTTTATTAAATATCTTAGCGAAAAAAGTGCTGTTGATAATGGAAAGATAGGAATATTTCCTGGGTTTGTCAATCCCGGAGACATGCATGAATTAAAGCGTATTGCAAAATTGATCGGCGCAAAATATATAATGTTTCCTGATACTGACGGGACAATGAATGCACCGCTGACAGGTCATTATGAAATGTATCCTAAAGGCGGGACAACTATAAATGAGATTCGTCAGCTGGGAGGAGCAAGACATGTACTGGCTCTGGGAGAAATAACCAGTGCAGCACCTGCACTGGAAATAAAGAGAAAATGTGATGTTGATTCAACAATGCTGCCACTGCCCATGGGGATAGAAGCCACTGATAGTTTTGTCATGGCTTTATCACATTTAAGCAAAAAAGAGGTGCCAGCTGAAATTGAAGAAGAACGCGGGCAGCTTTTGGATATAATGGTGGATTCGCATGCTTACTATGGGGATAAGCGGGTAGCTATTGCTGGAGATCCTGATACAGTTTTGGGCTTGGCTTCGTTTTGTCTTGAACTAGGCATGAAGCCCAAGTATATGATAACAGGGACACCAGATCAAAAATTTACCCAAAAAGCAAAAGAAAAATTATTGAAATATGGTGTTATCGATTGCATAGCAAAAGCAAATACTGACTTGTTTGAACTGCACCAGCTTATGAAAAATGAATCTGTTGATCTGTTAATCGGTGGAACCCATTGCAAATATATTGCCCGGGCTGAGGATGTGCCATTTGTACGTGCAGGATTTCCTATCCTTGACCGCTATGTTCATTCATATATGCCCTTGGTAGGATACAGGGGAGCAATGCGCATGGCAGAACTGATAAGTAATGCATTATTAGATCGGCAGGATCGTGATGCAGCTGATAAAGATTTTGAATTGGTTATGTAAGTGAAAATAAGTATTGTTATTGTTTTTAGATGACAATACTTATTTTATTAAATCTTATCTATTGTATTTTTGTAAAACTTTGTGTATAATAAACAAAATGATAAATATAAATAGAAGCTGTGCGGGACTTATAAAAGCCCCCTAATACAATGAAGTATTAATTTTGTATTAGGGGGTTTTTGTGTTTTTTAGTATATTAATGATTGTAAAATTAGGAAAATAATAAATTTAGTTGCTGTAGTAAGAGAAATAATAAAGCTTTTATAAAAATATTTGTTTTTTATGAAAAATAATTAGTAAAGGATGTGTGGATTATGAGTAAAGGCATTTTAGAAGTGCGTAAAAAGTCAATAATGGTGAAAAATCTTGGCTGCAGCGGAACCGGTATAGATTGCGATAAAGCAAGTGTTTCTGGTGCTGTTAGTCAAAGAGCCTGTGTTTATTGCGGGGCGCGTGTTGTGTTGAATCCCATAACAGATGCATTCCATATTATCCACGGTCCTATAGGATGTGCCAGTTACACATGGGATATCCGCGGAAGCTTATCAAGTGGTAGTGAAATTTATCGCAATAGTTTTTCTACTGATTTAAGAGAAAAAGATATAATTTTTGGCGGAGCCAAAAAACTAACAGCAGCAATAGATGAAATAGTGGGAAAATATGCACCTAAGTTAATATTTGTTTATGCCACATGTATTGTAGGCGTAATTGGTGATGACGTGGAAGCAGTATGTAAAGATGCCGAAAAAAGATATGCCATACGTGTTATTCCGGTGAAAGCTGCCGGCTTTTCCGGGACGAAAAGGCAGGGCTATAAGCTTGCCTGTGATGCAGTTATGAAACTTATTCGTCCGTATAAACTTGTGGGAAAAATGTCCCATCATGGACTCAATATATTAGGAGATTTTAACTTAGCAGGCGAAATGTGGCTTATACAGAATTATTTCAGGAATATAGGTATTGATATAGTATCAACTTTTACGGGTGATGCTTCCTATGATAAGCTGCTAAAAGCACCAGCAGCAGCACTCAATATCGTGCAGTGTGCTGGTTCTTCGATTTATATGGCCAACTTAATGGAAGAAGAGTTCGATATTCCTTTTATAAAAGTAAGTTTTTTTGGTATTGAAGATACCAGTGCCTCTATAATGCAGGTTGCCAATATATTGGGCGATGAAACAGTAATTGCCAGGGCAGAAGAATTTACCAGCAGGGAAAGTGCCAGACTGAGAAAATTCGTGGACAAATACAAGAAAAATTTTCTTGGCAAAAAAGCGGCTATTTATGTTGGCGGTGGATTTAAAGCTATTTCCTTAATACGGCAGTTCAATGAAATGGGGATTCAGACAGTTGTAGTAGGTACGCAGACGGGCAGAAAAGACGAATATGAAATTATCCAGAGCATAGTAAATGAAGATACTGTAATATTGGATGATGCCAACCCGGCAGAACTGGAGTATTTCATGAAACAAAAACATGCTGATATCCTGGTGGGGGGAGTAAAAGAACGTCCTCTGGCATATAAACTGGGTATTGCCTTTTGCGATCACAACCATGAAAGAAAACATGCGCTTGGTGGTTATGAAGGTGTAGAGAACTTTACTAAAGAAATTAATTTGAGTATAAATAGTCCTGTGTGGGATTATATGACGGCTATATAAATAAAGATAATAATATATTCATTTGGTATAGAGAGAAAGGAAGGGCGGTCATGGAAAATGCCGTTAATTTAAATATAAATCCCTGCAAAATGTGCGTGCCATTGGGTTCTGTAACAGCATTGTACGGTATCGCCCGCTGTATGTCCATTCTGCACGGATCACAAGGGTGCAGTACATATATAAGGCGCCATATGGCAACCCATTATAATGAGCCGGTTGACATTGCATCTTCTTCGCTCACAGAAGAAGGAACAGTTTTTGGTGGAGAAAAAAATCTTGTAACAGGACTGGAAAATTTAATAAGACTTTATGAACCGGAAGTCATTGGAGTATCAACGACCTGTCTGGCGGAAACGATCGGCGAAGATGTTCCGGCCATAATAAAAAAGTTTTATGAAAAACATCCTGAATGTAAAGCCAAGATCATTCCTATATCCTCTCCCAGTTATGCAGGCACCCATTTTGACGGATTCTTTCGGGCGTTAAGAGCTGTAGTGCAATATGCTGATATGGATACCAGTAAAAATAATAAGATCAATATAGTAACAGGTATGATATCACCTGCTGATACCAGAGAGCTGAAAGATTTATTGGAAATTATGGGGATTGATTATATCCTTTTACCTGATTTGTCAGATAATCTTGACGGTATACATGTAGATAAATATGACCGCTTGCCCAAGGGAGGCACTCCGCTAAGTGAGATAGCAAAAATGGCAGGGGCAAAATATACAATAGAATTATCGACGTTCAATACAGAAGAATTTTCTCCGGCGGTTTATTTAAATAAGAAATATGATATACCTTATTGTCGGCTTGATCTGCCAATAGGTCTGAAAGCAACAGATGCTTTGGTCAGCAAACTTAAAGAATTAGGTGGGGAAGTGCCGGAAAAACTAAGGGCGCAGCGTGGACGTTATCTTGATGCAATGGTAGATTCACACAAATATAATGCCATCGGTCGGGCGGCAATATTTGGAGAACCGGATTTTGTCAAAGGAATGGTGAACTTATGCTGTGAAAATGGAGTGATTCCGGTGTTGTGTGCTACTGGTTCAGTATGCCATACGTTTACCGATGTACTGGAAAAGCAGGTAAAAACAGCAGCAGATCTTCAATTTGTAGATAAAACTGCCATAGAAGATGATGCAGATTTTACAATGATCGAAAATCATGTAGTTGGCTGCGGAGCAAATATAATGATTGGCAGTGGTGATGGATACAGAATTGAAGAAAAAACAAAAGTACCATTGATTCGCTGCACTTTTCCGATACATGACCGTGTAGGAGGACAACGAGTACAGATGATGGGGTATGCAGGGTCTATGAAAATTCTTGATAATATAGCAAATACCCTTTTGGCAAGACTCGAAACCGGTTATAGACAGGAAATCTATACAAAGTATTTTCATAATGGGACACCAGAAAAAATCCAGGAAAATAAAATTGTTGATATAAACAAACGGCATGTTTTACAGGAAAAAACTCTAAAACATCCCTGCTTTACCTGTGGAAGCGGGCAGTATGCCAGAATACATCTGCCGATAGCACCAAAGTGTAATATCCAGTGCAACTATTGTGTACGCAAATATGACTGCCCTAATGAAAGCCGTCCCGGAGTGACTACTGAAATATTATCACCGCAGGAAGCATTTGATAAATACATGCTCGTCAAAAAGCGGGTACCAAACCTGACCGTAGTCGGGATTGCCGGCCCCGGTGATGCTTTAGCTAACTTTGAGCAGACTAGGCAGACATTGCAAATGATAAGACAGGCAGATGATAAGGTCACGTTTTGCCTATCGACAAATGGACTGATGCTGCCACAGTATGCGCAGGATATTATAGATTTGGGTGTCACGCATGTTACAGTTACACTCAACGCAGTAGATCCTAAAATAGGTGCCAAAATATATAAACATGTTGATTATATGGGGATGCGGTACACAGGAGAAAGCGCAGCTGGAATCCTTTTGGGAAATCAGCTCAATGGTATTCGTTATCTTACGAGACATGGTATTATTTGCAAAATAAATATTGTTATGCTCAAGGGGATTAATGAAGAACATATAGTAGATATAGTAAAAAAGGTAAAAGACCTGGGGTGTGAAATAACTAATATAATGCAGTTGATTCCAGTGAAAGGCAGTGCTTTTCAGGATATGCCGCTGGTTTCCAATAAAGAAATAACGCAAATGCGTAAAAAATGCGGCGAACACATGAAGCAGATGTACCATTGCAAACAATGTCGTGCTGATGCTATAGGGACGTTGGGAAATGATCTGTCCATAGAATATCGTAAATGTACAGGAACAGTAAATGATGCTGCAGATAAAGATAAAATGTATCGTTTCGCTGTTGCCACCAAAAGCGGTATGCTGGTTGATAATCATTTTGGTCATGCCAATGAATTTTATATCTATGAAAGTAACGGCAGCCAGGTTCGCTTTATCGAAAAGCGCAATGTGGAAAAATATTGTGTCGGCAAAGAGCTGTGCGATGATAAGATGGATAAAATAGAAAAAATAATCTTAGCTATAAAAGATTGTGCAGCTGTTATAACTCTGCGGATAGGGACTTCACCACAAAAACGTCTTGAACAAGAAAAAATAGATGTTATTGTCACATATGATCGTATTGAGAATGCTGTAAAAAAAGCTGCATTGGCAAAAAAAAATACCGGCGAATTATTGGATACAGCATTATAATAAGGTTTTTCTTTAAAGAGGTGCATATTTATGATAACAGATGCAACTTTGTGTTATATGGAAAAAACGTCAAAATATCAGCAGTATCGTATTTTAAAAAATCTGGCAAAACTATCTGTTGATGCCATAGAAATGACAGCTTCAGTATGGCAGAACCTTGCTGACATGGTTTTGCCGCCGTGTAAGTATGTACTGCGCGTAAAAGACAAAACAGACATATATAATTTTAAAGGGTTTCATAGATATGTTATTGCTCAAAAAGATGACAGTGCTGATAATGTTTTCATAAGACAGAAAATATTATCAGCACAAGGAAAGTGTATAGGAGTACGGATTAAAGGCTGTACCACTTTGTCAGTGCCAGACATGCAAAAACAATTTGCTGAATGGAAGAAAAAGAAAAAGCAGGTATCATTTGAGCCACTGGATTATTTAAACCAGGCCGCAGCATTAGCTGCAGGCTGGTTATTGAACGATGGGTATGGAGTCGTTACTGCTTTTTGCGGCCTTGCATCCCATGCTCCCTTAGAGGAAGTTTTGCTGACACTCCATTTACTGGGAATAAAACAATTGCAAGGAAAGCTTGATTTTTCGGAACTAAAAACAATAATGGAACAGGAAAATATAATTATACCAGCAAATAAGCCTGTTATTGGAGCATCAATATTTGCAGTAGAGTCAGGCATACATGTAGATGGTATATTGAAGAATCCTCATCTTTATGAACCATATCCACCGGAATTAGTAAATTCCAAACGCCATATAATACTGGGTGACAGTTCAGGAAAAAGTGCAGTAGAAGCCAAAATGCGGGAACTGCAAATTAATTATCATCAAGTAAATATGACTGATATCTTAGAAAAAGTAAAAAGAAAATCACGGTCTTTGTGCCGATCGATAACAGATAAGGAGTTTTGTGAGTTACTGGGGATTGGTGGGAATAAAAAACCATGCTTGAGATAAATAATACTCAGTACCATATTGTTGATACAACACTGCGGGATGGAGCCCAAAGCCCCTTTATCATGTTTAGTGATAGAGAAAAGATTGCTATAGCTGAAATGTTGAATGAAAAAGGCGTTTATCAGATAGAGGCTGGAATTCCTGCAATGGGAAAGAGTGAACAAATGATAATAAAAAAAATAAAAAGTGTCTGCGGTAATATGAAAGTATCAGCATGGAACAGGTTGAATAAAAATGATGTTATTGCTTCGACAGGCTGTAATGCTGATATTATTCATATAAGCGTGCCGGTATCACAGCGGCAGATCCATGATAAACTGAAAAAAGATGAAACATGGATAATTAAAAAAATAGAAGAAGTATTGTCATTTGCTGAGGACAGGGCTAACGCAATAACCGTTGGTCTGGAAGATGCATCGAGAGCAGATATGGATTTTATTATTACTGTTATAAAAAAAGTACAGCAATTTAGTGTAAATACAGTCAGATATGCCGATACAGTAGGAATTATGACACCTATTGCAGTTTATCAGCAGATAACACAAATAATAAAGAAAACAAATATCGAAATAGAGTTTCATGCCCATAACGATTTAGGAATGGCAGTGGCAAATTCGATAGCAGCTGTACAGGCCGGTGCTGCTTTTATAGACACTACAGTCAATGGAATAGGTGAACGCTGCGGCAACTGTGATATGGATAAATTTGTATTTGCTGCTTCATCAACATTTAACAGCGGGAAAAGTGAGAGGGTTGAAAGGTGAATAAAATGGATAAGACAGATAAAGCAATATTAAAAAATTTGCAAAAAAATGCGCGTATGACAATTTCTGACTTGAGTGTAGCTATTTCCCTGTCAATGCCAGCGGCTAGTGAGCGGCTGCGCAAATTAGAAACTTCAGGTGTGATAAAACAATATACTGTTGTTTTAGATCCCGAAAAAATAAATAAACATTTGACGGCATTGATGTTTTTGCGGTTTGATAATACTGCCAACGGAGAAAACTTTGCTGAATATGCCAGTGATGAATCAGAAATAAATGAATGCTATTATATAACAGGTGAATATGATTATTATCTGAAAATAATAACAGAAGATGCACGTACCCTGAAATCATTATTATCTAGGATCAAAAATAATCCCGGACTAGTAAAAACATCCAATGTGGTTGTTTTGTCAAATATAATAGATAATGTATCAGTATTGTCTGATTAATAAAATTATATATTTACAAATATTTTTAATATTTACCATTAGGCAGGCCTGATTTAACTTTTTGCTTTATTTGTAAACAAAAGCCTGCTGTATTTCAGCTATTATAACATATAAGCTGTCGCACTTAGACATTTTCATTCATAAATTATAATTATGTTGTTTAAAAGAGCAGGTGACCTTATAGCAGTATTAAACAGCAACTTTATGAAGTTAATGACATTTGTACGGCGGCTTTTTATTTTTATTATATTATTAGGAAGATTAGTTTAATGAGTGAAGTTTGTATGATATAAAGTTATTTTGTTGCAGTACGAGTTATATTTTCCAAGTGGGCAACATGTATAAACTAGGGGGATTATTAAAACAATATAAGTTAATGCCTACTATAAATTATTGATAATTATTTTTCTACTAAGATTAAATTAGTAGATTTTTTTAATTCATTTGCAGTTTTATGATTAATACCAGTATCGGTTATTAAATAATTTATATCACTCCATAATGCATATTCTACTAATGCAGTTGAGTGTGATTTATTGCTGTCAGCTAAAACAATGGTAAGCTTGGAATTAATAATCATTGTTTTTTTTACGGCAGCATCTGAAAAATCAATTGATACAGGACCGCGATGTTCTTTAAAGCCACTGGATCCTAAGAATGCAATATCTACTTTTATTCTAGCAAGAAATTCTGTGGCACCAAATCCTGTTAAAGACATTGTTGTGTTATTGAGTTCTCCACCACTCATATAAACTTTATTTTTACTGTTTACTAGTATATTCGCGGCACTGATTGAATTGGTAATAATAGTCAGTCCTTTTTTTAGGTAAAGCATTTTAGCTAGACAAAGAGTAGTGCTTCCTGCATCAATAAATAAGACAGTATTATTTGTTATAAAGGAAAGAGCCTTGTTGGCAATAGCATTTTTTAAATCAAAATTTTCTGCACTTCTTGTTTCAAGTGGTCTTTCCATAACTTCAAGTGCAGATAAAGCCCCACCGCGACTTTTTTTTATAATTCCTATTTTATCTAAATATATTAAGTCCTTGCGTATGGTTTCTGTTGAAACAGAAAAATTGTTTGATAATTCACCTACTTTAATACTGCCATTTGAGATTATTAGCTTGGCAATTTTGTTTCTTCTTTCAGCAGTAATTAATTTACCCATATATTACATCTCCAACTTAATATTTTATTATAAAGTATAACAGACAATAACATTTTTAACCAATCTAAAAATGTTTAATCACAATTAATACCAACAAAAAGGTTGTTGACAAATAATTAGTGCAATGTTATTCTTGCATTATCAATTAATAACAATAATAATATTGGTATTAATTGTGATTATAAGCTAAATTTATTTGGAAATATTGTTATATATTCGTTTATTATATATGCAGATTTATGCATTGGAAAATATTCTTAGAATATAGGGTTGAAATTTTGGTAACTGGTAGTAAAAGTGTATTTAGTAAGTAAAACTTATGCCCAAAATTATAAACAGATAAGAAGAACTGTTAATGAACATTTTATAGGAGAAAATTTATGATGAGTTATGAAATGGCACGAAAATTAGTGATTGGAGAATGTAATGTTGCATTATCAAAAATTAATGAATATAAAGTTGAAGAATTCATTAATATGCTTTTTCAAGCCGATAAAATATTTCTTATTGGTGTAGGCAGAGTGAAACTTGAGCTGGAAGCTTTTGCTAAAAGATTGTTTCATTTGGGTTTTAGAACATATATGGTAGGCGATATAACGGAACCGGCAATAACGGACAGGGATATTTTGATAGTAGGTTCAGGCAGTGGAGAGTCAATAGTGCCAGTAGCTATAGCTAAGAAGGCAAAAAAATTTGGTGGTAAAATAATTCATATTGGTTCTAATTCACAGAGTAGTTTAGCACCTGTTACCAATTTAATGTTGCGAATTCCGGTACAAACAAAACTTTACCGTGAGGATGAAATAGCTTCTAAACAACCAATGTCAAGCCTATTTGAACAAAGTTTGTTATTGTTATGTGATTCTATTGCAGTCATGATAGTAGATAAAAAACATATAGAATTAAAAAAATTATGGAATTATCATGCTAATTTAGAATGAAGATGAAAAGGTAGGATAATAGCAAGGTATTTAGATAGAAAGATTAGTATCTTAGATAATGTGTATTTGTATGATTAAAGTATAATTATAGTCAGTTAAGTGTTACTGGATAAAAAAATTATCAGTGGATCATATGTTCAGTTTATGACTGATAATGTGAGTAAAAATGGTTTTTATATAATAATTATTCCATAATTGTATTAATTAACGTACATTCAGATAAGGGGCATTAAAAATAGAATTGTCACTTTTGAAACTGAATAAATTGATAATATTTTCAGAAAAAATTGCTTACTGTAAGTGAGGTCATTTTATATAAATATACAATTATGAAAGTTGATACTGAATTAGGAAAAAATATTTTATAGAAATATTATGGTTTTAAAAATAATTCCATGTAAATATGAAAAATGACTATGTTAATATCATAAATAATGGTAAATATGTCTGGAAGAAATACAAATGGTACTTTTAAATAACTTATTTTATAGAAAAAATTTCTGTAATGTAACAAAGTTCACTATCTTGTATAGTAACACCATAAGTATGTTCAATAATTGTGAAAGCTTTTTTAATTATATTGAAAATTTTAATGTGATGAGGTAATAATGTTTGTAAATCTTGATATTCCATTTGATCGTTACGGATGGCGCGTTCCAACATACAAGAGGTATGAAACATGAATTTTATATAAAGACTAGAAGTTTGTCGGCAATTTAATTGAGTTGTAATATTGGCAAATATTTTTTCAAGTAAGGGAATAGCTTTTTGTGTATCAATAAAAATAAGTATATTTTTTAGTAATTTGATGATTTTTTCGGAATTAAGGTTAAGTTTTTCAGCAATTGGTGCTAATATGGGTAACGGTGATGTGACATTCATACCTATATAATAGCTTTGACTGGATACTTCATGTGCAAGTTGTTCTAATGATATTGTTGATGATAATGCTTTACGGGTTGCTTCGATAACCATAGAAGTTGTAGCCATTTTGAGAGTATACGTTTTTATATTTGTTGCATTAGTAATAAGTTCACCAAAAGTTGTTAGAGATCCCATATCAGCTAAAATTAATACACCTTTACCTTCATCAATTGTTTCTATAATTTTAGTAACCTTTTTTAGAGCATGACTGACTTTTTCTTCTAATGTCATACAAAAACCATGAGCATGTTGAGTGCCAAGAAGTCTATTTGCTACCTGAGCAAAATCAGTAGCAGTGTGGTAACCGTGTGTAAGAACTAAAATTGCAATATGGGTATCTTTGGTATTTATATCCAGAGTTTGGAGACAAAGAGAAATTAGCGCAGATTCCTGTTTAGGTATAGAAATATTTAAATTTTGTTCAAGGGAAGTTGTAATACGCGTAGATATAAGATAGTAAATATTATTTTTATTGATATCTATATTATTTTTAGGAAGACGTAGAGGTTTGTTTATTCGTATTCTTTCAAGCATAGTTTCGACATGTAATACAAGGCCATGAAATACTTGTGTTGAAATGTGTAAATCAAATTCCTGTTCAATTAAAAGTAATACTTTTTTTAATAAATAGTAAATTTGAGGAGAAATAATTTTTAAGAAGGCGGCTTCCTCAGTAGCAGTGTTTAAAGAATGAGTTTTATTGATATCTATATCAAAATATTCTGTTATTTGATTATCAAATATGCTATTTATTGTGGATAATGAAAGCCCTTCTGCAAAGTATTTTTTTGAATTATTTAACATAGTTTTATAAAAATTAGTTTGCGGAGTTTCAGTAGCAGGTGTATAAACTGGTTGTTTAGGATAAAATATTATGTCTTTAATAATATTTAGATCAAATGATGAATTCAAATTAGAACGCTTAGTGGGAAGTACATCGAATAATTTAAGATACTGGGCGGGCAATTGGGAAAGTTTAATGTATAGTTGGGAGTTTTTTTCGGTAATTAAACTAACGAATGCATTGGCACAAATAAGTTTTATATCATTTTCAAGTTGACCAATATTGCCAGGACAATCATATATAAGAAGAAGTTTTAAAATTTCAGCAGATACACAGATTTCACGTTCCATATTTTGGGATTCCTTTTGGAAAAAAAGCTTGATAAGATCATAACGTTCCTCAAGTGATCGATTTTCAAGGTCAGGAATTTGTATAAGATTAGGAATGCGGCGCAGAAATGTTTTGAGTATTGCTGTACCAGGTTTTTCCGTAGTGGCTGCAATAATGAGGACTTGGGCTGAACAAGTATTGTTTGAATCGCCAAGACGATAATATTGACCACGATCGATAAGTGAAAATAACATTTCTTGTCCTTCTGGAGGAAGGCGATGGACTTCATCAAGAAAAAGTATTCCATGATTAGCTTTTTCAATAAGACCTGTATGATCATTAATCGCACCGGTAAAAGCTCCTTTTTTGTGGCCAAAGAGATGAGATAATAAAAGTTGTTGGTTCCCTGCATAATCTGCACAATTAAAGATTATATAAGGGGCATTTAGTGACAAACAGTGCATTTGTTGTGCATAAGAGTACATAATGCGGGCAAATGTTGTTTTTCCTCCACCAGTTGGTCCAATAATTAAAGTATGCAGCCCATGAGGCGGATAGAGAATAGCAGCTTTACTCTGTTTAACGGCTGTTTTAAGGCTGCGATTATAACCTATTAATTTTTTAAAAGGAGATTCATTAATATTAATAGGAGACTGTTTGTTAGTTTTTGAGGAAGAATTAGCATTTGAGATTGGTGTGATTGGTTTTGCCAATTTAGATAAATGAGATATAGAAGAAAAAAATGTTTGAAAGTCACTAATATTTTTAAAAGTATAATTTGATAATGACATTTGTGAATAGCTTTCCAAAAATTGAGATGATAGGAATAATACAGGTTTACCATGAATTTTTATTAATTGTTTTTCACGATATAATTGATTGAGATCCCGGCTGACATTGTCACGGCTAAAACCTAATTGAGAGCTAATCCAAGTGGCATTAAATTTGCCAATGGCATTGTGTTTATCAATTAGTAATGCACTTTGTTTTTGGAGAAAAGACAATATATGTTTTTTGCGGGTTACTTGTTTAGCCATAAATAATCCTTTCTATGATAATGTGTGTAGAGTTTGTTAATTTAATAACACAGATTACAATAAATACAACATAATAATAAAAATTACAAATTTATTATAACACAGATAGATGAAATAATTTTTGTTATTTAATGTAAAAAATAAATTTTCGAAAAATTCTATAGAATGTATTGCCAATACAGTACTTTTTTATCAACACAGGTAACACAGATAAATTGGCATGGAATTTGCTCTAAATAATAGTGTGTACACAAAAATTATGTAGTGTGAGAAGGTAGTTTGAAATGGAGGAATAGTTAAAAGTGGAAAAAATGAGAGCAGCTGTATTAAAATCTGTTGGAAGATTGGAGGTAGAGGATGTTTCCATACCCGATTTGGGTACTGAGGATGTTTTGGTAAAAGTTTCAGCCTGTGGAATTTGTGGTTCGGATTTACCACGGATATTAACCACAGGAACATATAATTTCCCTACAATTCCTGGGCATGAATTCGGTGGAAAAATTTATTCAGTAGGAAGTAAAAAGTATAATTATCTTATTGGTAAAAAAGTGGCAGTGAATCCACTCATTCCATGTTATCATTGCGAGATGTGTGAAATCGGTATGTTTGAGCAGTGTAGACAATATGATTTTTTGGGTTCACGTAGTAATGGTGGATTTTCAGAGTATGTAAAAGTGCCAATTAAGAATATAGTACTTTTACCAGAAGCTTTTGATGATAAAGCCGTTGTATTTCTTGAACCGAGTGCGGTAGCGTTGCATGTTGTACAAAATTGTCGGTTAAAATTCGGTGAAAATGTTGTAGTTTTTGGATTAGGTGCTATTGGCATGTTTATTGCGCAATGGGCAAAAGCATTTGGGGCTGAACATGTTTTTGCGATTGACATAGATGAAAAAAAGGTTATTTTAGCAAAACAATTAGGTTTACAAAATGCTTATTGTTCATTAAATACAGATATAAAAAAGGTTATTAATGAATTAACAGAAGGGGTTGATTTTGTGGCTGAAGCATCAGGTTCGGCAACGGCATTTAAACAGGGAATTAGTTTGTTACGTCAGTCTGGAAGGCTAGGATTAGTGGGGCGGTTTATAAGTAATGTAATGTTAGAGCCGCAAATTTTTGAAAAAATTTTACGTTTGCAGTTATGTATTCAGGGAACATGGAGTTTTGAGACAAAAAAATTCCCATATAGTGCATGGAAACAAAGCGTAAACGCTATAGTAGAAGGAAAAATTAAAGTAATGCCCTTGATTTCACATACATTTCCTTTGGAGAAAATAATGCAGGCAGTAAAATTTATGTCTGACAGAAAAAATTTTTATTCAAAAATTTTGATTTTACCATAATGCCAAATTTAATTAAACAGTAAATGCATTAAGTTAATATTAATAATATGAGAAAAGAGGTAATATGTATGCTATCGGCAATTTTAGTAGCAATTATTGCTACACTGAGTACATGGTGGGTTAGTCATGCAATAACTAGAACATGGTTATATCCATTATGGTCTGGCTTTTTAGTTGCATTAGCAATGGGAGAACCCATTATAGGAATGAAAGCTGCTGCATATATTCAACTGACATACCTTGGCTGGATAACGGCTGGAGGTACTATGCCGGGGAATTTAATGGTTGCGGGTGTGTTTGGTACAGCTTTAACTATACTGTCAGGAGCTGATCCCATTTTAGCACCTACTTTTGCTGTACCATTTAGTTTATTAGGAATTTTAACATGGCAGGCATATATGACACTAAATAGTTTTTGGGTGCATAAGGCTGATAAATATGTGGCAGAGGGCAATTTGACAGGTATCCGCATGATGAATTGGATACCATCAGGTGTATTGAGTTTTGTTTTAAATGGAATACCAGCGTTTATTTTAGTTCGTTTTGGTGGGGATTATGCGACACGGGCATTAGCTTCTATACCGCAGTATCTTATAAATGCATTTTCTACTGTAGGAGCGTTAATGCCGGCACTTGGGATTGCAATGTTGTTGATGTATATTGGTAAAAGGAAAATAATAGCGTTCTTTTTTGCAGGGTATTTTCTTACCGTTTATTTACATTTGGATACAATGGCAATTACAGTGTTTGCGGCAATTGCTGGTGTATTGGTATATTTCTTTACAGTTGATAATAAAAATGAAGGGGTGTAATTATGGGACAGGAGGATAATAAAAATCAAGTAAAATTGCGTAAAGGTGATCTTATAAAACATTGGCTGGGAGGATATTCCCAGGAAACTTGCTATAATTATGAACGATTACAGGCGTTGGGATCTACACAAGCTATTATACCGGTAATTAAGCGATTATATAAAACAAAAGAAGAACGTGCACGGGCATTAAAAAAATATATGGTATTTTTCAATACAGAACCATCTTTTATAGGAACCGTAATACCGGGAATTGCTGCTTCTATGGAAGAACAAGCTGCAAATGGAGTTAAAGTAACAGAAGATGATATTAACTCTTTACGCACAGGACTTATGGGACCAATGGCTGGCATTGGTGATACAGTATCACAAGGTATAGTTTATCCTATTCTTGCAGGTATTGCTTGTTCACTTGCTCTGGCTGGTAATTTGGCAGGACCGATATTGTTTGAGGTTTGTTATAAAGTTATTATGTTAACATGTGGTTATACAATGTATATGGTAGGATATAAAAAAGGTAAAACTGCTATTTTAGGTTTTTTACGGGCGGGAACATTAAACCGAGTAACGGAAATTTTTAGTATTGTGGGATTAATGGTTATTGGTTCAATGGCAGCGACACGGGTTACCATTATGACTCCTATTGCCTTTACTGTTGGTGAAGTGGGAATTAATTTACAAAAAGTTTTAGATTCGTTATTGCCATCAATGCTGCCGCTTTTAGCGGTTCTGGCAGTTTGGAAACTTCTGGCAAAGGGAAAAAGTCCAACATATGTAATTGCGATATTATTTATATTTGGTGTGATTTGTTCATTGTTGGGTATTTTATCAATTCCAGTAACGCATTAATGGGGAATAAAATTCTAGGGAAGGGAACGTGAAAAATGTGATAGGATTATTGTTAGTCAGTCATGGCAGTTTATGTAAATATATATTAAAATCAGCAGCAATGATTACAGGAAATATAGAACAAACATGTACAGTCACACTGGAGTTTGGAGAATCACTGCAAAATTATGAAACACGTATAAGAGAAGCTGTTGATATGATTGATTCTGGTGATGGGATTATTGCCTTAGTGGATGTTTTAGGTGGGACACCTTATAATGTGGTCGGTTCTGTAAGCAGAGATTATAATATACAAATTATTACAGGTATGAATATGCCAATGCTCGTTCATATTGCGTTAGAACGGAGCAATGGATGTAACATAACAAATTTGGTAAATACAGCATATGAGGCAGGACAAAAGGGTATACAAATATTAAGAAAATAATAAATTACTAAAATAGGAGGGGTTTTAAGTGGATAATTTAGTACTGGCTAGAATAGATGATCGCTTGATTCATGGACAGGTTATGACAGCTTGGATGAAAGTTAAACCGGCAAAACAAATTTTAGTTATTGATGATAAAGTCGCAAAAGATACATTTATGATTGATGTTATTGAATTAGCGGCACCTATAGGAGTAAAAGTAAGTGTGTTATCATGTGATGATGCAATTGTAGAATTACAAAAAGGATTATTGATTCCAACTATTTTATTAGCTAAAACACCGGAAACTTATAAAAAAATTATTGATGCTGGTATTGAAATTTCAGCAATAAATGTAGGGGGGATGGGAGTAAATGAAAAAAGAAGGACATTATATAAGAATATAGCTGCTTCTGAAAAAGAACGAAGTGTTTTTAAAGAGTTTATTAATAAAGGGATCAAAGTAAAAATACAGATTATACCAGCAAATACAGCAATAGAAATGGTAGATGTATTAAAAAAATAAATAAATAATATAGTAATTATGGAGGACGAAGTTGTGAAAGCAATGCGATTGCATAAAATAGATAGATTCACATTAGATGAGGTAGAAAAACCTAAACCACAGGGGAATGAGATTTTAATTAGAGTTGAAGCATGTGGAATATGTGGATCTGATATACCACGTGTTTATGAATTGGGAACTAGAGTATATCCCGTGACACTAGGACATGAGTTTTCCGGAGTGGTTTGTGAAGTAGGTAATAATGATGATAAAATGCTTATTGGTAAAAAAGCAGCTGTTTTCCCCATTATTCCCTGTATGAAGTGCAAAAGTTGCCAAACTGGTAATTACGCAGAATGTGAAAATTATCAATATCTTGGTTCCAGAAATGATGGTGGGTTTGCTGAATATTGTTTAATACCAAACAAGTGGCATTTAGTTTTATCAAATGATCCAGAAGTTTCAACTGATGATTTATCACTAGTTGAGCCGGCCACTGTTGCACAACATGCTATACGTAAAGCTGGCCTAACCGCAGGTGAAAAAATTGTTATTATTGGAGCAGGACCTATTGGTATTATGGCGGCAAGATGGGCAAAAATTTTTGGTGCTTCTGAGGTGGCACTATTAGAAATTGATAATGCGAAAATATCTTTTGCTAAAGAATGTGGATTGGCCGTATATAATATAAATGATGTGGATTATATAGAAAAAATAATAAATAAATTAGAGCGTGTTGATGTTGTTATTGAAGGAACTGGCACATCATCTGGAATGAATACTGCTATAGAACTTTGCCGTGTATTTGGAAAAATTGTTTTAATGGGTAATCCACATCGTGATACAGTAATAAATTTAAATAATCATAGTTTGATTTTGCGCAAGGAATTAAATTTAATTGGTATATGGAATTCATATTATGCAGAATTACCATTTAATGAATGGAAATATACTGTTCGGCAAATGGACTTAGGTAAATTAAAAGTGCATGATTTAATTACGCATAGGGTATCTCTTGATAATTTAAAACAGTTGTTTGACAAAATTTATGGCAAGAAAATTATGATTTGTAAGGCAATTTATTCTGCAAGTTTAAATGTATAATAAGGAGGTATAACTATATGAATATTAAATTTGCCCCATCATTGATGTGTATGGATTTAATGAATGTACAGCAGCAAATTATTATTTTAAATAAATATTGTAATTACTATCATATTGATATAATGGATGGACATTTTGTTAAAAATTTATGTTTATCAATTGATTTTATAAAGGGATTAAAAAATATTACAAATTTACCGTTGGATTGTCATTTAATGACTACGAATCCGGAAGAGTATATTAATCAGCTCATAGATATTGGTGTTGATTGTATTTCATTGCATGTAGAAACTCTCAACGGGCAGGCATTTCGACTTATTGAGCATATTAAACAAGCAGGTATAAAATTTGGGATAGTATTAAATCCTGAGACTGATATAAATATAGCTGAATCATATTTACATTTCGTTGATTTACTTACAATTATGAGTGTTGATCCAGGTTTTGCAGGACAAAAATTTATTATTGAGTCTCTAGATAAAGTAAGACGAGTACGTAATTTAAAAAATAGTAAAAAATATAGATATAAAATTGCAGTAGATGGTGGATGTAATGAACATACGTTTAGAGAACTTACCAATGCTGGAACAGAGTGTTTTATTGTTGGTGGATCAGGGTTATTTAATTTGCACTCAAATATAGGTACTGCTTACAATATGATGCTTGAAAATTATAAAAAAAGTTGTCTGGTTATGTAAAATCATTAAATAACTATTGATTTAATGATTCTATAATTTAAAAAATAATACATTAATACTATTAATATCGAATAATAATTGAGATTTTTGTATTTACTTGCTTTTTGAAGGTAAGCAAGGGGAAAAAATACATACAATGATATATGGAGAAAGGCAGGGATACAGAAAAACACATTGGCACAGAAATTTTTAATATGAAGATGTAGTATAAAATGCTGCTAAACCTTGTAATTATAATACGAGATCAGCGGCATTTTGTACTGTAAAATGGTTGTTTTGAACTCTAGGTATTAAAATTTATGTGATGGGGTTTATATTAAAAGGTCGCGGAGATGATTTTTTGGGCATCTTCAGATGACAGATCGTTTTCGGGATACAAATATGCAAAATATATATTTATTTCCTTTGCAGCAGTACTATTTGCGGTGATAAGTATTTTTGGTTTGGAAATAAACGCCTTAATAATTGGGATTTTATCGGAAGACAATATATTTTATATGCAGATTTCTTTTATTAAAGGGGTTATGTCAATTATTATGCTGGTGATCTTACGTTGGAGTGTGCCGAAAAAATTATTAAAAGATGAACAAAAATATATGAATTGAAAAACAGGTCCTTTTTTATAAATTTGTATTTTTTTCTTAAAAAGCCTATAATTTAAATGTGTTAAAAAAGTATTATATAAAATATTGTAGTTGTTTAAGATAGGTGAATAACTGTGTATAGTTTAAAAGATCTTGAAGCAGCAGTAAAAAGCTGTACCAGATGTCCTTTGTCAGAAACACGGCATAATGTTGTATTTGGTGAAGGAAGTGAAGAAAATCATATTATGTTTATTGGCGAAGGGCCTGGCTATAATGAAGATATGAAAGGTCGGCCTTTTGTCGGAAAGTCAGGACAGCTGTTCGACAAGATGCTGCAGTCTGTGGGATTGACAAGAAAAGAAATTTATATTGCCAATATAGTGAAGTGCCGTCCACCGGGGAATCGGAACCCATCGGAAGAAGAATGTGAAAGGTGCATCAATTATCTGCGCTGGCAGGTAAAATTTATCTGTCCAGATATTATTGTCTGCCTGGGAGCTGTTGCGGCCAAACATATATTGGCAAAGGATTTTAAAATAACCCGCAGCCGGGGCATATGGTATCAAAGAGGAAAGTTTAATATAATGGCTACTTACCATCCTTCAGCGTTATTGCGTGATGTCAATAAAAAGAAAGATGCCTGGGAAGATTTTCAGGCGATAAGAAACATGTACGATGAGATATTGCAGCAGAATAAATAATAAGTATAAATGAAATTATTGGCCTCAGGATGCAGTCAGATAGTATTATTAGGTGCTTTTCTGTTATATACCTCTGGATAAAACTAGGAAAATAAATTGTTTTATTCAGAGGTATTTTTTATGCTATTAAACATATTTCCTATTCTATAAAAACTTAATGAAGCATTAAAAGTCGATGATTTCAAAAAAGTACAACGAGAAAATGATATATTTGAGACTACATAATTGTAATGAAAACTGATATAATAATATTTGTGTTATACAGTCTGGATTATTTTTTAGTCAATACAGTGATAATTAGTAAAATGCATGATTTTATAAAGACGATAAATTGACCTGAATATAGGTTTTTAATATGGGGGAATATAGATGGCAAAGATTATTTTAACAGGAGATAGACCAACCGGCAGATTACATATAGGGCATTATGTTGGTTCTTTGCGGGAACGTGTGAGATTACAGAATTCAGGTGAATATGATAAGGTCTTTATTATGATAGCCGATGCGCAGGCACTTACGGATAATGCGGATAATCCAGAAAAAGTGCGGCAAAATATTATTGAAGTAGCCCTTGATTATTTAGCCTGTGGACTTGACCCGGAAAAGTCGGTTATTTTTATACAATCGCAGATACCGCAGTTATATGAATTAACTGCCTATTATATGAATTTGGTTACGGTTTCCCGCCTGCAGAGAAATCCTACAGTTAAAGCGGAAATTCAGGCAAGAGATTTTGAAGCAAGTATTCCTGTGGGATTTTTTACTTATCCGATTAGTCAAGCGGCTGATATTACGGCTTTTCAAGCAAATACAGTGCCGGTTGGTGAAGATCAGATGCCGATGATAGAACAGACGAGGGAAATTGTAAGAAAGTTTAATATGACATATGGAGAGGCTTTAACGGAACCGGATATATTATTGCCGAGTAATGAAGTTTGTCAGCGATTGCCTGGTATTGATGGTAAGGCTAAGATGAGTAAATCACTTGATAATTGTATTTATTTATCGGAAACAGCAGATGAAATCAAAAAAAAGGTAATGAATATGTATACAGACCCTGATCATATTCGTGTTGCAGATCCGGGCAAAATAGAAGGAAATACAGTGTTTACATATTTGGATGCTTTTTGTCGCAAGGAACATTTTGGACGGTATCTTCCAGATTATAGTAGTCTTGATGAATTGAAGGAGCATTATCAGCGGGGCGGTTTGGGAGATGTTAAAGTTAAGAAATTCCTGTATGCGGTTTTGCTGGAATATTTGAAACCGATAAGAGCGCGCCGCACAGAGTTTGAAAAAGATATTCCGGCAGTTTATAAAATGTTGGAAGACGGCAGTCGTAAGGCAGAAGCCGTTGCGGCACAAACTCTGGCAGCTGTAAAAGGGGCAATGCGCATAAATTATTTTTCTGATGTAAATTTAATAAATGAACAGGCAAAGCGTTTTAAAAAATAAATAGCATATACTAATAATTGGAAGGATTTATAATTTATCCTTCCAATTATTAGTATATGAAAAATTAAATGATGTAATAGGAGTAATCATGCAAAAAAATATAATTAAGGTATTATGCTTTGTTTTTTGTGTATGCATTTTTGGTACAGGAGCAGTTATGGCCGCTGGGATCACGCATTATCCACCACTGCGTGATCCGGTTTTTTGGCAGAATAAGATAGTGGATAAAAATAAGCTGGTTTTAACGGATGAGGGTAAAAAATCGTTTAATGCATTAGTGAGGCAAAAGTCATCATGTATGGTTGACTTGCAGACATACCCATTAACAAAATCAAGTGACGATGTAAAAAATACAATTAATGCTTCTGCGGTGTTTCCAGATAATGCTTATGATATGTCAGGGCAGATTCTGACACAGGACGAGAAAGATGCTTTTACGCAGAATATGAATTTAGCAGAGATGCGGGGAATGCAGACTCTTAATATGGGAGTAATAGTGCGGCATAGTAACATAAGGACCATGCCAACAGCAGATCCGGTTTATTCTTCACCCTATCCAAGTATGTTTGATATGTTTCAGGAAACTGCGGTTGATCCAGGAGAGGCTGTAATTATTTTACATACAAGCAGTGATGGAAAATTTTATTATGTACAGATGTATAATTACAGCGGCTGGATTGAGACCAGTAATGTAGCAGTGGTAAAGGACAGGCAAAAGTGGCTTGATTATGTAAAGCCCAAAAGTTTTTTAATGGTAATCGGTAAATCGTATATAGTAAAGAATGGCAGGGAAAATATTTTTTATCAAATGGGAAGCCGTATTCCTATTGTTCAAAAGAAAACAGACGGTTATATCATTATGGTGCCGCAGCGTAATACGGCCGGTAATTTACAGGAAGAAACAATGTTAGTACCGAGGGATAATGCTCTATATGAAGGCTTTCTGCCATATACACGCAGTAATATTATCAGGGAAGCGTTTCAATATTTAGATGAACCATATGGCTGGGGTGGCTTAAGACATAGTGTGGATTGTTCCAGTTTTATTGCTAATGTTTATCGAACTGTTGGTATTTATTTGCCGCGTAATGCTGATCAGCAGGAAAATACATATGGAACGCATTTTTCTTTTACTGGAATGAGCGAAGCTGAGATATATGAGGATATATTAAATAACTGTAAGCCGGGAGATGCTCTTTACATGAATGGACATGTAATGCTGTATTTGGGACAGACAAATGGAATCCCTTATATTATCCAAGCTTTGGGAAGTTATACTAAAACAGAAGATGGCAGCTACAGCAGGCAAAGAATACTGCAGGTAGTAGTGAGTGATCTGTCACTTCATTTATCAAGCGGAGATAGTTTCGCTGCGGCATTGACCTCAGCAGTTTCTTTTAAATAATATGTTCTCAACTGCAGATAATTACTTTATTGCGTCCTTTGGTTTTTGCAAGATATAGTGCAGTGTCTGCCTGCTTTATAAGAATATCAGGATTGATACAGTCAGTATGCGGGATGATAGATGAAACGCCAATACTTACAGTTACCTGTAACTTTTGATTAGATTGGTAACGTATGTAAATAGCTTCAATGGATTTTCTTATGTTTTCAGCGAGTAAACTACCTTGTTTTATGGAGAGGGAAGGCAGCACAATAATAATTTCTTCACCACCGTAACGTGCAACAAAAGCATTGGAAAATGTAATTTTTTCTTTTAAAACATTGGCTATTTTCCGTAATATTTTATCACCACATAAGTGACCGTAAGAGTCATTAAAGTTTTTAAAAAAATCAATGTCAATTAGACATACTGTTAGTGTATTTTTTTGTTTTGCGCAAAAGTGCCAGTTCTTTTTCAGATTGTCATCTAAATAACGGCGATTATATAAGCCGGTAAGGGCATCTATATTTGAATATTTAAACAGGCGGTATTCATTAGAATAATTTTTTTCGGAAAAATAAATTCCTACTACGTTTACAAATATTATACCCATGTATAAACTGCCAAAACCTAGCTCCTGGGGAGGAATTTTATAAGAAAAACATATTAAAATGGAAGAAATACTGAATAATATTGGCGGCATTATCCGATATAGTCGGTTATATTGGGGCATTATTAAATACATTGATAAGATGACTGGCATTTCGGTTATAGGGGAAAGATAATAAGTGTGGGGACGTGTTATATCGGATAAAATACACATACTGATGATACTAAGCTCCCATATAAAGATATAGAAAGCATATTTTGCACTGGCTCTTTTTTTTCGTTGCTTAAAAAACCATAGTAAAAGAAATATGGTTAAAAGTAATCCCAGTCCGCGTAAAATATAAACTAAAAGATTTATAAAGTTTGGGGTAATATTTTTTTGATAGAAAAGCATTATATCATGCACTGCGCCCAGAAGTATTAAAATAAAAACCATTGTTACAAAGATGATACCGTTTCGGATATCATTTTTCCAGTGATAATTATAGTAATCAGAATTATTAAACTGTGCCAAGTGAATGTTCCTCCAGATTGTTTAGGGCTGTCAATAGAATATATTCTTCTTTATCAAATATTCCCTAAGATGGGGGATAAGTCCTGCTGAAAAAAGACAATAAACATTAAACTCGGATAAATAAAATTTATTCATGTTTTAATTAAGTAATAAATATTTAAAGGAGTGAGAATTTTGGTTAAGATTAATTGGTGTGCTGCTATAATAATTGCGGTAGTATTTGTATTAAACGTAAGTGATTGTTTTGCCCAAAAATCAACAGAGGAGAATGTGCAGATTCATTTAGCAAGGGGAAATATATACGGAACTTTAGAAGTCCCTGCATCAGAAAGACCGGTACCTGTAGCTTTAATTATTGTTGGTTCAGGGCCTACTGATAGAAATGGAAATAATAATTATGGGCTAACAAATAACTGTCTTAAGATGCTGGCTGATGGATTAGCACAGGATAAAATAGCCACATTACGCTATGATAAACGGGGAATAGGCGAAAGTAAGTTTAATTTAAATGAGAGTGAACTTACTATTGAGGATTATATCAATGATGCTGCAGCATTGGTTGACGTACTGAAGAAAGATAAACGTTTTTCAAAGGTTTTTGTGATTGGGCATAGTGAAGGAGCCCTTATTGGTTCGATAGTGGCCCGGAAAAAAAATGCTGCTGGATTTATTTCTTTAGAAGGTGCTGGTTATCCTCTGCAGAAAGTGCTTTTGCGGCAAATAAAGCAGAGAGCCCCGCAATACTATGATGAAAGTCGTAATATTTTGGCTGAACTGGCTCAGGGGAAAATTGTCCCTAAAGTTGATCCAGCATTACAGGCTTTATTTCGGCCTAGTGTGCAGCCATATCTAATATCAGAAATGCGTTATGATCCGGCCAGGGAAATAGGAAAACTAAAAATGCCAGTGCTTTTGCTGCAGGGAACAAATGATTTGCAGGTACAAGTTGCTGATGCGCAAGCTTTGTACCATGCTGCACCACAGGCAGAGCTTGTGATAATAAAAGGCATGAATCATATATTAAAAGATGTGCCAGATGATATAAAAAGTAATATTGAGTCATATGGGGATCCGCTTATTACTGTGGATAAAAAACTGCTGGCAGTAATAAAGAAGTTTATAAAATAAAGAGTAGTAAAATAGGACAGGAAAAATAATAATTTTTTATTTTTCCTGTCCTATTTCTTATGATAAAAATATTTAATGGCCGGCGATAAAAACATCTAATACCATTAAACCGGCTTGAAGTAACAATTTTGAAAGGTTTTTACCGCAGCGTAATGGAATATCTTTTATGCAGATTGTTACAGAAATATATTAACAAGGGAGAAACAAAAGGGTGGGATTGGTTGAATGAAAAATTGAACAGGAAATTAATAGCTATTATTCATGTCGTTTGCCGGTCATTTGAGAAATTTTTATTTTTAATACTATCGTCTTAGCATATGCTTTTTCTATATATTCAAGACCTTTATTATAGAAGTCAGGGCTGTATTTTTTTATTAAAAGAGCTAGGGCTTCTTTTTTTTCGGCATCATCAGCCATAATACTTATGGTACCGAATACTACAGCTGATTTAAATCGTGATGTGAACTTTTCCGGAACTATTTCAGCTTCAGATACTGCAGAAAAACACACAGCCTGATTACAGGAAATATTATTCATTTTATGTCCGTTGGCGGCACAATGAAGATATATGGCTGAATTACCATCATAGGAAAAATTCATGGGGATACTGTAAGGAGTGCCTTTATTATCTGCTGTTGCCAGCGTTCCGTAAGTAGCATCTTGCAGGACGATCTTTGTATCCTGTGTGGTGAGCTGGCGGTCCTTGCGGCGCATTTCATTAATCATATAAAATCCCTTCTTAGAAAATAAATTTTATTTCTTTAAGCCGGCGTTCTACTTCATTGACTATTTCTATTTCCTGTTTTTCATTGTCAGCTTCAAAAGTAACAGACATTCTTACATAATGTCCGGCATCATCCCAGGGAACAGTGGAAATGAGTTTTTCTTTTATAAGAAATTCAGAAAAATTTTCGGCTGATGTGAAAGTAATGCCATTTTCAGTGCCGCGGGGAATTTTCAGGTATAAATAAAAAGAAGCGCGGGGTTTTTTTACAGAAAAACCAGCATTTTTCAAAGCTTTTACCAGTAACTCGTGGCGGCGGGAATATTTAGCAGCAGTTTTCAATGTTATTTGAGGATGACTAAAGCAGTATATACCGGCTTTTTGAATAGCAGCAAATTGTCCAGAGTCGTTATTGTCTTTTACTGCGGCAAAGCCTTTCACTACTTTGGAATTACCACAGATAAAGGCCAGGCGCCAGCCTGTCATATTAAAAGCTTTAGACAAAGAGTGAATTTCTACGCCGACTTCTTTTGCTCCATTAACAGAAAGAAAGCTCAATGGTTTTTCACCATCAAAAGTAAGCGCACCATAGGCTGCATCAGAAACGACAATGATATTATTTTTTTTAGCAAAGTTTACAACTTTAGTGAAAAAGTCCTTGCTGGCAACTGCACCAGTGGGATTATTAGGATAGTTGAGATACAAAAGTTTGGCTTTTTGACATTGCTCCGGAGTTAATGAGTCAAGATCAGGCAAAAAATTATTTTCGGTTAGTAATGGCAGTTCTACTACTTCACCACCGAGGGTTTTAGTCATACTTCCCATGACAGGATAGCCGGGGACGGTCATTATTGTAATATCCCCGGGATTAATAAAGGCCTGGGGCAGCAGAGCCAGCACAGATTTTGAACCGATGCCGTGATTAACTTCGTTGGCTGGATCAAGTCCATATACATGATAAACATCTTCCATATATTTTACAGCGGCATCTTTGAATTCCTGGATACCATTATCGGTATAAAAGCGGTTTTCCCTGAGTTTGGCTTGTTCATATAAAACATCAATGACAGCATCTTCTGCTTTCCAGTCTGGTTCACCTACGCCAAGATCTATCAAAGGGATAGAAGGATTTTTTTTACAGGCTTCTCTTTTGGCTCGCTTGATTTTTTCAAATTTATATAATACGGTACTCTTACCAAATTTGTTACCGCCGATGCGATCAGCAAAGGCTTCCTGGATAAAATCTTTTATCATAAGAAACACACTCCGTTTATGTTATTGTTAGATAATGAAAATTTTAGTGCATGGCATCAGCCAGAGCCTCAACTAGTAATTCAAATGAACTCATTACTTCTCTGACATGTCCAGGCGGAAGCTGCTCAATTACCTTACGATAATAATCATCAATATCTTTTTTTAAGATATTTGCAGTGGATAGTCCTTTCGCAGTGAGTGAAGCTTCTATGCTTCGTCGATCATAACTGCTTCTTTTCTTTATTATGAATTTATCACGGACCAGATTATTCATAACCCTGGTTATGGTACTTATGTCCAAATGGAGGTGCTGGCTTAATTCTTTGATAGGCAGTATTTTGAATTTACGCAGTTCAAGTAATATATAGCATTGGGAATTGGTCAGACCATGTTTTTTTATTTGCTCTCGTTCTAAAATTTGAAAGGTACGGACAGTTTTTTGTAAAAGTATGCCTATATCGTCAATACAGCGTTGATACTTTTCTACTTTGCTGATAATATTTCTCACCTCTTTATATAGTTGTATCATACAAATAAATATTTGTCAATTTCTTTATGCTGTTTTAGGCAGCTATATTTTTTTATCTGTTGTACTAATAAAACAAAATCATAAAAATAATAGACGAATTTTATGTTTTTTAGATAAAAAAAATTCTATTGACAATTGCAAAGTGTAATCTTATAATACTTATATTGATAAAAGCAAAGGTGCTTTATTCTTAAAAGGAATAAAGTGCCTTTTTTTATAACATTTTATGAATGATTAATTCATTATATATAATTTATGAATGAGATTATTTAAAAATGTGATTTTTTATTGTTAAGATTATAGCAGTTAAGCAGCCTTAATTTATTAAGCATATATTATAGCAGGAGATGATGGTGTGTTAATAGAAAAATTGCCAAAAACAAAAATATTAATAAATAAAAAGCGTTTAATGAAACATTTTGCAGAACTTTCACAGATCGGGCTGAATCATACTACTGGAGGGATAGATCGTCAGTTAGGTAGTATAGGAGATAAAAATGCCCGTATTTGGTTAAAAAGGATCTGGAAAAATGAAATGCATTTAAATATTTATATTGATCCTATTGCTAATTTATGGGGAAGTTATAGCAGGCATCTTGAAAATAAACCGATAGTTTTTGGGTCACACCATGATAGTGTAGCTGATGGGGGAAAATATGATGGGGCCATGGGAGTGATTATCGCTATGGAAGTTATTCAGACAATAAAAGAAAATCATATCATTATGCGACATCCACTAGAGATAGTTTCTTTTACCGGAGAAGAGCCTAATAGTTATTTGGTCTCAACTTTAGGCAGTAAAGTTCTTTGTGGTCGTTTGAATAAGGATGATATTTTTAAATTGAGTGATAAAAATACCGGACAGTTATTAAGTAAAACTATTGATTTATTAGGTGGTAATAGTCAAAAAATTGATAGTGCCCGTTTAGATAAAAAGCTTATGACGGCATTTTTAGAATTTCATATCGAGCAGGGACGTTGTTTGTTTAATCAGCAGCAGTCTGTGGCAGCTGTTACGTGTATAACAGGTATATATCGTGAAATAATAACAGTAATAGGAGAAGCTAATCATGCAGGTACGACACATCTGGAAAATAGAAAGGATGCACTTTGTGCGGCAGCACAGTTATGTTTGGATATTGAGAATATAATGAATGAATGTTCACATTTAGCTATAACTGTTGGGAAATTAAAAGTGAAGCCTGGAGCTGCTAGTGTTATTCCCGGTAGAGTTATTCTTACGATAGATATGCGTACTGTTTATCCGGCAGAAAAAGAAAAAGCATTAGTTTTGTTACAAAAAATTGTTACTAAAATTAGTCAGGTAAGAGGTGTTAGAATAGAGCGAAAGATAAATCTAGATCAATTAGAAATGCCTATGGATAGTAATGTCATAAATGCTATGGCTGATGCATTTGTAAAAAATGAACAGCCTGTTATAAAAATGGTTAGTATGGCTGGGCATGATGCAGCTAATATGGCTAGGCTCACAAAAGCAGGAATGTTGTTTGCTCAGAGTGTTGATGGTTACAGCCACTGCCCGCGTGAATATACAGCACCTAAAGATATAGTGATCGCGGCTCAGGTTTATCTTGATACTTTATTGATTTTAGACAAGGAGTTGGAATAAATGTCAATGAAAATCATAAATGCTGCAGCTGTTTTTATTGATAACGAATTAACAAAGAGTTTTTCAATTGCCTTGGATGAGCATAGTGGGAATATTCAGGGAATAGGGTTTTGTAAGAATTTGTTAAAAAAATATCCAGATGCTGTGCAAGAAGATTGGGGGAATTTAGTAATTGTTCCCGGTAGTGTTAACGCTCATAATCATAGTTTTCAGAGTCTTTTGCGTGGTATTGCAGCTGATAGGCCTTTTTTGGAATGGCGCGATAATTCATTATATAAATATTCATCCCGTATGCGGTTACAAGATATTTATACAGGAGCGTTGTTTGCTTTTACTGAAATGATGAAATGTGGAGTAACAACTGTAGCAGATTTTTTTTATCTGCATCAATTCGGAATAGAGAGCGATGAAGCTATTGTTCAGGCGGCAAGGGACTGCGGCATACGCCTTGTTATCGCTAGTACAATGTATGACTGGGATGGTGCTCCTTCTGGTTATGTAGAAAATGTTGCTACCGCAGTAGAGCGCACCGAAAAGCTTATGAAAAAATATTCTGGCGGCATGGTTAAAGTCATTCCTGCCCCGCACAGTCTGCATGCGGCCTCACCTGATATGATAAAAGCCGGCCATAAACTAGCCCAAAAATATAATACGCCTTATCATATTCATGTTGCAGAAGAATTGTTTGAGGTTGAACAAGTGAAAGTTGAGCATAATACTACACCACTCGCATATCTTGATACTATGGGGGTAGTGGATAAACATATGTCAATAATCCACGGGGTATGGCTTGATGATTCAGAAATAAAAACAATAGGAAATAAGAGCGCCCATTTGATATATTGTCCATCGAGCAATATGTTTTTGGCTGATGGCATAACGGACATTCCTTGTTATTTGAATAATGATGTACTTATTGCTCTTGGTAGTGATGGGGCCTGTGGTAATAATCGTATAAGTGTATTTGAAGAAATGCGTATGGTATCAATACTGCAAAAAGCAAAAACATGCGATGCTTTGTGCGTCAATTATAATGATTCGTTTAACATGGGAACAACTAATGGAGCTACTGTCTTAGATCTGCCTATTGGTAAAATAGCCACCGGCTGTAAAGCCGATTTTGTCGGTATTTCCACCGCTGACTTTTCCATGCAGCCTTTAACTGAAAAAGGTCAGCAATTTTTGCCCAACCTTATTTATTCCATGCAGCCAACCGCCATTAAACGAGTGGCTGTAAATGGTCAGACTACTGTTATTAATAATACTCTTACTAACATTGCTGACAAACGTGTACTTGATTTAGTACATTCCACCATGCAGCATTTGGAAAAAGATTAATTTATACAAAACTTTCGGGGAGGTTTATCATGTATTTAACAGATGAAGAACAAAAAATGCTCAATGGTGATTATGGTGAAGGAACCCAGCTGGCTATGAAGGTCTTAGCCGCAATTGGTGAAGCCTATGATGCACCTAAAATGGTACCAGTCAGCCGTACCCATGTTGCCCTGAGTAATCAGGAAGCCGATTTATGGTTTGCCGAAAAACTTGTTAATGGCAATGCCACCTGTCGCGTACGACCTACTGTAAATCCAAGTTTCAATTTAAAACAATTTCAGCAGATAACTACTATAGATAAAAAAGACGAAGAAATCGTTAATCGCACCCATGCTGCTTACAATAAATTAGGTGCTATTATGACTTATAGCTGCACACCTTATTTGGAAAAAAATGTACCACGCTTTGGTGAAATTATTTCTTTTTCTGAATCAAGCGCCACCCCATTTGTTAATTCCGTATATGGAGCACGTTCCAACCGCGAATCCGCTCAAAGTGCTCTATGCAGTGCTGTTACGGGAGTAACTCCCTATTATGGTTTTTTGTTAAAAGAAAACCGAACCGGTCAGGTTTTAGTCCATGTTGAAGCAGATATGAATGATGATTTTGCTTATCAGATGCTCGGTTACTTTGCCCCCAAAAAAATTGGCTTTGATATTCCCGTGTTTGAAGGAATCACTAATCCCAGCAAGGAAGCTTTAATGAATCTTGGTGCACAGCTTAATACCGGCGGCAATGTTGCTTTATACCATATTCTTGGTTTTACTCCAGAAGCTCTTACCATAGAAGATGCTTTTCAAGGTAAAAAGCCCGCTAAAGAAGTTGTTATTACCAATGCCGATTTAAAAGCCATGCGCGAAGAAATTTCCGATACAAGCGGCAAAATTGATTTTGCCCTTTATGGCTGCCCACATTTAACTATTGATCAGATAAGCACAATTGCTGATCTTGTAAATGGCAAAAAACTTGCTGTGCCGCTTTTCATAATGACCTCCTCACTTACACGCCGCCTAACCCAAAAAATGGGCTATATGGATATAATTAACGCTGCCGGCGGAGAAATAGTCGAAGATACATGTATGGATCAGCCTTGTTGGAAATTTCTTTATGGCAAAAAAGGCATCACTGATTCACCTAAATGTGCTTATTATACCAAAAGACGTGATATGCAATTTGTTATTGCCCCATTAAAAGACAGTGTAATGGCCGCATTGAAAGGAGAATACTGATATGTCAAAACAATATAAATGTCATAAAATATCCGGCGGTAAAGTAAAAGGTGAATTGTTATTTTCCCAAGATGGTCTGTGCTTTTATTTAATCAATCCTAAAACCGGTGAGGTAATCGAAAAGGAACACTGCCTGTATAAACAGTCCATTGCCAATAAAATATTAGTTTTTCCTTACGGTAAAGGCAGTTCTGTTGTCCAAGCTGATGGTATGTATCAATTAAAAATGACCGGCATGAATCCTGCTGGCATGATCGTTGTTAATGCCGATACCACCTTAGCCGCCAGTGCCATAATTTTAGATGCACCCATGGTCAATAAAATGGATAGCAATTTTTATGATGAACTTCACAATGGGACTATGGTTGAACTTGATGCTGACAACGGTACACTAACCGTTCTATAATTGAGGCAATAATAATGAAACCTGTTAAAATTTGGATTATTGATGAAGAATGGCCCGATTATGAACATGAAACAGCTCTATTAAAACAAGAACTACCTGGCTGTGAAATTCGTTATTCAGACTATGATTATGAGCATGACCTAGAAGAATTCGGCAAATATGCTGATATCATTTTAGCCCAGATTTATGTTAAGCTTAATGCTGCTGTAATAGACAAACTTGAATGCTGTAAGGGCATCGCAGTCTATGGCGGTGGCTACGATCGCGTCGATATCAAAGCTGCCCGGGCTAAGGGTATTTCTGTTACTAATGTGCATGGTTACTGTACTGAAGATATTGCCGACTATGTTGCCGCTGCCATATACAGCGTCTGCAAACCACTTAGTAATTATAATGATTCTATTACCCAGGGTTTATGGGGAGCACAGGCTGTTAAAAATAACATTGCCCAGCGCGTATCAGCTAAAACCTTATTTATAGCTGGTTTTGGCACCATTGGCCGCGAAGTTGCTAAAAAAGCGCAGCAATTAGGTCTGAATGTATTGGTCTATGACCCATTTGTCAGCCAAGATACTATGCTGGCCGCTGATGTTACACCTGTTACTTTATGCAACGGCTTTAAACAAGCTGATTTTATCAGTATCCATATAATATGTACCGATGCTACTACCAATCTGATTACCAGTAAATATTTCTCACTTATGAAAAAAACTGCCTACATAATTAATACCGCCCGCGGTAAAATATTAAATGAACAGGATTTAATCACTGCTGTAGAAAACGGGGAAATCGCGGGTGCTTTTCTTGATGTAGTAACAATTGAACCGCCTACCGGTCAGGAAAAAATCTTTCATACCAAAAATATTACTGTAACACCACATATTTGCTATATTTCACAAGAATCCTATAAAGAGCTCAAAGAACGTACCGCCCGTAATGCTGTAAAAATGCTGCATGGTGAAATACCTGCTGATTTAGTAAATTAATTATTTATATTAAGTTTTGTCCAAAGGCTAGGTGAACTTATGAATCGTCTTCTTATTAAAAATATCAGCCAAATAGCTACCCCGCTTGGCAATAAGGCTTTGCATGGAAGTGCTATGGATAATATTAAAATCTATAAGGATGCTGCTATTTATTGTGAAAATGATATTATCCGCAAAGTAGGGCTTACCCATGAGGTATTAGCCAGTGTTGGCAGCTGTTCGGATATAAATATTATCGATGCTGCCGGCAAATGTGCAATTCCCGGCTTTACCGACCCGCATACTCATTTTCTTTTTGGCGGTACACGTGCCGATGAATTTATATCGCGACTCGAAGGTGTTCCTTATATGGAACTTTTAAAACGCGGCGGTGGTATTGTAAATACCATGCAGAAAACGCGTAATATGAGTTGTACCGAACTTTATGAAGCCGGCAAAAACACGTTGCATAACATGATAAAACAAGGATTCACGACAATTGAAGGTAAAAGCGGCTATGGTCTTGATCTTACTACTGAGATCAACATGCTAAAAGCCATGAAAAAATTGCAGGCTGATTTACCCATATCATTAAAATCAACATTTCTTGGTGCCCATGCGGTACCACCAGAATATAAAAATAATAGCGATGGTTTTATTGATTTTACGATAGAAAAAGTCCTGCCTATAGTCGCTAAAGAAAAATTAGCTGATTTTTGCGATATATTCTGTGAAAAAAATGTTTTTACTATTGAACAATCAGAAAAACTTTTATTAGCGGCGCAAAAGCTGGGTCTTAAAAGTAAAATACATGCTGATGAAATTGTATCAACCGGTGGCGGTGGTTTGGCGGCTAAAATTAATGCTACAAGCGCTGACCATTTGCTGGCCGTATCCAGTTCTGATATAAATAAGCTGGCTGCCAGCACGACTATTGCTGTTCTTTTACCGCTCACAGCTTTTTGCATGCGTAAGGATTTTGCTCCCGCACGTAAAATGATTGATAAAGGCTGTTCAATAGCCTTAGCCAGTGATTTTAATCCCGGCAGTTGTTATTCCTATTCATCTTCCCTTATTTTAGCTTTAGCCGTCATTAATATGCATATGACTATAAATGAAGCACTTACGGCCATTACTTTAAATGCCGCTGCTGCTGTCGATGAAGCTGCTGTAAGCGGCAGTATCGAAGCTGGTAAAAAGGCCGACATTTTAATTATGGACAAATCTGATTACAGATTTTTAGTCTATCACACCGGTATTAACATAATCAAACATGTTATAAAAGCTGGACAGTTACTGTTTTAAATAATGTTAATTTATCACAAAGGAGTAATTAAAAATGGTTGAAGTTATAACTGATATAAAACTGGATAATGTTTTTCCTGCTATGCCCGCATTTCAGGAAGGAATTCGTCGTGCTCCCAGCCGCGGCTTTCATTTAAGCAAAGATCAGACAAAGGTTGCGTTAAAAAATGCGCTGCGTTACCTGCCCAAAGAACTGCATGAAAAAGCTGCACCAGAATTTCTACAGGAACTAAAGACATACGGTCGTATTTATGCTTACAGATGGCGTCCACAGGGTCGTATCTATGGTAAACCTATCGATGAATACAACGGTAATTGCCTTGAGGGTAAAGCCTTTCAGGTTATGATTGACAACAATCTTGACTTTGAAGTAGCCTTATACCCCTACGAGCTTGTAACATATGGTGAAACAGGCAGTGTCTGTCATGACTGGCTTGGTTATCATCTTATAAAAAAATATCTCGAAGTAATGACTAATGAACAAACACTTGTAGTTGAATCGGGTATGCCGCTGGGGTTATTTCCTTCCAAGCCCGATGCTCCACGCGTAATAAATACTAATGCTTTGATGATTGGCATGTTTGACAATGAAAAAGACTGGGAAGTCGCTGAAGAAATGGGTGTAGCCAATTATGGTCAGATGACTGCCGGCGGCTGGATGTATATTGGGCCGCAGGGCATTGTCCATGGTACATATAATACCTTATTAAACGCCGGCCGCATGCATCTTGGCATTCCTAATGACGGTGACTTACGCGGTCATATTTTTGTCAGTTCCGGTCTTGGCGGCATGAGTGGTGCCCAGCCTAAGGCCGTAGAAATCGCTAACGGTGTCGGTATCGTTGCCGAAGTAGACTATTCACGCATTAAGACACGCCTTGATCAAGGCTGGGTCGGTAAATGTTTTTCTAATCTTGATGAAGTCTTTGCCTGTGCTAATAAACATGTACAGGCTAAAACTACTGTTTCCATTGCTTATCATGGCAATATTGTTGATTTACTCGAATATATCGTTAAAAACAATATAAAAATAGATTTGATGAGTGATCAAACCTCCTGCCACGTTGTTTATGAAGGTGGTTATTGTCCTCAGGGCATTACCTTTGATGAACGTACCCATATGCTGGCTGAAGATCGTGAAACATTTGAAAAACTTGTCAATAAAAGCCTGCGCCGCCACTATGAATTGATAATGGCCTGCGTCAAAAATGGCACTTACTTCTTTGACTATGGTAATTCATTTTTAAAAGCTATTTATGATGCCGGTGTTAACGAATTATCCAAAAATGGTATTGACGAAAAAGACGGCTTTATCTTACCGTCTTATGTTGAAGACATAATGGGACCACATCTATTTGATTATGGCTATGGCCCATTTCGCTGGGTATGCCTGAGCGGCAGACATGAGGATTTAATAGCCACCGATAAAGCTGCCATGGAATCAATTGATCCCAATCGCCGCTATCAGGACAGAGATAATTACAACTGGATTCGCGATGCTGAAAAGAATAAAATGGTTGTCGGCACCCAGGCCCGTATTCTCTATCAAGATGCTGAAGGACGCATCAATATAGCTCTTAAATTTAATGAACTGGTACGAGAAGGAAAAACAGGACCGATCATGCTGGGCCGTGATCACCATGATGTCAGCGGCACCGACTCTCCTTTCCGTGAAACTTCCAATATAAAAGACGGCAGCAATGTCATGGCCGATATGGCTGTACAATGTTATGCCGGCAATGCGGCCCGCGGCATGAGTATGATTTCTCTGCATAATGGCGGCGGCACTGGCATTGGCAAAGCCATAAACGGCGGCTTTGGTCTTGTTCTTGACGGCAGTAAGCGTGTCGACGATATTATAAAATCAGCTATGCTTTGGGATGTAATGGGCGGTGTTGCCCGCCGCAATTGGGCACGTAATCCACATGCCATAGAGGTATCAAAGGAATTTAATAAAAAATACGCTGGTAAAGGGCATATAACTATTCCATTTGTTGCCGATGATGGGTTAGTAAATAATTTTGTGGATAAGATGTTTAATAAATAAATATAGTCATTAATATATTTTTACCATCAAGTTACATCTTTACATTTATTTTCTTGACATCATGCGAAATACCGTATATACTTATCATCATAAAAGCAATGGTGCTTATCTTTTTTAGGAAAGGGATAAGTGCCATTTTTTTTATTTTTATATAAATGAATCCATCATTAAAAAATATATATTATTTAATTAAATCATTTATCATGCTAGGAGGAAATTATGGGAGCATTACTTAACGCTTTTACACCCAAAGGAAAAATAAAACCAGTATATATCTTTATAATAGCTGCTGTTGCTTTTGGTATAATTCTAGGAATATGGTCAGCATTTACGCTAACTGGTGCTGTGGACGCTTTTTTTCTGCCGCCTCCCACAGCTGTAGTTAAAACGGCAGCTGATTTATTTATGCGAGGGGATTTTTTGAATGATATAGGGATAACAGTTTTCCGTGTCATGACTGGATTCCTTATCGCAGCAGTTGTAGCATTACCTTTAGGTGTTATGATAGGAACTTATGCGCCTATAGCAGCTTTTTTGGAATATGTAGTATCTTTTATTAGATATCTACCCGCTTCAGCATTTATTCCATTATTTATTCTATGGATAGGCATAGATGAACCAGAAAAAATTGCAGTAATAATATTAGGTAGTTTACCACAGCTTATTTTGATGATAGCTACTAATGTGCGAAATGTTCCTAGATCAATGATTGAAGTTTCTTATACACTGGGAACATCAAAAGCTGATGTATTATGGAAAATAATTCTGCCTAAGGCATTGCCTGACATTATGGATACTTTTAGAACGGTCCTTGGCTGGGCATGGACTTATGTAATTGTTGCTGAATTAGTTGGGGCTTCATCAGGTATAGGTTTTATGATCATACAATCACAGCGCATGATGAATACTGCTAACATTTTCGTGGGGATTTTATCCATTGGATTTATAGGAATGTTTATAGATGTTTTATTTAAAATCTGTCATAAAAAGTTCTTTTTTTGGAATGATTAGTGTGAAAAGAAGGAGATATAAATGCAAACTAAAGATGTAGAAAATGAAAATATGGGATTGTATGTTAATAATGTGACTAAACTTTATAATACTGAAAAAGGCAGTATTTTGGCGTTGGATGATGTCAGCTTGCATGTACATCCCCATGAATTTCTGACTTTGCTTGGTACTTCTGGCTGTGGAAAGTCTACACTGTTGCGTATAATATGCGGTTTGGAAAAAACTACTGCTGGTGAAATTATAAATCAGGGAAATAATATAACAGGTCCGGGATCTGATAGAGGCATGGTTTTTCAGGCATATAGTCTATTTCCGTGGATGACAGTTTCTGAAAATATCCAATTTGGTTTGAAACAAAAGAAAATTCCATCAGGAAAAGCTCGGGAAATTGCAGACCATTATGCTTCACTTGTAGGATTAGCTGATTTTTTGGGGCAATATCCTAATTCACTTTCTGGTGGGATGAGACAAAGAGTAGCTATTGCGCGCGCTTTAGCCAATGATCCAGATGTATTACTATTGGATGAGCCTTTTGGTGCATTGGATATGCAGACCAGAGGTGTTATGCAAGAACTACTGCTTGATATATGGCAGAAATCACCTAAAACAATTATTATGGTGACACATGATATTGAAGAAGCGGTTTTTTTAGCAGATAGAGTAGCTATTATGTCAGCACGTCCTGGAAAAATAAAAGAAATATTGGATATACGTCAAGGACTTCTTCGACCACGTGATTATCATGTTAAAACTTCACCTGAATTTATTAAATATAAAAGTCATGCGGCAGCTGTAATTCGTGAAGAAAGTATGAAAGCTTTAAGATAGTAATTATTATATATTGGAGGAATAAAAGATGAGATTTAAATGGCAAAAATTATTAGCAGTAGTTATGGTATCTACAATGATGGTATTTGCTGCAGGTTGCGGTGGAAATAGCACTGCAAAATCTGAATCAGATAAAATTATTATTGGGCAATCTTCTTGGATAGGTTTTGCACCGCTTTATATTGCAGAGGAAAAAGGGTTTTTTAAGAAACATGGTGCTGATGTCCAGATTCAAGCTATTGAAAGTAAGACAGACAGCAAAACAGCTTTGGCAGCTAATCGAATTCAAGGGGTATCGACTGATATTTCTACGCAAGTTATGAATGCTGCTGCGGGTATTAATCTGGTACAGATACTTGCTCTGGATACTTCTGCTGGTGGCGACGGAATCGTTGCCAAAAAACAGTATAAAACTATTGAGGATCTTAAAGGGAAGAAAATTGCTTTGGATACTACCGGTGGGGCAGATTATTTTTGGTTTCAGTATTTACTACAAAAGAAAGGTATGACACTTAAGGATTTTAAAGTGCAGAATATGTCTGCTGGTGATGCTGGAGCTGCTTTTGTCGCTGGAAAAGTGGATGCTGCCATTACATGGCAGCCATGGCTGTCAAAAGCTGAAAAAACACCATTTGGGCATACTTTAATGGATAGCAATGCTAGCCCCGGTGTAATTGTAGATACTTTTGCTATGAAAAAGGATTATGTAAAAAAACATCCCAAAGTGGCTAAAGCCATTGTCGCCGGATGGTATGATGCTATTAATTACATGAAAACAAATCCCAATGATGCTATAATGATTATTGCCAAAAAAATTGGAGAAAAACCTGAAAGTGTAAAAAGTGAATTAAAAGATGTAAAATTTTATGATAAGGCTGGTAATCTTAAATACTTTGGTACTGTTGATAAAAAAGGAGAATTTTATGAAGTTACCGGCTTGGCTGCTAAGTTATGGAAACAGCTAGGATTAATAAATAAAGATGTCAAGGCATCTGACATAATCGATGGCAGTTTTTTGCAGGCTGAATAATAAAATAAAGCAACAATATATTAGGGAAAATTAAAAATAAAAGAGGCAGCGGACAAAGATATTTAGTGAATGAAGATCGTTTGTCCGTTGTCTCTTTTAGTTAAAACAAGGTGATTTATTACCACATATTATTTTTTACCATATTGCCCCTAATAGGTCAGATTATCCCAGTTCTGGGTAAGATTCCATGCATTATCGGCGTTATTGTCACATCAGGATCATGCCAGATAGGCTATATTCAGCTGATTGCATTTCTGCATAAGAGGGATAATATCTACTTTATAATATAATAGCTGAAAAAGTTTTTTTTTAATGTAAAAATATCTTTAATATCATAATAGAAAAATGTATAATAGGTGAGCAATATATTATTTTATAATAAGAGGTGCTTGACTATGCGACTTAGAAAGGTCGTCATTTTTTGTTTCATGATTTTAGTATTTGCTTCACAATCTGTTTTTGCGTTTGGATTTATTAGCGAAAGTTCTCAGAATATTATAAAACAGACATGGAGTGCTCAGACATTGGACCAGCTTAAGGATGGAGTTGTGGCAGTGCCGGAATCAGCAGTCAATGATTATTTGCAGTCATTGATTAGTAATTATCCCGAGTTTAAAAGTATTAAATTTGCTATTCATTCAAATAATAAAATAGAAGCAGATATAGATACAGAAACTTCAGGGATGGTAGACTTGCAGGGAACTATAACACAGTTTGTGCAGAATAAGGACAATTCGCTGATGATTGTTCATATTGATAAAAAAGAATTAGTGGGAAGACCAGTTACATCGTGGTTTTTTTCTCGAATGAGCATAGGCATGCTGACAAAGTTGTTTGGCAATCCATTGAAGGATAATCAATATGGTGTGGTAGCAGCTGTTGATGGGAATAATATAACAGTGAATTTTAAGCCGTTTATTGACCACTCACCTTTAAAAGAAGTGACAGTAATGGGAAACAGTATGGCAGATATTATAAACATAGATAGTGTTACTACGGGAGAAAAGGTGCTGTATCTGCATACTTCATTTAATGGTAGTAATATGTTGTACAATGTTGTTAAAAATATTTTGTGATAATAATAAAATGTCGCTGACGTAATTTGATCTGTAATAACGTCAGCGACATTTTTAACTGTAATAATATTTTATTATTTACTCATGTGCTTTATGACATAATCAACAGGACGGCTCCAATCAACATAAACATTTGTATTTTCCCAAAGACGGGTCAGAGCTAATTTGAAGTTTTCTAGATTTTCTAATGGTTTTATAGTTATTGATGTAAAGTCATGCATTGTTTTATGGGGAACCTGCATAGTTAGATTTTTAGAAAAAAAATCTTTTACCGATTTTACGGCTTGTTCTGATTTTAAAAATACATCAGCTTTTTTTTCTTTGATATAATATTCAATATAACCAACATCACTGTAATCTTCTAAGCAGTAATAATTGACCGCAACGCGAAATGTCTTATCCATTTAAGTAAATACCTCTTTCTATTAATTATTGTCAAGATTTTTGACAAATAGGTAAAATATCAGGTCTGTTTTATGATAATGGTATATATAGTTAATCGCATTGCACTGATAAATGCAAACGGAAAAATGCGGTATGAAATTTTTTAAACGGCAACTTTATGTCCCTGTTGTTTAAAAAAAGCTGAATAGGAACATAGGTGGTATTTCTATTTAGTACGATGCGAATAATTAATATATATTATGAAAATGAAGATTTTTATAACAGTGCTTTTAGATCATTTATAAATAACCTAATTTAATTTTACCAAAAATAAATCAATAGCACAACAATATATAAATTCTGGTGATTTGTCAAGTCTTGCACCACAGTTTTATTTGTGATATTATTATCACAGAGTTTATAAGCTTTGTTATGCCTGTAATGTTTGTAGCTTTTTAATTATGTCTAACCTTACTCTATTCAAAAAGGAACCTGATTTTGATGTATAGCTGCTGGATCGTCTTGAACGAATAGCAAAAGTATAGTCTTAGGGTACCGCCCTGCATATATGCAGGTATAGGCATGTAGGAAGATACGGCATTTTGGGCATAATAAAATACCACCCTTTATGGGTGGTATTTTTTTATTAAAAATAATTTTGTATTTTAGACAAATAAAGCTATTTGGTCAGTTTCGTTCATGCCGTTAAGGCAGCCGTGTTCACGTAGTATTTCTATAGAAGGTGTTGGTACACCAGCACGTTTTTTCAGATCATCTATTGAAGAAAATTCACCTTTTTTTCTTGCTTCCACAATATTATGTGCAGCTGTTATTCCTACTCCCGGAAGTGATGAAAGCGGCGGCAGCAAAGACTTTTTATGCATGATGAATTTATCAGCAGAGGATTCATATAAGTTTACTTTTTCTATGCTGTAACCACGCAGATACATTTCCCAAGACAATTCCAAAACAACTTGAAGGCCTTTTTCTTTGACGGAAAGTTTTTTGATTTTTTCCTGTGAGGCAAGTTCATCAAGTTTTTTTCTTATGGCATTTTTTCCCTGAGCAATAAGATGAGCATCAAATTCATCAGCCCTGATGGAGAAATATGCAGTATAAAAAGCTAAAGGATAATGCACTTTGCAGAAAGCAATACGATATGCCATCATGACATAAGCTGTTGCATGTGCCCGCGGGAAAAGGTATTTTATTTTCTGGCAGGAATCAATAAACCAGTCAGGAATACCGCCTTCTTTTAGTTTGGCAACAACATCATCTTTTATACCGCGTCCTTTACGGACATTTTCCATTGTTTTAAATGCCAGGAGTGGCTCTATACCCTTATGCATAAGGTACATCATAATATCATCACGGGCTGATATAGCATCAGAAAGAGTGCAGGTCTTGTTTTTAATTAAGTCTTGGGCATTGTTTAGCCATACATCAGTTCCGTGGGAGAATCCGCTTATGCGCACAAGGTCACTGAATTTCTGTGGATGGGTATCATCGATCATTTGGCGGGTAAAAGGAGTACGAAATTCGGGAATGCCAAAAGTACCGGATGTTGCGCCTAATTCTTCTGGGGTAACACCTAATGCATCAGTAGAGGAGAAAAGACTCATAGTCGCAGGATCATCGAATGGAATAGTCTTAGGATCACGATGAGTAATGTTTTCCAGCATTTTTATAACAGTAGGATCATCATGTCCCAGAATATCAAGCTTTACCAGACGGCTGCTTATTGAATGATAGTCGAAATGTGTCGTTATAGTTGCAGTATCTTTGTCATCAGCAGGATGCTGGATCGGGGTGAAATGATGGACGTCCATGTTGCGCGGGATAACCATAATACCGCCAGGATGCTGGCCAGTAGTTCGTTTTACACCAGTACAGCCGGCTACAAGACTGTTAATGTATGCATCACGTTTTTTTAATCCTTTATCATTGAAATAACCTCGTACATACCCATATGCCGTTTTATCAGCAACGGTTGCTATGGTACCGGCACGAAAAACATTATCTTTGCCGAAAAGTTCTTCTGTATATTTATGGGCAACTGGCTGATAGTCACCGGAAAAATTTAAGTCTATATCAGGAACTTTATCGCCATCAAAGCCCATAAATACAGCAAATGGGATGTCGTGGCCGTCTTTTATCATTTTTGTGCCGCAGTAAGGGCAGTTTTTGTCTGGCAGGTCGAATCCGCAGCCATAAGATCCATCAGTAATAAATTCGCTGTTGCGGCATTTTGGACAACGCCAATGCGGTGGCAGCGGGTTTACTTCTGTTATATCAGTCATAGTTGCTACAAAAGATGAACCTACTGATCCTCGCGAGCCAACAAGATAACCGTCATCAAGAGATTTTTTTACAAGTTTGTGGGCGATTAAGTATAATACAGCAAAACCGTGACCGATAATGGATTTTAATTCCAGTTTAAGTCGTTCTGATACAATTGGTGGGAGATTTTCCCCGTATAATATTTTAGCTTTGGCATAGCTCATATCATGAATCTGCTCATCAGCACCAGGGATCATAGGTGAATATAAATCATCAGGGATTGGTTTTATAATGTCGACCATTTCAGCAATTTTGCGAGGATTTTCTACTACTGCATTATAGGCAAGTTCTTCCCCAAGATAATCAAACTCCTTGAGCATTTCTTCTGTTGTACGTAAAAATAATGGTGGCTGCAGATCAGCATCCTTGAATCCTTTTCCCGACATAAGGATTGCGCGATAAATATTGTCTTCAGGATTCAAGAAATGAACATCGCATGTAGCGATGATCATTTTGTTAAGTTTACGAGCCAGTTCCACTACTTTTAAGTTTATTTTTCGCAGATCATCATCATTTTTTATTTCAGGAAAATTATCACTGCGTACTAAAAACTCATTATTACCAATGGGCTGTATTTCAAGGTAATCATAAAAAGAAGCAATTTCAAGCAGTTCATCATCATTTTGACCGGCAACTATGGCGCGGATTAATTCACCGGCTTCACAGGCGGAACCAACGATTATTCCCTCCCGATATTCTGATAAGATTTTTTTAGGGATACGTGGGCGTTTTTGCAGATATTTTAAATGAGATAAGGATACAAGCCGGTAAATGTTGCGTAGGCCAATGGCATTTTGTGCCAAAAGGATGATATGATTAGCACGTTTTTGTTGTTCATCATATATTAAGTAGCCTTCAAGACCATATATGATTTTTATATTAAGTTTTTTATCAGCAATAGTTTTAGCAGCTTCAGGAAAGGCTTGAACTACTCCATGATCTGTTATAGCAATTGCCGGCCAACCCCATTTTGCAGCTGTACAAATGAGATCCTTGGCAGAAACTACTGCATCCATATTGCTCATATGGGTATGGGCGTGCAATTCAACACGTTTTTTGGCAGCATGATCCAGGCGGGTTTTCATTTCTCCCTGATAAATACTGCTGGGCATTATGACGAAATCATTGTTGAAACTATCAAAACGTATACTGCCGGCAACTTTAACTATTAAACCATTGGATAAATTATTATTAACGCGTTCAAATTCAGTTTTGTCTTTGAAAAATATTTTACAGTCTATACCATTGGTTTTGTCAGCTAGTTCAAATGTAAGTAAATTGTTACCAGTCTTAAATTCACGATTGGTTATATTATTAATTTTTCCCAGTAGCACAGCAGTTTTCATTTCACCGTCTATTTCGTCAATAGGCATTATATTTCCTGTGATACGGCGACCATATATCCAGCCTGGATCAGTGCTGTTAGGTGGTGGCCCGGATTGACGTCGGTATCCGCTGCCATAAGAAGATTTGTAAGTTTTGGCAGCAGGAGCTGTTTTTTCGTCGGGTTTGTCAATAATTGGTGGCGGTGTATAATCAACCATTATATATTCACTTTGTTCTTTGGCTGTTTCTACATTATCAACAGCATTAAAAGTGACACGGCATTCTAAGTCGAGTAATTCGTATATGGTGTCCTTCAATGTTTTATTAACACTATGGGCATGAAGAATTTCTTCGGCGATGTCACCTTTTATTTCCAAAGTAAGCATATTGCCATCAATAATATGCTGCGAAGTACGCAGCAGAGCCTTTACGGTGGGATTTCCATTAGAAGCAGCTGTGATTATTTTTGACCAGTTCTTATCAATTTGGGCAGCAAAATCAATAATATCCTGATAAAATATAACTTCATTCACACCGCAGTTACCGGCAATAAAGCTGGCAGCTTGTTCCAGCATTTCTTCTGGTAAATATTTGTAGGTGTTTAAAAGAATTTCCCATGTATTATTTTTTAAGTCTATTTCCACATGTTTTATAGTACAGGCTTTTAATAGAGCCATAAATTGTTCATTTAAGGGAAGAGAATCAAGTAAATGGCGGAATTTATCACCTGATTGCGGAATGATACGAAATTTACTCATAAATTATCAAGTGCCTCTTTCAAAATGATTCATTAATATAATGTAGCACATATTTTATATTAATAAGTGTGATGTGTTATTTATTGTTTCTATATAAAATTTGTCATATTTATCATTATAAGACATTATATTGTAAGCGGTGTTGCTTTGGCTTATTGACCAGATATACTGAAGAGGAATATGGACAGTAGATGATAAAATAGCCCTGTTTACCCCGCCATGCGCGATAATAGCTACATTCTTACCATTATTTGCGGCAATAATTTTTTTTAAAGATTGCATAGCTCTGTGTTGTACTTCGGGGAAACTTTCTCCCTCGGGAATATTTACAGACAAAGGGTCGTCAAAAAAATTTTTTATGACATTAGGCCATTTTTTGTTGATATCCTCAAATAACATTCCTTCCCATTGTCCAAAATTCATTTCACGTAAATTTTTAGTTGGCGTGAGTGGCAGGTTAAATTTTTTGGCTATTATTTCAGCTGTGCAGCGTGTCCGTTTTAAATCACTGCAGTATACAGCATCAAGTTTAGTTAAGGGAAAGTTTTCAGCCAGTTTTTTAGCTTGAGCTATTCCTTCGGGAATAAGAGCAATGTCGGATTGTCCTTGAAAACGTCCTTCTATATTCCAATTAGTTCGACCATGGCGGATAAGGATAATTTTTGTAAGCATGAATTTTTACTCCCTGTGGTAAGTAATAGTGTTTTATTGATAGTAGGTTATTATAGAAATATAAAGAATATATATATTAGCTTTTTAATAAGCTTTTAATAGTATAACATATTTTGTGGTGCTAAAATACAGCATATATAATTAGTACAAACAACTCGCTTATTTCGGTGGTGGCACCGTATACATCTCCAGTAAGGCCGCCTAGTTTGCCGGTCACATACCGACAGAAGATAAAAGCAAAAATGCTGACAAGGATGAGGGAATAAAGTCCCTGCCAAAAGTATGGATAATTAATGATAAGACATATAATTACCGATGATAAAACTATATAAAGTGAGTTCTTATTGGAATAAAGAGAAAAAGCTTTGCCTAATCCTTCTTTGCGGGCATAAGGAAATAAAGTTATTCCTATTACCATAGACAGCCGGCCAATGACGGGCATTAGGAATAAGGCACTGCATAATATGAATGGATCTGTAGCTGTATATGTATAAAGAGCTGCTATCGCAGAATATTTTCCCAATAAAAGCATTATGAGTGATGTGGTTCCGTGAGCTCCGACACGGCTGTCTTTCATTATTTCCAGCATGCGCTCTTTTTTTCTACCAGATAGTAAGCCGTCCATGGTGTCAGTATAGCCATCACAATGTATTGCACCAGTAGATATTATATTTAAAGTCAAAAGGAAAAAACTTCCCAGCAAAACAGGAATATTTATATTAAATATATGCGGAAAAACTGTAAGTAATATAAAAGCTCCTAAACTATTGATGATTCCTAAAATAGCCCCAATAACAGCAAAATATTTGACACTGCTGCCACAAGCCTGTTCAGTCCATGAGGCATTATATTTTATAGGAATCCGGGTCAAAAAAAGTAATCCGGTAAAAAAAGAATTCAAGAATAAAAACACCTTCTTCTGAAAAAATTGGTTTGTCTGTACTGTATATATGCAGCTAAAAAAATGCTGTCAGCAATGGCATAGTTTATTTTATTTTTAACGGAATACCGGAAACGATAAAATAAACTTTATCGGCAGCCTGGGCTGTATATTGGTTGCAAAGACCAGCTATATCACGGTACTGTCTAGCCAGCTTATTTTCGGGAACAATTCCTGAGCCAACTTCATTGGTGACAAAAACAGTAGTGCCAATGTGTTTTTTTGCGGCCTCGATAAGTTTTTTAATAGCGGTAAGAATTTTATTCTGGATTTTTGCAGGAGTCAATTTTTCTATATCATATGAGCAGATAATATTGCTCGTATATACAGTCATGCAATCAAAAAGAATGGCAGGAAAGTCTTGGCATTGCTCAATAGCATTTTCTGCATTAAAAGGGGCTTCTACAGTATACCAGTCATCAGCACGGCGTTTTTTATGCAAGGCTACGCGCTGCTTCATTTCTTCATCAAATATCTGGGCAGTGGCAATGTAGGCTTGGGGTTTTCCCTGGCTTTTTACTAATTCTTCAGCAAATTTGCTTTTGCCGCTGCGGGCGCCGCCTGTTATTAAGATTATTTTACCCATAAATGCCTCCGGTTATAAAAGGTTTACCTTTTATTGAATTTATGATACAGTAGAAAAGATTTAATTGAATATTTCTTGTTAGGAGTATAAAATATGCTGGTTTATGAAAAGATTACTAATATAACGGCAAAGTTTAAAAATAATGTTGTTGTTTTGGGAACTTTTGACGGTGTTCATATAGGTCATCAAAAGATTATAAGACGGGCTACGCAGCTCGCTGAAAAAATAAATGGGAAAAGTATTGTATTTACTTTTTCTAATCATCCGCTGGAAATAATAGCACCTGAACGAGTGCCGCGAAAAATAAGCAATAATAGATGTAAAGAGAAAGAATTAAGCGAATTGGGAATAGATATACTAATGAATATTCCTTTTACAAAAAAATTTGCTGATATATCACCGGCCGATTTCCTTAAGATGCTTCAGGAAAATTTGTCACCGCGATATATAGTGGTTGGCCCTAACTGTACGTTTGGCTATAAAGGAGAAGGAACACCACAGTTTCTCCAGGATAAAGAAAAAGAATATGGATTTATAGCAGAAATTCCTGATGCAGCATATCTTCATAATAAAATAGTAAGCAGTTCCCGGGTTCGGCATGCATTGCTTGATGGGAAGTTGGCACTGGCTAATGAATTGTTGGGGCATCCTTTTTATATAGAAGGTGAAGTTGTACATGGGGAACATCGCGGTCATATTTTAGGAATACCAACAGCAAATATATATATATCCGATAAATATGTAATGCTTCCTGATGGTGTATACGCAGCATTAGTATATGTTGGCGGGAAAAAATACCAAGGTGCTGCCAATATAGGTGATAATCCAACATTTAATGTTAAAGCTAGACGGGTCGAAGTAAATATATTTGAATTTGATAAAGATATTTATGGACAGACCATAAAAGTGTGTTTTTTGAAAAAACTGCGTGGCGAAGAGAAATTTTCGTCTGCGGCTAAATTGATAATTCAGATGAATAAAGATATAGAAGATACGAAGAATTATTTGAAAAATTATAGAGATAGCCGAATAGATAATATTTTACCATGATTTTGCAGCGGCAACTTTTATTTTTATTGCAGGAACAGGATTTTTGTTGGTAATGACGGCACTTGTGTCTATATTGTTGTGGTTTAGGATGTTGTCGTCCAATTCAGCGGTGTCATTATACATTGCCTTGTCAGCTTCTTCATCATCCAGGGGCAGGGATGTTAGCCTTACACCTACAAGATAATCCTGCATGGAATCAAGCTGGAGCAAAAGACGTTCTTTAGGGGCTGTCTTTAAATTATATATAAAATACATTTTTCCATCAAGCATAGTTTTGGTGCCCTTACCAAAGACAGATTGCATTTTGTAAGGGGTAGCACCAAGACGTATATTGTTGTTCAGCTGGTATTTTCTGTCAGAAATAATTATATCGACAATTTTGCCTGTTTTTTTGGCAATGCCTATTTGGGTATTGTCATGGTAAATATAGTATTTCACAGCTCTTCCATAGACAAAACGGTCATCACTGTACCAGGGCGAGCCAAATGTTTTCAGCATGGAATTATAATTATCCTGGAGTTTTAAGCCATTGCAGGTAAATGTTGTATTAGTGGGAACGCTTGTCATTCCCATAGTAAATACAGCAAATGACAAAGTTATAAATATCGCTAGAATTGATCGTAAACGCATGAAAGTACCTCCGTTTAAATTTTGTTAATGCAATAATTTCAGTATAATGAAAAAATATCTTGTGGTCAATAAGATGGATAATAATGTTTTAGGAGAATTAATAATGCCGGATACAAATATAATGATAAAAATATCTGTGATTATTGCTATGAAAAATGCTAGAAAGTATATCGGTCGGGCAGTTGATAGTGTATTAGCACAATCATTGGAAGAAATAGAGCTTATTATTGTAGATGATAATTCCACTGATGGAAGTGGTGAATTTGTTAATGAATATTATGGATGTATAGAAAATATACATTTGTTTTATAATAAAGGGGTAACTGGCCCTGGAGTATGCCGTAATATTGGGTTAAAACACGCAAGAGGACAGTATATTGCTTTTATCGACAGCGATGATTTTATCGAAGAAAAATTTTTTTTGACGCTATATGATATAGCTGTGAAATCAGGGGCAGAAATAGCAGTATGTGGTTTTGAAAAAGTCAGTGATGATGGTTATTTACGCTCATATGTACCGGAGAAAGGAGTATTTGCTGGTGGGCCGGCTTTAATAGAGTATATCAATAAAATAGAATTTGTTGTATGGAATAAATTATATCGGCGGAGTTTTCTGGAAAAAAATAATATAAAGTTTTTATTACCATGTTATGGTGAAGACTGGTTGTTTTGCCTGACAGCAATGTTTTACGCGGAAAAATATGTTTGTACAGATGAAACGCTTTATTATTATTATCAGCATTATGATTCGATTTGTCATAAATGTATTACCGTTGAAGATTTTTCGCATATATACGAATTTTTTATTTGTCTGGATAAATTTATAAAAATACAACATAATCTAACAAAAGAAATGAGTCAGGAAATAGAAAGCAATTTCTTTTTTGGAATATTAACATGCTATGTTGTTCCTTTTTATAAAAAAGCAAAACCAGAGGAGCAGAAATTGTTGCGGGGAAAAATTGCTGCTGAATATTTTGGCAGAGGAACACCAATAGTCGGTATTATGCTTGACGCGGTAATAAAATTATTTAATTGTGTGGTGAATGATATAAGAAAATAGATTATTTATGAAAATATCCCTTTACTATAAACAATTGTTTATAGTAAAGGGATATTTTCATTATGGATAAGAGTACCTGATGAACTAGCAGGAGAGTGAATTTTATAAAACTGCCTCCAGCCCCTGTGTTTCAAAAGCATTGACTATGTCGAGTAGTTTTGTTTTTGCCGGATTGTAGTCTACGGTTGTTTCGCCTTCATTAGCATGGATATGGACAAATAATACACCAGACATTCCCAAAAGTATTTCTTCCATTTTTTTGGCAGTTTCTGAAGTATAACCTTTTACAATAAACTGCAGACGGGTATTTTTCCCCATTGATTCACAGCCGCATTCTTTGCACATGATAAAATCACTCCTCTAAAATAGAATTCTTACAGGGTAATAGATACCCCTTTTTCAGCTAAAAAATATTTATAAAATCAATTATACCCATATATTTATTATCATACAAGCTCCCCTAGGGGTTAGTATGGGTTAAAATATAAAAAAGTGATAAATGTAATGTAATTTTTTTATAAATAATTACATTTTGCAATTATAAATTTAATGATATTTTGATAAATTTATAATTGTAAAAAAATTGCAAATGATTTTATAACAGATTATTTTATTAAAATATATTTGAAGGGAGAAAAAAGATGGTTTATGTAATAATGGTAAGCCATGGTGAACTGGCGCCAGGGCTTCATACAGCTGTTCAAATGATTGCGGGAGAACGTGAAAATGTTTTTTCGACTAGTTTAAAGGATGGAATGTCAAATGATGAGTATGCAGAAAATTTCGAAAAAATTCTACAAAATATAAAATATGAAGATAAAATCATATTATTGGCAGATATTATAGGTGGGTCTCCATTGACGACGGCAGTAAATATATTAAATAAAAAAAGATTGCTGCCAAATAGCCGGATATTTGGTGGAATGAATCTGCCAATGGCTTTGAATGTGATATTAGGTGGTAAAAATGTTTGCGATGATATTCCTTTGTTGTTGAAAGAAGCCCAAAATGGGATAAAAGAATTTATAATCGAAAATGATGAAATAACAGATGAAGATATTTAGGAGAGATTTATTATGTCAATTACATTTGTCAGAGTAGATGATCGGATGATACATGGTCAGACCTGTACCCGCTGGGCTTTAGAATATCCCTGTGATGGTATAGTAGCAGTTAATGATGCTGCTGCTGTTAATTCGGTATTAAAAGCAGCATATAAAAGTGCTTCCGGTAAAAAGACTTTTGTTTGGACTATGGAAGCATGGCAGAAAAAATGCCAAAAAGTTTTAGACAGTGACAGCCGGTATTTTTTGATTACAAAAAATCCGCTTGACATGAAGAAAATTCTTGTAGATCAAAGATTTGTCCCCGGAGTAAAAACTATAGTAATAGGTCCATGCAATGATCGGCCTGGAGCGGTGGAACTTGGTAATAATCAGTCAATAACACAGGAAGAAGCACAAGCACTTGAAGATATAATGCTGGCAGGATATGAAATAGAATTTGCTCTTATAAAAGAAAAAGCAATTGGGAATTGGAAAAAGTTTCGCGGGCAGTTTGGTTTTAAATAATTCGTTGTCCTGCTTAGTATTATACAACTAAATTATGAATTACAGTTGTATCTTAAAGGTGTTTTAGCTGCTTATTGGAAGAATTTATATATTTTTTTGAAAGAGGGGAATTTTTATGGAAATTAATTTATTCCAAGCTATTATATTAGGAATTTGTGCCTGTCTGTCAAGTATGCCTGGATTAGGAGGAACGACATTTGGTAATTATACATTAGGCCGCCCGCTGGTAGCTGGACTCGTTGTGGGATTAATTTTAGGTGATGTAAAAACAGGGATAATAATCGGTGCGGCTATTCAGGTCATTTATATAGCACTTGTAACACCAGGAGGAACAGTATCTGCTGATGTTCGTGCGATAAGTTATATTGGGATTCCTTTGGCTATCTGTGCGGTAAAGGGGATGGGGCTTGATCCTAATACAGCACAGGCCCAGTCAATGGCAGCGGCACTGGGAGCAGCTGTTGGCACACTAGGTACAGTTTTATTTTATGGGACAGCAACGATGAATCTTATATGGCAGCATATTGGCTGGAAAGCTGTAGAAAAAGGTGATTTTAAAAAATTATATCTTGTTGATATGGGACTGCCGTGGATATCGCATATCATATGTTCCTTTCTGCCAACCGTAATAATAACAATGGCAGGGGCAGGTATGGTTGATATAATGAAAGCTTATCTGCCAATGGATGGAATAGCTATGAAAACTTTGTTTACAGTAGGCAGTCTACTGCCAGCAGTTGGGATAGCCATATTATTAAAACAGGTTGTAACTAAGATGATAGATTTTGTAACATTTTTCTTTGGCTTTACATTGGCTGCCTGTCTGGGACTCAATCTTATTGCAGCAGCTATCATAGGCTCATTTTTTGCGGTGATAAATTATAAGATAATAATGCTGCAAAGTAAAAAAACAGCATCAGCCTCTGGACCTGATAATAATGACGATGATGAGGAGGATATATAATTATGAAAAAACTATCAAGAAAGACTTTGAATAAATCTTTTTTAACATGGTTTTATGGTAATCTGACCTGCTTTTCACAAGAACATATGCAGACTTTTGGCTATTTATGTGCGATGCTTCCAGTTGTAGAAGAATTGTATGATGATAAGGAAAAACAAAAGGAAGCGATGCATACTTACACGGCTTTTTTCAATACAGAACCGCAGATTGGGACAATGGTAGTAGGGATGACAGCAGGATTAGAAGAAGCAAAGGCTAATAATCAGCCTATAGATGGAGAGGCCATAAACGGTATACGGGCTGGACTTATGGGTCCGTTAGCAGGAATTGGTGACTCAATGATTGTTGGTACTTTGATCCCTATTTTGCTGGGGATTGGTTTGGGACTATCTGGCGGAGGTAATCCATTGGGAGCAATTTTCTATATTGTTGTGTGGAATGCATTGATGTGGTTTGGAATGAAATTTGCATATTTTAAAGGCTATGAATTAGGTGGCAAAGCCGTTGAAATATTGGTTGGAGAACAGGCTAAGGCCATACGTGATTCTATAATAATGATTGGGACGATAGTAATGGGGGCCGTAGCGGCCTCTTGGATAAATATTCATACATCGCTGGTACTTCCGGGCGGCGGTCACTTACAAAAAACACTTGACGGAATTTATCCTAAAATGCTTTCAGGAATAACAGTTGTATTTTGCTGGTGGCTCATGACTAAAAAGAATATTTCACCGACAATGGTTATGCTGCTGCTGGCAATTATAGCATTTGTAGGTGTTTTAGCAGGTTTTTTCAACCCTGGATTATCATATTGATGCTGTCCTGTTGTTGTACGAGGTATTGAAAATGAATTTATTGGAAAAAAATAATCTGGATTTTGAAGCTGGAATGCAGCTGAAAATGATAGGGAATTTAGTAAAGTGGTTTCGGTTCCTTATAGCACTATCAGCAGTGGGAGTGGTTTTGATCTGGTGGGGAATAAGTAAAAATGAAATCCATATAATTGCTGAATTAAGTGGGATGTTGTTTATCTTTATATCTATTGCCAGCGCGTGTGTTGTAGCTAAAGGTATTCGCAATGGACGTAAAAATGTGGCTAAGATATTATTTTTGACCAGACAAAATATTAAATAAGAAAAAGAGGCTGTTTTCCGATAATTTAAGATACGGGGGCAGCTTCTTTTTCTCGTATATAAATTTTGCCGCAAAAATAGCAAAATAAAATTGCGCCAGCATATTATGTTAGCAGGTCTTTTTGCTTATGATTTTATCTTGCGTTAGGTGAAAAGTAAATATATTATAATGTATAGTTTATGAATTAATTTAGTGGATTGTAAGAGTGGGCAGACATTGCGGATATAAACAGGATTCAGGATAAATTTATTAGGGAAAACAAGCATGAACAATAAAAAAGTATTATATTATTTAATTATTATTATATTATTAGCGGTAGCGATCGGCATAGCTACTGTATTTATAAAGCATGTATTGTCACAAGACTATTCAGCAAGAAAATATGAGCATCGTAAAAAATTCGGGGCGGTATATATGACACTGAATAATCCTTTTTATGAAATTATTAATGACGAAATACGTACAACTGTGGAAAAAAATGGGGACGTGTTGTTGACCAGGGATTCTGCACTTAGCGTAAAAAGGCAGACAAGGGAAATACAAGAACTCATTAATGATGGTGTGCAGATATTATTTTTGAATGCAGTAGACTGGAAAAAGATGAAACCAGCATTGGAAATTGCCTATAAGGCACATGTGCCGGTAATTGCTATTGATACAAATGTTCAGGATGAAAAATATGTTGCCTGTACAGTTGTTTCTGATAATTATGAGGCGGGGGTACAATGCGCAGAACATATGCTGTCTCACTTATCAGGCGGCAATATTGTATTGATAGAACATTCACAGGCCAAGTCAGCAGTTGATAGGATAAACGGTTTTACTGATACGATAAGAGGACATTTGGCTTTTAAGGTGATTGATTCGGCTGAATGCAAGGGACAGCTTGAGCTGGCGATGCCGGCTATGGAAAAACTTATGAAAAGACATAATGATATTGAAGTAGTGATGGCGTTGAACGATCCAGCGGCAATGGGGGTAATGGCTGCTTTGAAGAATGCCGGGCGGTTGTCTAAGATAAAAGTATATGGAGTTGATGGAGCTCCTGAAACTAAGGAAATGATAGCCAAGGGAAATATGACAGCTACGGCAGCCCAGTCACCGCGCAGATTAGGACAAATTGCTGCTGAAAAGGCATATGAAATATTAGCTGGCACGAATAGAAGGAAATTGGTGGAATTACAAACAATACTTCTTACCAAAGAAAATATAGATAAATATAATGTCGATGGATGGGATTAAAAATGAAAAACAACAAATCGGCAGTAGCCATACAGTATATTCTATACATTTTTAATGCCGCAGTCGTTTTATTTTTTGCTGCGTTTATGTGTATTACACAGATAAAAATAAATAATTCTTTGTTGGCAAGAACGTTTTTGGCTTCGCTTGATGCACCACCTTGGCCAGTTCATAAAATTTTGTTTTTAACAATAGGATCATTTTTATTATTAATTATTTTTAGTAATATATATCAACACTGTGTTATACATAAAATGGGAAGGAAATATATTGTACTCTTTCTGGAAATATGTACTTGCCTTATTGTTATGAGAAGTATAAACATGGCCTATAATGGGGTAGTTTTGATCATCGTAGCTGATTTGGTCAGTGGCTATCGGGGGAAAAATCAACGAATAATACTGATACTGGCAATGCTGGGGCTTTATTTAATCGCCAGTTATAATCTGGCTGTATTCCAGCTGAAGATGGTACCGCTTGAAGCATATATTTCTTATTATGATCCATTGGCACAGGGCGTATTAAAAGCTGCCTGTAATATATTCACTGCTTTTAATATGATAGTATTTGTTTTATATATAATTATACTAGTGCAGAATCAACATCAGGAAAAGGAAAGGATAAAGTCCTTGAATGAAGAGCTGAATATAGTTAATGAAAAGCTTAGATTATATGCTATTGAAGCGGAGAGTATGGCAGAAACACGGGAGCGTAATCGGCTGGCAAGAGAAATTCATGACACTTTGGGGCATGCGCTTACAGGTATAATAGCAGGTATAGATGCCTGTATTGCAACAATAGACGAAGTGCCGGAATTTACCAAGAAGCAGCTTCCAGTGATTAATAACATAGCACGCCATGGCATGAATGATGTTCGACGTTCAGTGAAAAAGTTAAGACCGGATAACTTGGAAAGATTTTCTTTAAAAGAAGCTCTGCTGCAGATGACAAGAGAATTTTCTATTACTGCGGGTATTGATATACTGTTAAACTGTAACTGCTGGCCGCAGTCCTTACGTGAAGACGAAGAAGAAATCGTTTATCGAGTTATTCAGGAAGGAATAACCAATGCTAACAGACATGGTAAAGCCCGGCATGTTTTGATCAGTATACAGCAGCAGGTAAATTGGCTAAATATTATGATAAAAGATGATGGTAGGGGGTGTAACAATATTGTCAAAGGATTTGGACTGCGTCATATGCAGGAAAGAATAGAGTTATTAAAAGGTCGGCTGGAGTATAGAAATGATAGTGGTTTTATTATAGAAGTATTTATACCAATAGGAAAAAGAGGTGATGAATAATGATCAAAGTGATGATAGCTGACGATCAGGAACTTATTCGTGAGAGTTTGAAAATCGTATTAAACATGAATCCTGATATGAAAGTTGTGTCTGTAGCAGAAAATGGTTCTAAAGTAATGCGGGTTTTGGAAAAGAATAAACCAGATATTATATTGATGGATGTAAGAATGCCGCATATTGATGGGGTGGCATGTACGAGATTAATAAAAGAAAAGTATCCAAATATCAAAATTATAATTTTGACGACGTTTGATGATGATGAATATGTATACAATGCATTAAAATATGGAGCCAGCGGATATCTGTTAAAAGGAGTATCTGTGGCAGAACTTTCCAATGCTGTACGTACTGTCATAAATGGCGGAGCGATGATAAATGTGAACATAATAACTAAAGTAGTTAAGTTGTTTTCTAAAATGGCGCAGAGTAATTTTTCTATTACTGTAACAGAAAACGGTATCGCTGAATTGACACGTACGGAAAAAAAAGTAATATGTTACGTGGGAAGAGGCTGTTCCAATAAGGAAATTGCGATGAATTTAAACTTATCGGAAGGAACTGTACGCAATAATTTAAGCTCAGTACTCAGCAAATTGGAACTGCGTGATCGTACTCAGCTGGCTATATGGGCAGTCCAGACTGGGATAAGTAATAAATTGGAACATGATATTCAGGATGGGCAGAATGTTTTTAAAGAAAAAATATAGACTAATAGGAATAAGTGTACTGCTGATATTTAGTTTGTTATGGGGTATAGAGTATTATCGTGAACATAAAGATGGTAAGGTTATTATCCGTGTAGGAATTTTTTCTGGCAGCAACTGGAACGTTCCGGCAGGAGATTCTTATAAGGTAATAGATGCTGCTATAAAAGATTTTGAAACGAAGAATCCGTATGTAAAAATTGTTTATGTGAATGGAATTCCTAAAAACGAATATGCTGAATGGTTGGCTGAGCAGGTGTTAAAAGGACAGGAACCAGATGTCTTTATGGTTTTATCAGATGATTTCAATTTGTATACATCAATGGGACTATTGGAAAATCTTGATCATTTTATAGACAGTGACAAGAACTTTTCCTGTGAAGAATATTATAAATCTGCTCTTGATTATGGAAAGTATAAACAGCAGCAATATGCACTGCCCTTTGAAAGTATACCAACACTGATGTTTGTAAATAAAACGTTGCTCAAAAGAGAAAGAATTCCTATGCCTTCAAATAAATGGACGTGGCAGGATTTTATTAATATATGTCGTAAAGTTACCAAAGATACTGATGGAGATGGCGTTATTGACCAATTTGGCTGTTATGATTATACATGGCAGCAAGCAGCTGTTACTGACGGAGTAAAACTGTTTAGGGATGATGGAAGATATTCATACTTTGCCGATGATAAAATGAAGGATGTTGTAAAGTTTATGATTGCATTAAAAAAGATAAATCATGGGTATAAGGTGACTTCCAAGGATTTTGACACAGGAAAAGTGGCTTTTAGACCATTTACGTTTGCCCAGTATAGAACTTATAAGCCTTATCCCTGGCGCATAAAAAAATATTCTTCTTTTGAATGGGATTGCATAAAACTGCCAGCAGGACCATCAGGAAAAAATATATCTCAGTTAGATACACTGCTTATAGGAATGAGCAGTCGTAGTACTCATAAAAAAATTGCTTGGGAATTTCTCAAAGAACTCTGTTATGAGGAAAAAATTCAAAAACTTGTTTTAGAAGATTCAGAAGGTCTTCCGGTAATAAAAAAAGTTGTAGAATCAGATACTGCCGGAAAAATATTCAGAAACTCTATGCCTGGTGATGAAAAAATGAATGTAGCAGTTGTAAGTGAGGTTATGCGAGGTGCTGCTGCTCCACCTAAGTTTAAGAAATATGCGATAGCTATGCTGATGGCTGATAATGAAATAGGAAAGATTATCCAGGGGACAATGGCTTTCAATAATGCACTGAATAAAGTGCAAAAAAAAATAAATGACTTTTTGCAGAAATGATAAATTATGGACGAGGGAGAGTATATGATATATAAAGCAGTTTTTTCTGATATTGACGGGACGGTTATTAATTCTAAACATCAATTGTTGCCCAGTACCGTAGCTGCGGTGCAGCAAATTGTGAGTCGTGGGATTATATTTGTATTAGTGTCAGCCCGCATGCCGGGAGCAATTATTCCCCTTGCAGATAAATTAGGGCAAAACATTCCGCTTATAAGCTATAATGGAGCTTTGATTTTACTGTCGGATAAGAAGAAGTTTTACAGTAAGTATCTGAAAGCGGATGTAGTAAAAAAAATAATAAAAGAAATTGTACAGTATTCGAATACGGTTGCGATGAATTATTATACTGATGATAAATGGTATGTACAAAATATTAATGACCCATATGTGAGAAGAGAAATAGAAATTACCGGAGTTGAGCCATGCCAGTGTGGCTTTGAAAAATTAGTAATAGATAAAATACTGCCGCATAAACTTTTATGTATGGCAGCACCTAAAGAATGCCAGCAGCTGGAAAGGCACTTGTCCGGCAGATATAAAGAACTCACAGTTATAAGGTCAGGTGATACTTTGCTGGAAATAATAGACAGTACTGTTTCTAAGGCAGAAGCAATAAAGTATTTTGCTGGACAGTTTAATATAAGAAAAGAAGAAATAATTGCTTTTGGTGATAATTATAATGATATTGACATGCTGGAATATGCAGGAATGGGAATAGCAATGGGAAATGCACCAGATGAAATAAAACGGGCTGCTAAGATGGTAACTGATTCAAATGATTCAGATGGTATATATAATGCACTGAGAAAGCTTAAAATAATTAGTTGAGGAAGATGTAATAATTATAAAATGATTTGAAATCAGTTAAATTGACAAACATATAAAAAGAACATATAATCAAAAAGAGTGTCAAGACATATTTGACACTCCTTATAATATTCACTGCTTAATAAATATATTTTACTATTGAAATAAGCGTATCTGTCATAATAACAGATGATAAACCGCTGATTTTATTAAAATATTAATATCTACCGTAGGAACTACGGGAAGTTACGCCTTTGGAGAGATAAAACAAAACCTGAGTTTTTATTCTCAATGAAGCAGGAATTTAATAATTTTAGTTATGAGGATTTAATATCGAGAAACAAATAAATTTCATTTATCAAATGAAAATTTCTAAACATGATTATTTATGTATTTGTAATAATAGATTAAGAAATTAATTCATAGATGATGATTTTTAAGCTTCATAGGGATATTAACTCCGTCTAAATAAGAACGCTATTTATAAGGGAGAGCATAATTATGTCAGAAAAGCGTAGTATTTTAACCGAGGAAGGCTTAAAAAAACTTGAGAAACAATTAGAAAATTTGAAAAGTGTTCGTCGTATAGAAGTAGCTCAACGTATAAAACAGGCTATCGATTTTGGCGATATTAGTGAAAACTCGGAATATGATGACGCTAAAAATGAACAAGCATTTATTGAAGGAGAAATTCTTCGTTTAGAAAAAGTCCTGCGCGAAAGTGATGTTATCCATGACACATCTAAAGATAGCAGTGGAGTAATCCGTTTAGGAAACACAGTGGTAATTCGTGATATGGAATTTAATGAAGATGAAACATATACAATAGTAGGGTCCGCAGAAGCAGACGTTACAGAAGGAAAAATTTCTAATGAATCCCCAGTAGGAGCAGCAGTATTGGGACATAAAGTCGGTGATACTGTTGATGTAAAAGTGCCGACTGGAATATTAAAATATAAAATAATGGAAATGAAGTAATGGAGGATATAAATGGCTAAGCATCAGAATCAGGAAAATCAGGATGTAAATGAATTAATGCAGGTACGTCGTGATAAAATGCAGGAATTTATTGATAAAGGTATTGAACCGTTTGGCAGAAAATACATAGTGACTCATCATGCTAAAGATATATTGGAGAATTTTGCAGCGCTGGAAGAAAAGGATGTAAGAATAGCTGGACGTCTCATGGCTATACGCGGCCATGGAAAAGCCAGCTTTGCCGTTGTAGCTGATATAACAGGTAATATTCAGGTATATTTCCGGTTGGATGTTATGGGTGAAGAACAGTATGCAGATTTTAAATTACTTGATATAGGCGATATTATAGGTCTTGAAGGTAGCGTATTTAAAACCCATCGTGGTGAAATAACTGTAAAAGTAAAGACTTTTAGTATTGGCGCAAAATCACTTCGTCCGCTGCCGGAAAAATTTCATGGCTTGAAGGATGTAGAAACACGTTATCGTCAACGGTATCTCGATCTTATCGTAAATCCAGATGTAAAACATACTTTTATGAACAGAACAAAAATTATCCAGGCTATCCGCCGTTTCCTCGATAATAAAAGTTTTCTTGAAGTAGAAACACCAGTTATGAATCCGATAGCAGGCGGAGCTAATGCTCGTCCTTTTATCACCCATCACAATGCCCTAGACATGGATATGTACTTGCGTATTGCTACGGAATTGTATTTGAAAAGACTCATAGTAGGTGGTTTGGAACGCGTTTATGAAATTGGCCGGATTTTTAGAAATGAAGGCGTAGATAATCGCCATAATCCAGAATTTACATCAGTTGAAACTTATCAGGCCTTTGCTGATTATAATGATGTAATGGATATGACAGAAGCTCTTATAGCTCAGGTTGCCAAAGATGTATTAGGGACTACTGTTATTACCTACCAGGAAACAAAAATTGATTTGGGAAATGTCCGCCGCATTACAATGATAGATGCAGTAAGGGAAGCTGTAGGAAAAGACTTTTCTCAGGTAACTACTGTAGAACAGGCCAGAAGTATAGCTGATGAGCTGAAAGTGCCTTATGAACAGTATCATAGTATTGGAGAAATCATGTATCAGATATTTGATGAAAAAGTTGAAGAAACACTTATTCAACCGACTTTTGTGATTCAATATCCGACAGATGTATCACCTCTTGCGAAGCGGAATAAGGAAAATCCAGAATACGTTGATCGCTTTGAATTATTTATTTATGGGCGTGAACTAGCTAATGGATTTTCTGAATTAAATGATCCTATCGATCAGAAACAGCGCTTTATTGATCAGCAGGAGCAGCGTGAACATGGTGATGATGAAGCTCATATGATGGATGAGGATTTTATTATGGCACTTGAATATGGTATGCCGCCTACTGGTGGATTAGGAATAGGTGTAGATCGTTTGGTAATGTTGTTAACAGATAGCCCATCTATTCGTGATGTAATACTGTTTCCTCATATGAAAAATAAACCAGTCGAATAAATTTTGTAGTTACAGTTGTAAATTTTACTGCATATAGTTTTAATTAAACTAAAAATTATATGCAGTAAAAAAATAAAAACAAAGTTTTTTTATAAAAAGTATTGCATTATAACTGTGGATATGATATTATAATATCCGTTGCTGATGCTGAACTAACAAGATGAAAATTACAGTTGGTAAAGTGTAGCATGGTATAATGGCGCCTTCGTCAAGCGGTTAAGACACCGCCCTTTCACGGCGGGTTCATGGGTTCGAATCCCATAGGCGTCACCAAAATAATATGGGCGATTAGCTCAGCTGGGAGAGCGCTTGCCTTACAAGCAAGATGTCAGCAGTTCGATCCTGTTATCGCCCACCATATTCCGGCCCGGTAGTTTAGTTGGTTAGAATGCCGCCCTGTCACGGCGGAGGTCATGGGTTCAAATCCCATTCGGGTCGCCATTTTGTTATCCCCTTCATGTTTTGAAGTTGATATATTGCCTCGGTAGCTCAGTCGGTAGAGCAGGGGACTGAAAATCCCCGTGTCAGTGGTTCGATTCCGCTCTGAGGCACCATTATTTTTTAGTTTTAGTTGGTTATGCTGTATGAGTCAATTTATTGGCTGATATGCGGGTGTAGCTCAATGGTAGAGCCCTAGCCTTCCAAGCTAGTCACGTGGGTTCGATTCCCATCACCCGCTCCATAAAGAAGATAAATGCCGGGGTGGCGGAACTGGCAGACGCACGGGACTTAAAATCCCGCGGATAGAAATATCCGTACCGGTTCGATTCCGGTCCTCGGCACCATCTTTTATTATAGGCGGTCGTGGCGAAACGGCAGACGCGCTAGCTTCAGGCGCTAGTGGAGGAAACTCTGTGGTGGTTCAAATCCACTCGGCCGCACCAAATAAAATTTAATACCTTTTCATTATACAATGCGGTCGTGGCGGAATAGGCAGACGCGCTACTTTGAGGGGGTAGTGACCACAAGTCATATGGGTTCAAGTCCCATCGACCGCACCAATCCGGTTATTAGCTGAAATCATTTGATTTCAGTTTTTTGTGTTATACAGATATTTTATTAGTCTGTTGCAAAATACTAAGTAATATACTAAAATAGAAGAAGTTATATTGCTTAAATTGGAGCCGCACATTCGTGACTTTAGTCGTGAGCTTAGGCTGTAAAAAGAACCGTAGAACTACGGGGATAGCCTGGAGATAATAGATGCATTGTTGGTGCAGCTATCGGTGAAGCAGTAACCCCGCGACTTTAGTCGTGGGAGATTCAAGATATATACATAGGAGGTTTTTATTATGAAAAAATGGGTTTGCTCTGTCTGCGGATGGATTTATGATGAAGAAAAAGGAGATCCTGATTACGATTTAGCACCAGGAGTACCATTTGAAGATTTGCCTGATGATTTTGTGTGTCCATTGTGCGGTGTTGGTAAGGATCAGTTTGAACTGCAGGAATAAGATGCCATTTGTATAAATTTCAACGAAAAGGCAATTATCCCCCCACCTTTAAGTGGCAATACAGGCAGGGGGAATAATTGTAAAAACTGCAATAATAGGGTCAACTGTTTATGTCATTAAATATATCTAACAGTAATCGGCTATTTTAATGCTTTAATTTAATTAGTGGTATATATTATTAGTACACGAGTTAATAGATTTAACTTGTGTATTTTAATTTATAGCATGATGAAAATATTATTATCTTAGGTGTGAAGATTCAAATAATTGGCAAATAAAGTCCAATAATGTAATAATTAGGATGTATATGATTGAATAAGGAAATTTATATCATATATACTTTTAATTTATTTGTCAATGTAATTGGTTGTTTATCACTATACAAGGGAATGGAGTGAATATTTGGTCAACTTTATGATCAAGTGATATTATGAATATACATGTTAAAAACTGTATGGAAAGTTTTGTCATAGAAATGATAGAGAAAATGATAAAATCTTATCCTAATGCCTGTAAATGCGATCAATGTCTTAATGATATGGCAGCACTAGCACTTAATCATTTACCACCTAAATATGTGGGGACAGATATTGGTGACACGTATACGCGATTGGATATTTATAATAAGGATCAATACGCGGAAATAATGCAGGTAGTGGCACAGGCTATAGAAATAGTTAGTAAAAATCCTCATCACAATACAACTTCTAAAGAAAAGAAACTGGAGTGATATTCGTGCGTGTTACAAAGAAAATTAAAGCAGAAATGATTGAACGTTTGGAAAGTGTTTATCACGATACGAAGTCTGCTTTGGAATTTTCTAATCCATTTGAATTACTTGTGGCAGTGATATTATCTGCGCAGTGTACTGATGTGCGGGTAAATATTACTACGCGACGGTTATTTAAGAAAGCAGATACTCCTGCAAAAATATTAAATATGGGAATAGTAAAACTTGAAGAGGAAATTCATGATTGTGGACTTTTTCATAATAAGGCCAAAAATATTTTTAATACTTGTGAAAAACTTTGTAATGAATATAAAGGACAAGTTCCAAAAAATTATGAAGACCTTCTTTCATTGCCAGGTGTAGGGCGAAAAACTGCTAATGTCGTTTCAAGTATAGCTTTTAATCGTCCAGCAATAGCGGTTGATACGCATGTATTTAGGGTGTCTAACCGTTTAAAATTAGCTGAAGGTACTACACCGGCAGAAGTGGAAAAAGGGTTGCAAAAGGCAATTCCTAAAGAAAAATGGTCAAAAGCGCATCATTGGCTTATATGGCACGGGCGCAAAATTTGCAAGGCAAGGCATCCATTGTGCCAGCAATGTCCCCTCAACGATTTATGTCCTTCGGCATCACTTGTTAATTAATTAGAATGGGGGCGAATTTATTATTTATCGTAATGCAGTTTTTACTGATGTAGAGGCAATTCATGAATTAGTATATTCATATGCCGAGAAAGGCCTTATGCTGGCACGCTCCCGTAATCAATTATATGAAACACTGCGTGATATGGTAGTTGTAGAAAATGATAAGGGAGAAATAGTAGGGACAGGTGGACTTCACATTGTTTGGGATGGTATAGCTGAAGTACGTACTTTAGCAGTATCAGAAAAAGCTGTACGACAGCATATTGGAACAAAAATAGTAAAACGTCTTATTGATGATGGGAAAAAATTAGGAGTAAAAAAATTTTTTACTTTGACTTATCAGCCGGAGTTTTTTAATTCATTGGGATTTTATGAAGTAAGTAAAGATGAATTGCCACAAAAAGTGTGGAAGGAATGTATTGACTGTCCTAAATTTCCTAATTGTGATGAAATTGCCATGGTACTTAAATAATTATAAGCAACAAAAATAATAATGAATGAGCAGCGTAATTAGCAAGCTGTTGACTAAAAATAAAAACGGGACTATTGCAGGTTAACACTTTTATCATAATATATAGTTCTTACCCTTGTTTACTTTTAGAAGGGTGGAGATGGGTGTATATTTATGATATAAATATTATTTGCGCGATAGTCCTGTTTTTAACGTACAGGGAAAATATTTATTTTGTAAGTGAATTATTTGTTGCTTGTTCTTTTAAGCGTTTTATACGATCTGCTGTTGCCGGATGAGTGGAAAAAAGTGTTGCAAATGACATGTTTTTTCCAGAAAATGGATTTATTATATACATATGTTCTGTAGATTGGGAAGCATAGGGTATTGTTGCCATATGGCGGGCATAATATTCTATTTTTTCCAGTGCGGAAGCGAGGGCAAGCGGATTGCCGCATATTTCACCACCGCCTTTATCAGCAGCGTATTCACGTGAACGGGAAATTGCCATTTGAATAATAGTTGCTGCTAAAGGAGCAATGATTATAGTGGCTAAAAGACCAAGTATTCCACCGTTATCGTCATTATCATTATTGCGTCCAAAACCAAATATAGCAGCCCATTGTGCCATGTTTGCCAACATAGATATAGCTGCGGCAAAGGTTGCAGCTATAGAGCTAATCAGGATATCACGGTTTTTAACATGTGTTAATTCATGGCCTAGAACGCCTGCCAACTCATCATATTCGAGTGTTTTCATTATTCCAGTAGTGACGGCTACAGCTGCATGGCTGGGATTTCTGCCTGTGGCAAAGGCATTTGGGGCTTCGGTTTCAATAACGTATACGCGGGGCATAGGCAGACCAGCACGTGTAGTCAGTTCGGCAATTAGCTTATACAAGGTAGGTGCATCTTCAGCATTTACTTCATGAGCACCGGACATTTTTAATACAATAGAATCACTAAACCAGTATGAAAAAAAATTCATACCTAGGGCGATTACAAACATTATAAGAGCACCATGTTGTCCGCCGACAAATCCGCCGACAGCTACAAGTAATGCCATCAGCAGAGCCATTAGTGCAGTTGTTTTTAACATATTCATAGTATATTCCTCCAAAATAATATGTGTACTTAAATAAAATATCCTTTAATAATTTTATATATTATATACCGGTATTATATTGCATATATCTTTTCCACACAATATTATATGGCATACTTTTAATAAATCAAAATAAATAGTGGGAGTATCAGGATTTAACGGAATGGCCGTTTTTATAAAGACCCCACAGTATAGTTACGGAGATGAATAATATTTCCAGCCAGATACTAAAAGGAAGAAGATATTGACCGATCAGATTATCCATAAGGAGCATTTTAGCCGAGGTAAAACCTAAAATAGCACTGCCTGCGTAAATTAGTGCAGGAAATTTATTCATTATAAATAGAAATAATTGGGCACCGCCTATTACAATTGGCAGGCTTATAACTAGACCGCAGATTATGAGGCTCCATTTTTGTGCGGGGACTGTATTAGCTACACCAGCCATTGATAATACATTATCGATGCTCATTATAAAATCTGCCAGCATTATAGTTTTTATTGCGCCTATGAGTGTATATGATGATTTAAGAGATTTAGCATGATGGTTATTGTCAAGTAGTTTTAAAGCAATATAGAATAATGCCAGTCCGCCGATAAATTGAATACCGGCCATTGATAATAGTTTAGTGGCAAATACTGTAAGTATTATGCGAATTATAACAGCACCGGCACAGCCGATAACCATTGCCTTTAGATGATGTTTTTGTGGCAGATTTTTGCAGGCAAGTGCTATTAAAATCGCATTGTCACCACTGAGCACCAGGTCAAGCAGAAGTATTCCGCTCAGAGCGGTAAGCCATTCCCATGATAATAATCCTTCCAGTAATAAAACCTTCTTCCATAAGTATACAAAAAGACCCTGCCTTATAGAACATAATATATTCCATAAAACAAGGTCTTGCTTACAATTTTAATTGCCAGCCGCACCGGAATAGAATCTCTATTCGTATTGACGATCATCGACTGTACAGCTACTCCCCTTATTGAGTAAAACTATTTTTCTATCTATTAATATACCATGAAATAATTTAATTTGCAATATTTAGCAGAAAATTTTTAGTTCGCCTCATATGGACGGATACGTAAAAATAGATTGTATTTTTGGCACAGATTTTGGCAAGCAGTAATTTCCTCTCTGCCGATACTGTCGACTATGGTCAGGATAACATGTGGTATATATTTTTGGCATTCTTGGGCAAATTTAAGCATAGCTTTATGGGCAGATAAGCCGAGAGATGTACGAGTAACAGCCAGATATTTTTGGGCATTGGATGCATTGAGACTTATAGATATGGTGTCAAGTAGGTCTTTAAATAGAATTGCAGTATCCTTGTTATAATACAAAGAGGACAGCCCGTTGGTATTGAGACGTATATTGTGTTCCGGCCAAATTTTACGAACATATTGCAAAGCAGAAATAAGGGTTTCTAAACGCATGGTAGGTTCACCAAAACCACAGAAGACTACTTCATTTACAGTGTTTTTATCAATATGTGTAAAAGCTGCTTCGATTTCGCTTATAGTAGGCTCTTTTTTTAGCCATAGAGAATGGTTTTCAGGCATTTTTTTTAAACTTCTCAAACAAAAAGTGCAGGCACAGTTGCATTGATTTGTAATATTAACATATAAATTATGTTTTTTTTGTGGTAGTTTAGCCACAGCATCAGTATATTCAATAAATTTACCATTTTCAGCAGCGTATAAAATCATAGGAATTCTCCTTATAAATTAATAAATAGTGTAATACAATATACTTTTATTTTAAAGTAGTAAGATATTCTTCAAAACAAATGCCCTCATTCCAAGGAATATTTAAATATTCTGTATAAATTAAAGATTTTTTTACAAATTCGGCCGCTTTGGCTACGGAAGAAATCAAAGATTCATTTTTTACTAATGATGCAGCAATAATTGCAACAAAAGCATCACCCGTGCCGGAGTGTTCCCTGCCGATTTTTGTGAATTCCATAATTTTTCCTGTATTATTTTCATAGATAAAATTGCCGATGCTTTTACCGCGGTTAATGCCAGTTATAATTATTTTTATAGTAGAATGATCGTTAGTATGAAGCCTTGTTAATTGTTCACACATGGAAAAAAGTCGATTATTACTAATTATTCCGTGTTCGGGATAATTCATATCTAGTAAATTACAGGCTTCTGTCAGATTAGGAGTTATGATGTCTGCATCAGCCAGGAGTTTTTTCATTTCTTTACATAGCTGTGGTGTATAAGACGAATATAATTTACCATTATCTCCCATTACCGGATCTACTATAAGAAGCGGTGACAGAGCTGCTGGTTGTTCATTTTTAAAGATTTCTATAAACTCTAATACGAGTTTAATTTGTTCTTGTGAGCTCAAAAAGCCGGTAAGGATACCATCAAAATGTAGATGTAATTTTTGCCAGTTTTTCATATATGGCCGCATGTTTTGTGTGTAATCATTCATAAAATATGCAGGAAAACCCGTATGTGCAGATAAAATGGCTGTGGGAAAAGGACAGGCTTGTACTTTAAGGGCAGAAATAATAGGCAGCTCAACGGTTGTTGAACATCTGCCAAATCCGGTTATATCATTGATAAGTGCTATTTTTTTTTGTTTCATTTTTGCTCCGTAAGTTTATCTGGTAGATATTGTTTGTCAATAATAAAATATTATATACGGGGTTTCCTGTTTGTTTAAGCTGACTGAGAAAACCCAAATATATAGTATAAATGATATGGAGAAAATTTAGGAGGCTGCCTTTGAAAATATATATTTATATAAAAACTCCGCTTAGATACTAACTATCCTGCGGAGTTTTTATATAAATTATTTTGCAGCGTTAGCGTTAATGCGCTTTTGAGCATGTCTTTTTTCACTGTATTCACGAAATGTCAGCCACAGCGGCGTTGCTGTAAATATGGAAGAATATGAACCAAAAGCAAAACCTACTATTAGGGCAAAAGCAAAGTCTCTAGTTGTATCACCACCAAAAACATACAATGATATAGTTGTTACCAAAACAGTAGTTACTGTATATATAGAGCGGGTAAGAGTTTGGTAGATACTGTGATTGGCTAATTCTTCAATATCACCGCCACGACGGAAATGCAGTTTTAAATTTTCTCGGATACGGTCAAAAATTACTATTGTATCATTAACAGAGAAGCCAACAATAGTTAAAATAGCAGCAATAAAGGATGAATCTATTTCCTTTTGTGTTAAAGAAAATATACTCAATACTACCAATGTATCATGGACTAATGCCAGAATAGCGGCTAAACCAAATTTGAATTCAAATCTATAGGAAACATATGCAATAATTAGCAGCCATGATAAAAGTGTTGCCCAGACGGCATTCATTATTAATTCTCGCCCAATTGTTGCACCAACTTTTTCTTCTCGCAGTACTTTATAATTACCTAGTTTTTGCTTTAAGCCAGACATTATATTTTGTCGTTCTGATTGCGATAAATCTTTAGTACGGATCATTACATCGGTGGCTTTTAATGAATTGTTGCTTTTTCCTGACAATTGTATCTGGCTGTTGCCTAAACCATAATCATCCATTGTTTTACGGACATCATTTATATTTACGGCTTGTTCGAATTTTAAATCTATCAATGTACCGCCAGTAAAATCTATGCCTAAATTAAATCCCTTGGTAAACATGCAGATAAGACCGGCAATAATGATCAAGGAGGAAAAAGAATACCATATTTTCCGATGGCCTACAATATCAAACCGTTTCATTTTTTCACCGCCTTTTCTGTAAATAAAGAAGCACCGAATAAGTGCGGATTATGTATTATGTTAGAAGCTATAAGCCATTTTAACAAATATTGTGTCATAGTTATAGCAGTAAACATACTTAAAATAACGCCTAGACCAAGCGTTATAGCAAAGCCGCGGATAGGACCGGTACCGAAGAAGAATAAAACTACAGCAGCTATTATTGTAGTCAGATTAGAATCAAAAATAGTGGTAAATGCACGTTTAAAGCCGGAATCCATCGCCCAGCGCAGTGTTTTTCCAGACCGGATTTCTTCTTTAAAATGTTCAAAAATTAATACATTGGCATCTACCGCCATACCAACAGATAATATTATTCCGGCAATCCCTGGTAGTGTTAATGTGGCATTGAGCATTTTTAGGGCAAATAATAAAATTAAAACATAAGCCATTAAACTTATATCGGCAATAAAACCAGAAACTCTGTAGAAAAACAGCATAAATAAGACAACGGCACCTACACCGATAGTAAAAGCAAATTCACTTTTATCTTTTGAATCTTGTCCAAGTGTTGGACCTACTGTACGTGTTTCAATAATTTTTACTTTTACTGGAAGTGCTCCTGAACGAAGTAGTAAAGCAAGGTTATGTGCTTCTTCAAGGGAACGATTTCCTGTTATGACAGCTTTGCCGCCTGTAATCGGTTCGTTTACACGAGGCGCTGTAAGTACCTTCCCATCAAGCAAAATGGAAATAGTACGTCCTACATTTTCTTCTGTCAATTTGGCAAATTTTTTGGCACCTTCAGGACTAAATTCAAGAGAAACAAGATTTTGTCCTTGTTGGTCAGTCTCTTCCCGAGCATCCTTTAAGTCTGTACCCGTAAGAACAGTATTGCCGTCTTCATCCCGGAATTCCAGCATAGCTGTTTTTCCTAGAATATTTATAGCCTTGTCAGGATTTTTTACTCCTGGCAGTTCTACTATTACACGACGCTGTCCTTCGCGCTGAATAATAGGTTCAGTCAGCCCCATAGCATTGACTCTGTTTTCCATTATTTTTACTACACGATTCATGGCATCGTCATTGACTTTTGCCTGGGGAGTATCAACTCCCTCTAGGACTACGTGTGTTCCACCTTGTAAATCAAGCCCTTGTCGTATCGAAAATGCTAAAGGTTTTATGAACATAATAAAAACCGCGATTACAGCAATGACTACGACAGCGAGTTTCAAAAAACTTTCCCGCTTCAAAAATATCCCTCCAAAGTAAAATGTTTTGCTATTGTAATATGCGTCCATTGGTCAATCTGATATCTGAAATGGGCGCTTCTTGTTTTTGATATGACTTATGTTGTATTGTAAACAAACTATCCCCGTGTGTTTCACGGTTTTATCTTTTTATAGGAACAGACAAATTTATTTCCTGTCATTTTTCTTATAGATATTGTAATATCATACTGGAAAATTTATTTTTTAGCTAAACTTAGTGCAGTTTGATATGTATAGATATATATAGAAAAAGATAAATAAAATTCGGTGGCAGCAAGCCGCTGAAAAAATATATATAATATTAAATCATTCTAATTCATTATAGCTGTAATGTTATATACAGTCAATTTTAATGGTAATATCTTTACAATCACTTAATGTTTGTGATTTTGTATGAAATTTATAGTTTGTAGTAAGACATCATTGATTGTTAAATTACTTGTTTCTAAATATAAGTCGCAATTTATTTTTGCATCTGACAGTCGTTTGTGCTGTAGATCAATATGATGCTGCGTCCATGATTTGCGGCGCCGCTGCTGTACAGTTATCAGATCAGCATCTAACAGAATTAAAATATCAGGATGACGTTTCTGCCATAATTTTTTTATGCAGGAATGTTCCTGTGCTAAATTATAAGCATTATAACCAAGAGTTCTGAGCCCGCTTACCAATGTAGATTTACCGGAAGCACAGATACCGACAACTGCAATTTTCATAGTAACTCCTTACAATCTAGAAGGGAAATGATGCCGTAACCCGATGAATTTTTACTGGGGTGCTGTCTTTTTCACAAATTCCCATAGCAATAACCGTCATGTCATCGCCAGCTTTATTATTATCAAGTTGTAAGGCATAGTCCATAATACTATTTACGATGAAAGAAACATCTTCAGGTGGATTATTTTTTATAATATCCATAATTTTTTTAAAATCAGCTTTTTGGCTGTTAACCTTTCTGCCGGCAGACGAGATACCGTCAGTATAGGATACAATAACCATGCCGGGGCTTAAGGGAAGTTCATAAATAAGTGGTTTAGTATGGTGATGAACGCCTATAGGATTAACATTTTCATCATATACACAAGTGTAATCATCTGTCTTTACAATTACAGGACAGTTAGAATTGCGGCTCATGACAACTGTTTCAGTATCCATATCTGCACTTATAACTGTAAGGGTGCAGGAAACTTTTTTATCCTTGGCCGCATAGAGATAATCGTGGACAGCACGAGCAACAGCGCCATCACGTGTTCCGTCGCTGATAAGCGATACTGCCCGGTTAACCACTAATCCGCTGGTATGGTGTGCCGGAAGGCCGTGGCCCTGACCATCTGCAAGAATAAGTGATATGCCGCCTTGCGGGCGTTCAGCAATATCACAAGTATCACCATTAAATTCCATGGCATAGCGGGTTGTTTTAGCTATTGCGGTTTTTATTTCCATGTTAAAGAAAACTTCCTTATAACTTTGTGACATGAGGCTAAGTACGTAACATTATTTGTCATAAATACATATATACGCAATTGTCTTTACTTAAAAAATGGAGCAGACTATGGATATTTATGTAATAATATCATGGCAACAAGTCCCTTCCCATTGGATAATGTCATGAATGGGCTATCTCCGTGTGTCCCACGGTTTTATTTAGATTTGTAGTATGTGTGATTTTTATGAAATATATTTATTAAATTATGCCTTTTTCTGTGAAAATAGTATCAAGAGGAACATCATATCCATTAATAGGAAGTGATATGGATTCTTGGCAGGAAAAAAAGAACCCCACACTAATAGCATTTTTAGCTTGTGGTAAAAATCTATCATAGAATCCACCACCCATACCAAGACGATTTTTAGTAAGAGAAAAAGCAACACCTGGAACAATAATAAGATTTATTGCCTGCGGCTGTATAAAAGAAATTTTATTGGCAGGCAGTGATAAAATACCAGCTTTACCCGGAACAAGATCCGTAAGACTATTAACTACGGTTGCTTTCATTAACCCCTTTTTTAAATCGGTAATATAAGGCAGGCATAGTGTTTTTCCCCTAGCCAAAGTATCTTTAAGGATAATATCTGTCTGTACTTCATCCTGCATTGCAGCATAGGCCATAATGCAGGATGCTTTTTCATAAATTTTAGAAGTAAGGCAAAGATTATTTATGAGGATACTTTGTTCAATAATTTTTTCTCGCGCGAGAGAATGTCTTATAGAGAGCATTCTCTGACGTAATTTTTTTTTATTTTGCGTTAGCTGCGTCATTTTTTTCTTTGCTGATATTACTACTGATGGCAGAACGTGAAAGATCAATTTCTACATTTTCTGCAATTTTTAATCTTATGCGGTCTTCATTTATCGATAATACTTCACCATAAATACCGCCGATAGTTACAACACGGCTGCCTACCTTAACGGCACTAAGCATTTCCTGGCGCTTTTTTTGCTGCCTTTTTTGAGGACGATAGAGCAGAAAATAAAAAATAACTACCAGCAGTACGGGAAAGGCAAAAGATTGTAACTGTTCAATGTTCATTAATAAAACACTCCTTAATAAAATTAGTTATTACTAAAATAACTATAGTTGTTTTAGTTCGACAAAATAGAAAATTACTCCTCTACTTAGATATATATTTATATGCAAACTTATCATAAAACTGGACAAACTTGTCATCTATTATTGACTGCCGCATTTTTTTCATAAAGTCAATAAGAAAATGCAGATTATGAAGAGTTAAAAGCCGCAGGCCAAAAACTTCGTTTACTTTAACCAAATGTCTGATATATGCCCGGGAATAATTACGGCAGGTATAACAATCACAATTTTCATCAATAGGGCCGAAATCATGTTCAAATTCAGCATTTTTGATGATCATTCTGCCATTCCAAGTCATGGCAGTACCATTCCTGCCGACTCTTGTCGGAAATACACAGTCGAACATATCAATACCACGCTTAACACCTTCCACCAGACAGTCAGGAGTACCTACGCCCATGAGATAGCGCGGCTTATTAGTAGGAAGATAATTAGCAGTATAATCGAGAACGCTGTACATCATTTCCTTGGGTTCTCCTACACTTAATCCGCCAATGGCATATCCAGGCAGATCCATGTTAATTAATTCGTCAGCACAGTATTTACGCAGGTCTTCATACATACCACCCTGGACAATACCAAATAATCCCTGATCAGACCTGGTTAATGTGTCTTTACAGCGTTTAGTCCAGCGCAGAGTTCTTTGTGTAGATTTTTTGGCATAATCATATTCAGCTGGATAAGGAATACATTCGTCAAAAGCCATTATTATATCAGCACCTAGATCCATTTGGGCTTTTGTGGCTATTTCCGGGGATAGAAATTTTTTGGAACCATCAATATGTGACCTGAATTCAACCCCTTCTTCGGAGATTTTTCGTAGATCTCCGAGACTGAATACTTGGAAACCACCACTGTCTGTAAGAATACCCCTGTCCCAATTCATAAATTTATGCAGTCCGCCCGCCTCACGGACTATATTTGTACCAGGTCGTAAGAATAAATGATAAGTATTGCTGAGGATTATTCCTGCGCCAAGCTGTTTTAGTTCTTCTGGTGATAAAGTTTTTACTGAAGCTTGTGTTCCCACTGGCATAAAAATTGGGGTTTCGAAACTGCCATGTGGTGTATGTAATATTCCTGCGCGTGCACCGGTAACAGGACATTGTTTTATTAGTTCATAGGTAATAGCTGGCATAAATTTTCTCCGTTTATAATTAATTAGTAGATAAAATTATAACATAAAAATAATATTTATATCAAAGATAGTTTTTTATTTAGATATTAATATTATTCCTGGTTTTTTTTTAGGGCATATGAGCACAGGAAAAAACAAATAATAGTGTAAAAAATAAGAATTGCTAAAGAAATACCATTGGCCGATCGACCTTGACCAATACTTCTGAGTAAAAGGCTGGCATGAGTCAGGGGCAATGCATGAATGAAATAATAAAGTGCTGTTGGTAGTTTGCTCGTAGAAAAAAATGTACCGCATAAAAATGACATTGGCAGTAATATATATGTATTAAATCGCCCCATATCCTCATAAGATGATATAGTCATTGCTGCATAAAAGCCAATTTCGGCAAATATAGTACAGTTTAATATAAGCACTAGGAGGAATAAAGATGTTATGTGGAAATTTGCTCCAAATGCATAAGAAAGTAATATAATAATAGCTGATGATATCATACCACGTAAAACTGCTGCCATAATTTTACCGATGGCGAATGATATGGGTTTTATAGGAGCAGTGAAATATTCTTCAATACTTTTATGGTAAACACGCTCGCCATGTAAAGGGGCTAGACTGTTGAATGATATATTCATTGAGTTTAGTGCCAATATTCCGGGGACGAGAAAGTCTAAATAAGAACCACCGCCTGTAGTGTGGATGCTTTTCCCCAGACCCCAGCCGAAAGCAACTAAATAAAGGATAGGAGCTACCATCCTGCTTAAAATAAATTTTATCATGCGATGTTTTAGTACTACCCAGTCACGCCAAAATGCAGTAAAAATATCATATAACATCAATTATTCACCTTTTTTCCGGTTAATTCGACAAAAACATCTTCCAGATTAGAACGGCGCTGCAGAATATTGCTTTGCTGGAGCTGTGCTGCAAAAGTCTGGGCCGCTTTTTTATTCTGGAATATTTTAAAATTGCGTTCGGCATTGTCATTATCCCATTCAACAACATATTGACCAATTTTTTCTTTTAAATTATCAGGAGAATCAAGTGCGATCAATTTACCCCTATTCATTATTGCTACACGACCGCACAGCGATTCTGCTTCTTCGATATAATGGGTAGTCAGGACTATTGTTACGCCGAGTTGGTGCATTTTTCGTATTAAATCCCATATACGTCGCCTGACCTGTGGATCTAATGCAACTGTTGGTTCATCTAGAAACAATATAGATGGTTTATGCATAAGCGCCCGTACTATTAAGAGTCGCCGCTGCATACCGCCAGATAAAGAACGAACACTGTCATTTATTCTGTCGGAAAGTTCGACATAGGAAAGCAGCTCATTTATACGGCTGACACGAGCCTGTTTTGTCATATGGTGCAGTCGGCCGTGTAAGTGCATATTTTCTCCAATGGTTAAATCTTGGTCGAAATTTATATGCTGGGGAACCACACCAATAAGTCCTTTTATATTTTTAGGGTTTTCGTCAGTAGTTAAATTATCATAATATATTTTACCAGAAGTAGGCTTAGTAAGCATAGTAAGCATCCGGATAGTTGTAGTTTTTCCTGCGCCGTTAGGACCGAGCAGGCCAAAAATTTCATTATTATTTATCTGCAAATTTAAATTATCGACAGCAATTTTGTCGTCAGTTTTTCCTAGAGCATTTTTATAGGAAAAAACTTTTTTAAGTGTGCAAAGCCGCAGCAACCGCATTCCTTCTTTCAGAGATTATTCTATATTATATATTAAAAATTGCGGTTAAAATTCAATACCCTTTTGTGCTTTTATGCCTTTTTTATAGGGATGCTTTATTTCTGTCATTTCTGTTACCAAATCAGCTTTTTCAATTACTGGCGCAGCAGCATCACGGCCTGTAAGCACTAAATGCAGTTCTGGTGGTTTGTTTTTAATTATTTTTAATACATCGTCAGTTTTTAATAAGTTAAATTTTACGGCATAGTTTATTTCATCGAGAATAATCATATCCCAACTATGACTGAGTTCTTCTGCATATGCTTTTTCAAGAGCTTTTTGGGCGGCTTTTATATGATCAGCTTGTTCAACGCCGGTATTTTTCCTGGTAAATCCCTCGCCCATTTGGTAGATTTGCAGCCTATTGCCTGGCAAGGCAGCCAATGCTTCAAGTTCACCATAACTTGTATTACCTTTTATAAATTGTATTATTAAAATGCGTAGTTTTTGTCCCCATGCCCTTAAAGCCAGACCAAGCGCAGCTGTAGTTTTTCCTTTGCCATTTCCAGTATTGACGATAATAAGACCAGTTGTTTTCATAAATATCTTCCTTTAATATATTTTTATAGAAATTTTATAGTTAGAACCCAGAATGCCACCATAAAGGAACAATTGGCAGAAGTATGATTACCAGGGCAATAAATAAAACAGTTGCAGTATACATGAGTTGTATTGCAGATACAATGTGTCTGGCACATAATTTTTGGTATGGATCGCCCATATATGCACGAAAATGCGGTTTGCCAAAATAATAGTTTTGTCCGCCTAACCGTATGTTCAATGCTCCTGCTACAGAAGCTTCGGTAAATCCTCCATTGGGGCTGGGATGTTTTTTGGCATCTCTTTTCATTATTTTCCAGGCGTTTTTATAATCAAAATGTAATATAGCAGCGGAAATTACAATCAAAATTCCGGCAATCCTTGCCGGAATAAGGTTTAAAATATCATCTATACGGGCTGATGCCCTGCCAAAATAAAGATATCTATCATTTTTATAACCGACCATTGAATCAAGTGTATTAGCCATACGATATAAAACTGCTAATGGTAAACCGCCGATAAAAAAGAAAAATAATGGAGAAATAATTCCATCCGTGGTATTTTCTGCGATGGTTTCTATTGTGGCTCTGACCATTTCAGCTTCATCCATATTATTGACATCACGTCCTACAATATAATGAACTTTTTCTCGTGCTGCTTCAATATCATCATGTATGAGATTATTTATAACGCCAAGACCTGCCTGCATAAGGGATTTAGGTGAGATCATAAAACTTAAGATTACTGCATCTAAAAAGATTTTTATCCACCAGTTGAATTTTAATAATTCCATTCCCCAAATAATGCCGCGTGTGAGCCAATAGGCAGTGCTAAGGCATATTATGGATAAGATTAATCCCAGTACTAATTTAACGGGGTCATTGGCTTTTTTCCTATATAGTAGTGAATCAAGGATTCCCACCAGACGTCCCATAACAGCCACCGGATGATATTTACTGTTGGGATCTCCTATAATTGTATCTATTATAAAAGCACATATTACTATTATTGCCGATGTTATCATATATATCTCCGTTTATTGTAATTTGGTATGAAGATTGTTTTTATGCTGCAGTTCTTTTTGCAGTTGGCAGGCTGTGGGAGTTTTTGCCAGGCCACCCTCTGAGGTTTCTTTTAGAGAAACTGGCAATAACCGACCTATTTTATACATAGCGGAAATAACTTCGTCAGGAGGGATAAAGCTTTTTATTCCAGCCATAGCCATTTCAGCAGCAGTTAATGCGTGGACGGCGTGAAAACCATTGCGTTTTACACAGGGAACTTCTACCAGTTCAGCTACAGGGTCACAAACTAATCCCAAAGTATTTTTTAAGGCCAATGCAGCCGCGTGGGTAATTTGCTCATTAGAGCCGCCTAAAATATTAGTTACAGCAGCGGCTGCCATTGCTGCAGCTGTCCCGCATTCAGCCTGGCAACCGCCAACGGCTCCAGCAACGCAGGCATTTTTGGCAATAATATTTCCTATACCGGCAGCAGTGAAAAAGGCGTCACAATATTTTTCGTTGCTGGCTCCTTTCGCTTCCCCCACAGCAAAGACAGCACCAGGGACTATACCGCAAGAACCGGCAGTAGGACAGGCCACTATTTTGTGCATCTTGGCATTGCCTTCACTTACGGCAAGAGCATATAGTAATGCCCTGTGGGCAATATTTCCAAGTACGAGAGGTGGCATATTTTCTATTCTTTTGGCATCTTTACCAACCATGCCACTTACGGAAAGCCGGTCATCATACAAACCATCCTTAATGGAATGAGCAAAAACTTTAAGACGGCTTTGCATTTTTGCGATTACCTGAGTCGTTGTTACTTCATATTCTTCAGCTTCCCGCTGCAAAACAATTTTACTGATGGGGGAATGCAGTTTTTCTGCTAAGTCAACCAGATCAGCGATGGATGTATATTCAAACATATTTTTCTCCTGTCAGGTTAAATGGGATCTATAGCAATTACAGATTTCATTATCGGTAGTAAACTTATTTTTTGTACTACTGTATCAGAAACACGGCTGTCTGTGTCTATAATCATAACAGCCTGTTGGTGTTTTCCCTTGCGAAAAACCCGCATTTGGGAAATATTTATGGATTCTTTTGCTAAAAAAGAAGAAACGAGAGAAACTACGCCGCTTTGATCATCGTAAACTGACAGCAGGGTATAAGATTCCCCGCTTACATCGCATTCGAAGCCATTTATTTGTCTTATGGAAACCCTGCCGCCGCCAAGGGATACACCAATCAGCGATAATAATTTACCATTAATGCTGGTCAGGTTGATTTGTACAGTATTAGGATGGGGACTTTCTGCCTCTGACGTATAAATCTGCACATTCATGTTTTTTTCTTCTGCAAGATGGAAAGCCTTTCTAATTGCTGGGTCATCAGCAGAATAGCCTAATATACCAGCAATGACAGCTTTGTCCGTTCCATGTCCACGGTATGTTTTAGCAAAAGAACCGAAAAAAGTAATAGCGGCATTTATAGCCTGTTCTTTTAAAATATAATGGGCAAGCAAGCCGATACGCGCAGCTCCTGCTGTATGTGAACTGGAAGGACCGATCATTACAGGTCCGATTATATCAAATATTCCCATTTTATCTCCTTGAGTAAGTATAGAACAATATAAAAAAATACATATAAATTCTACTTTATTATATCATATAAGGATATTTTTGCCATATGTAGAATATAGATTGCTGTGTTGAATATATAATAATACAAAACCGCCTGCTGAAAACAGCAGGCGGTTTTGTATTATTATTATTATATTGTAAATTGAAAATACTATATAGCAGATGGATTGTAATAACTATATAATATTGAGAAACCGTATATAACTATTGATAAATAATGCTATTTTCAGCTGGCAAGAATATGATTGTTTTTGTCCAGGTATTTCATTTTATCGCAGAAATAGGATGTAAGATGTATTTCCATACAAGAAATATTATTTTCTATTTTGCTTAGTTTTAATAAAGCTGTATCCCCTAAAAATTTAATCATATGGGTGTTGCTGCTATTTATATTTTCATGGCGCAGATAATACGCAAATACCAGATAATCATGTTCTGTTGTATTTACTTCGATACCATTGGAAGTAAATACATGAAGAATAGGTTCATTATGAATGTTTTCAACAACCAATATACGGTCAGCACCAATACCGTGCATTCGGCTGCATAAAAGTTCAATACCTGCCTGACCAGGCATATAATCTGATACTTCATATACCATATATTCAATGTCTTTAAATAAAAAATTCATAACAACCTGCATCATGTATCGCCTCCGTTAATTGTTGATTTCATTATATCAGGCATAATATACAAAAAAAATAGTAAATATGCTTTTTACATTGCAAAAAATGCTATATAATATATTTAGTCATCAGTAGAAATAAAATATACAAAATAATTTACTACCATAGCTGGGAGGGAAAATAATTGCTGACAGAAAACTATGAAAAAAAAGGCTATCTTATTCAGCAGTTTAAAGTGTTTCGTTTGAAAGACCACTTAGGGAAAATACCGTTTCATTATCATGAATTTCATAAAATAATTTTGTTCATAAGTGGTAAAGTGGATTATATAATAGAAGGAAAGTCTTATCCTTTGGTACCGCGAGATATAATTTTTGTCAGTGCGGGTGAAATCCACAGGCCGATTGCTGATGAAAGAGTAGCATATGAGAGGATAGTTATTTATATTTCACTAGATTTTTTGGATTGCTATAATAGAACAGGAGAAAAATTATCTGACTGTTTTTTGCTGGCACGCAATCGGTCAAGCGTTATGCATTTAAATCCTGGCAAAACGCATGACATATTGTATCATATGGAAAAATTAGAAAATAATGCCTACCAGCAGGGTTTTGCCAATGAGCTTTATACGGAAATATTATTTATTGAATTTATGATTTTATTAAACAGAGCATTGCTGAGCCATGAGATAGATGATATGCACATAGCAGTATATGATAAAAAAATTCTGCCTATATTGCAATATATAAATAAAAATTTATTTGAAGAACTAACAATTGATGCTTTAGCAGAAAAATTTTATATGAGCAGATTTTATATGATGCGGCGGTTTAAAAAAGCGACAGGTTATAGTATTCATCAGTATATAGTCAACAAAAGACTGTTATGTTCGCAGAATATGCTGGCAAGTGATATCCCCTTGACAAAAATATGTTTTGACTGCGGATTCCATGATTATTCTACATTTTCCCGGGCTTTTAAGGAGTTGTTTAAGCAAACACCAAAGCAATATCGAAAAAAGCACTACTTAAATAGTAGGGAAGAAAATAGATAACCAAATTTTAGTAAAATCTTAACATGTAATAATTATAGAAACCATATACTGTAATTAAGGTGAAAGCAAATTAATTAATATTATGAGGTGAAATACAGTGACAAATATATTAATTTTAACGGCTTCAGTGGGAAATGGGCATAATAAAGCGGCTCAAAGTCTACGAGAAAAATTTACTGGGAGCGGGTGTGATGCAGTTACTGTTGACTTTTTAGAAACATCATATAATATGAATAAGTTGTTTTGCAATATGTATAAACAAGTCTTGCAGCATAAACCGATACTGTTTCGCTCTATATGCCAAATTAGCGAAAATAATAAAATAGGTAATATAAAATATCTTTTGGCTGCTATTAATAGCGGTAGTATAGGAAAAATAGTGGGAAAATATTCACCTGATGTTATTATTTGCACTCATTTTTTTCCCTTGGCAGCAGCTGCGGCATACAGGAAAAAATACAAAGCACAATTTAAACTTTTTGCAGTGGTCACTGATTATGTAATTCATTCTGTATGGCAGATTGAGAATGTAGATAAATATTTTATAGGGCATAGATCATTATGCAGCCAATTTGGAAATAATATCAGGGAAAATGATGTTATAGCATCAGGAATTCCTGTTGGCAGGTATTTTCTTCCGATGAAGGTAATAAAGGTCAATAAAAAAATTTTAGTAATGACAAGTTTACAGTCTGAATCCAGCATGATGGATATTATTAACATAATGAAAAAAATGCCTTGTGATATAAATGTGATATTTATTACAGGGCATGATATAAAAAGACAACAGATGTTAAGGCATATAGCCGAACATAATAAAAATTTTACAATTATTGGTTTTACCGATCAGGTTGCCTCATTTATGAAAAATAGTGATCTGATCATAACCAAACCAGGCGGGATAACAATATCCGAGGCATTGGCCGTAGGCATACCGCTTTTGGCATATTCACCAATTCCTGGGATAGAAGAAAGTAATGCTGAATTTTTGCAAAAAAATAATTTGGGATATTGGGCTAAAAATAAAAAAGAACTATATATAATGGTACAAAAATTTATTAAGGAATTACCAACAAGAAAAAAAATTAACAAGAAAATGCTTCAATTAAAAATGAGTAAAGCGGCAGAAATAATAAAGGATGATATTTTAGATTATCTTGCTAAAAAGAATAAGGTGGCTTAAAATATGCGTTTAAGTTATTATTTGAGTTATGTTCCTATACCTAATACATTATCAATATTTATGCAGAGGATTGTTGATAATAAAAGTGCTCCGCAGGAACTTTGTTTAACACATAAGTTTTGCAATTTGCAGACTTTGGCGATAATAAAACAGCATGGTGATAAAAGAATTATAGATATATTAGTACAGAATTTTAGTAATTTGCAAAGCGGAGTAGTATGGGCGGATCTTAATTTTAAAAACATTAATCATTTTTTTAATCCCTATACCAAAAAAGGGCTATGGAAATTTCCTTCAGCGGCATATTTTTTTATTATTTATTTAACTAAAGCCGAACAATTAATAAAACAAAGGAATCAGCAGGAAAGTTTCTTTTATCTTGGAGCAGCATTGCATTTGCTGCAAGATATGTCTGTGCCCCATCATGTCTGTGGATATCTTTTTAATGGACATAAAAATTTTGAAAAATGGGTACAGTTGCATTTGCCTGAATTTAAAACTATTACATATAAACCATGGAATTGTTGTAATGATCCAGTTAAGTTATTTATTAATAATGCAAAATTTGCCACTGAATTTATATCCATGGTAGAAGATAATAATACTGAAAATTATTTTCAAGTAGCAAATATCCTGTTGCCAGCCGCGCAGATAGGTTCAGCAGCATTACTGGAATGGTTTATAAAAAATAAAATTTTACCTAATAAAAGTTAATCCATTTCTTTATTCTGTCGATGTAAACAAGATAAAGAAACGGATTAGTTTTGTATTATAATATTAATACGAACTGCAAAATTATTTTTTATTATTTTTTCGCTAGTTTATGTGCCGCCTTTTGTAAGAACTTGGTTTTATTTACAACGAATCTTTCATGAGTGCCTTTGCCAATTAGTCCAGATTCATCAGATGCTGTAATAGTATAAGTTATTTTACGATCATCGATAGCAGTTACTGTAGCTGTAGCTGAGATTTTTATATTTACAGGAGATGCTGATAAATGGGCAATGTTCATAGATATTCCTACAGAAGTCCATTCATCAGGTAGTAATACTTCAGCTAGTTCAGCAGATGCCTGTTCCATTAAGGCAACCATAGCGGGGGTGGCATATACAGGAAGAGTGCCACTCTTAAATGTTTCGGCAGTGTTCTCATCAGAAACTAAAGAATACACCGTATTCGTCATACCAGTTTTTATTTTTTCAGTAATATTCATATTAACAGTCCTTTTCTGTATTAATAGTGAAAATAAAATCAACTTCAGCTATTGCCACGTTTCTAAAAATAAATATAATTGAAGCAGTAGGGCAACTACTACGGAAAGTATGTCCATGACAAAGTTGTCAGGAGAATACTGCCAGATTTTAGATTTATAGATCAACAATAGAAATAATGCTATACCGATGATGGTACATATTAAATATTTCATATGTCCTATACTCCTTTTTATAACAACAGTTGAAATAGAGTGAGAGAGAAAATGTAATAAATTTACAAAATCCAATATAAGTATACACGTGTAAGATTGTACAGTCAATGACAATACTGATTGGTCAGATAGGTTAAAATAAAGATATTATATGGTTGAAATTATTAAATTAGTATATTATAATATTGTAATATACTAATACATAATATGAAGGAGGTAATGAAATGTTGCAGATAATTGCTGATACAGTGGTATATAATTATTTAGGTTTATCAGTACAAAGTACATTGGGACAAGCTGTTAATTTTTTTGTTTATGATAGTATAAAAATTTTCCTAATGCTGTTTATTATTATTTTTTTTGTTTCTATTTTACGTTCTTATTTTCCTGCGGAAAGGACTAAGAAGTTACTTAGTCATAGAAGACAATTTTTTGGCAATATAGCAGCGGCACTTTTAGGGATAGTTACACCATTTTGTTCTTGTTCAGCGGTACCTGTTTTTATTGGTTTTATAGAATCAGGAGTACCATTGGGCATAACGTTTTCATTTTTAATAGCATCGCCAATGGTAAATGAAGTGGCTGTTATAATGTTATGGGGATTACTAGGTTGGAAAATAATGATGGTTTATATTATTTCTGGTTTAGTAATTGCTATTATAGCGGGAATTGTTATTGGAAAATTGAAATTAGAACGTTTTGTGCAGGATTATGTGTATGAAATGAAGCTTGGTGAATCGGAAATACCAGACCAGTCCTTAAAAGAAAGAATTTATTATGCTCTTGAATACACTAAGCAAATAATAAAAAAAATAGGGTTATATGTTATTATTGCAATTGCCCTGGGAGGCTTTATTCATGGATATGCTCCAGCAGATTTATTAGTAAAATATGCCGGGAAAGATAGTATTTTCGCGGTACCAGCAGCAGTATTGATAGGCGTGCCGCTATATTCTAATGCCGCAGGGATAATACCAATTATTAGTGTATTGATACAAAAAGGTCTAAGCTTGGGAACGGCACTTGCATTTATGATGGCAGTAACAGCACTCAGCTTTCCTGAAATGATAATATTGCGTAATGTATTGAAAAAACAGCTTTTAGCTGTTTTTGTAGGGATATTGTTTATAAGCATTATGTTTACAGGTTATTTATTCAATTTTTTGATGTGAATTTAAGGACAGGCATAAACAGGATTTTCTATGATATTGTATAAAATATGGTAAATTATTTTCTAATGGTCATAAAAAAATAAGAATTTATACAGCAGTGATGGGCTTGCATACTTATCGGAAATCATTTGCAGAGTTTTAGAGCTTGTCGATGTTCAGGTAGTACAAGACAAAATAAATTTATATTTATGAAGACAGGAGTATTGCTATGGCAGAAGATATAGTGGTAAAATTATCAGCTGATTTATTTAAGACACTGGGGCATCCGGTGCGTATAAAAATTTTACACTTATTAAAAAATGGCGAATTATGTGTATGTGAAATGATAGATAAAATAGACATAGAGCAGTCTAATTTATCACAGCATCTGCGTATGTTGAAGAAACAAGGGCTGATTGATTCACGAAAAAATGGACAATGGGTAATATACTGGATAACTTATCCTTTAGTTATAGATTTACTTAATACTGCTGAAGAATTATTGGGGAAGCAGATAAATGACAGCCAAAGTTTATTAAAATTTTTAAAATAAAATAGTTTGCAGGAAAGTTTTATAAAAGAAAGGATGTTTTATAAATGGAAATCAAGATTTTGGGTATGGGGTGTGCAAAATGCCAGCAGATGTACAAAGCGGCAGAGCAGGCTGTAAAAGAAACAGGAGTGAAGGCTGAAATTACTAAAATAGAAGATATAAAAAAAATAATGGAATATGGGGTTATGACTACACCCGCACTGGTAATAGATAAAAAGGTGGTAGTTGCTGGAAAAGTTTTATCAAAAGATGAGATAAAAAAAATACTAAGCTGATATATATGTGATAAATAGTATTTTTAACAATAAAATATTTAGATAAGAAACTGCTGCATGCAGCCTTTTTCTAAATAAATATGCAGTATACTTTAGAGCTGTTCTTGTGTCAGAGAATAGTAAAATATTTATTAAGTATACTGTTTTGCATATTTATTCGGATTTAGTGCTGTGTGTGGCAGTTTTTGTTTGTTTGATCTAGTATATATATAGTTATATATATATGTCTTTAGAAGTTATTATACGAAACCTATTTACTATGTAAAATATTCGGGAAAAGTTCTTTTTATTTGTATTTTTGCCCAGATGCGTATTTCTGGATCAGGGTCATGCATTATTCTGTGTAATACTGCGAAAAATTTTTCTTCTTCCAGTTCTGCAGTGGTTTTTTTCTGTAAGTTTTTTTCTATAATATTTATTCCTGTAAGAAGCCAGTCAAAAGATACACCACAGCATTCAACTACAGTAAAAAGATACTTTAAACTGGGTTTACTACCTCGTTCGGTACTTTTGATATAAGATACAGATACTTGCATATGATCAGCTAGTTCTTGTTGTGTCATATGCATATTATTCCTAGCTGTTTTCAATCTTTTTCCTATTTCTTGATAATTAATTTTCATTTCATTTACTCCTTTGGTGTTAGGACTTAAATATAAGTCTAAAAGTATTGACTAGACTTAAAATTGCGTCTATAATAATTGATGTAGGTTGCATATAGGTATACCAAATAATCGGCCGATAGCATAACAACCTGGTAATTTAAAAATTTCATATCGCTAATTATTAGGATATGGGGAGGAAGCAAATTGAAACATTTAAAAATTGCTTACAGTCCAAATGCGGAAAAATATTTTTCTACTTGTAGAGAAACTATTCTTACCGGACAAACGGATTACACAGATGTTGCCGCTGTAGTTCTTACCAATCAAGAGTCTTCCTATATAAAAGAAATAAATAAAACTTGTTTTGGCATTCCAATTTTTCTAATTTTGCTCGATGATGCACCGATGTCTTCAGAAATGATAGACAAAGTATACCATGTTATGGATACGGTACATTTTGATGCGCAATTTTACAATCGCCAGATAGAAACTGCTGCCAAGCAATATGAAGAAGGAATTCTCCCACCGTTTTTTAAAACATTATCGGAGTACGTTGAGAGCGGCAATGCAGCTTTTGACTGCCCGGGCCATCAGGGGGGCCAGTTCTTTCGAAAACATCCTGCCGGAAGATATCTTTATGATTTCTTTGGGGAAAATATTTTTCGCTCAGACATCTGCAATGCAGATGTAAAACTTGGTGATCTCTTAATACATGAAGGGCCTGCCGCTAAAGCACAGAAACACGCGGCTAAAGTTTTTAATGCCGATAAAACTTATTTTATTCTTAACGGCACTTCTACTGCTAATAAAGTGGTCACTAATGCTCTCTTATCGCCAGGCGATCTCGTATTATTTGACCGTAACAACCACAAATCAATACATCAGGGGGCTCTTATCCAAGCCGGAGCACGTCCTGTGTATCTTGAAACCGCACGTAATCCGTTTGGATTTATCGGCGGCATTGATGACCATTGCTTTGAAGAAGATTATTTGCGAAAATCAATAGCAAAAATCGATCCAGAAAAAGCAAAAGAAAAAAGACCGTTTCGTCTAGCAATTATCCAGCTAGGGACCTATGATGGTACTATTTATAATGCCCGTCAGGTCGTTGACCGAATCGGTTCGTTATGTGATTATATTTTATTTGACTCTGCATGGGTGGGCTATGAACAATTTATTCCTATGATGAAGGATTGTTCACCACTTTTGCTTGAACTAACAGCTGAAGATCCAGGTATTATTGTTACTCAGTCAGTACACAAACAACAAGCTGGATTTTCACAGGCTTCCCAGATTCACAAAAAGGATAGTCATATAAAGGGGCAAAAAAGATATTGTAATCATAAGAGATTTAATAATGCTTTTATGCTCCATGCTTCGACTAGCCCGTTTTATCCACTTTTTGCCACACTCGATGTTAATGCAAAAATCCATGAAGGTGCTGCCGGAAACAGACTTTGGATGGACTGTGTAAAAATGGGTATAGAAGCACGTAAGACTATCCTAAAAAACTGTTCTATGATGAAACCTTTTATTCCTGCTTATGTCAATGGTAAAAAGTGGGAAAGTTATTCGACAGAAGAAATAGCTAATAACTTGGAATTCTTTAATTTCCTGCCTGGAGAAAAATGGCATTCATTTGAAGGCTACGGTAAAAATCAATATTTTGTTGATCCCTGCAAATTGATGCTTACAACTCCGGGAATAGATCGTGCAACTGGAGAATATGAGAACTTTGGGATACCAGCTACTATTCTTGCTAATTATTTGCGGGAAAATGGTGTCATACCAGAAAAATGCGATTTGAATTCTATTTTATTTCTTTTGACTCCAGCGGAAACTGCCACTAAGTTGCAGAATCTCGTTTCCCAGATAGTGCGCTTTGAATCAGCTGTAAAAAACAATCTGCCACTGCAAAAAGTGTTGCCATCAATTTATAATAGCAATGCTGACCGTTATAAGAATTATACAATACGGCAGCTTTGTCAGGAAATGCATGATTTTTACAAAAAAAATAATGTGAAAAATTTGCAAAAAAATCTATTTCGTGAAAAATGTTTTCCTCAATATAATATTAGTCCGCAAGATGCGCAATATGCTCTTATCCGCAACCATGCCGAACTGCTTCCTTTAAGTCAGATAAAAGGAAAGACTGCACTTGAAGGTGCATTGCCTTATCCTCCAGGAATTATCTGTGTAGTTCCCGGAGAAATATGGAATGATACTGCACAACGCTATTTCCTTACATTGGAAGAAGGTATCAACAGATTCCCAGGATTTGCACCTGAAATCCAAGGCGTTTACTTAAAAGAAGAATCTGGCAAAATACACGGCTATGGATATGTCCTGAAGGAATAACGGATAATTATCAGCTATGCGAAAGGACAATATAATATGACTGAGAAAAAAAATAAAATGAGTGTATTGCAGTTAACATTCCTTACTGCTATCAATATGATGGGGTCAGGTATCATTATGCTCCCTACCAAGCTTGCTGAAGTAGGTACTATTTCCATTATTTCCTGGCTGGTGACAGCAACTGGTTCTATGGCGCTGGCTTTTGCCTTTGCTAAATGTGGAATGTTCAGCAAAAAATCCGGCGGCATGGGAGGATATGCTGAATATACTTTTGGCAAGGCCGGCAATTTCATGGCCAATTACACTTATGGTGTTTCTCTTATCATTGCTAATACAGCTATTGCTATTTCAGCTGTAGGCTATGGCTGTGAATTCTGTGGTGTAAAGTTATCCCCGTTTATGATTGCCATATGGACTATTTTTACTTTGTGGCTGGCGACTGTACTTAATTTTGGCGGTGCCAGAATTACTGGGAAGATAAGTTCCTTTACTATTCTGGGAGTTATTATTCCAGTGCTGGGCCTAAGTATTCTAGGTTGGTTCTGGTTCAGTAAAACACTTTACATCAATTCATGGAACCCACATGATTTTCCAGTATTTGATGCTATAGGTAAGTCGATTTCTATGACGTTATGGGCATTTTTAGGTTTAGAATCTGCATGTGCCAATACTGATGCTGTAGAAAATCCAGAAAAAAATATTCCTATTGCCGTTCTTGGCGGTACATTGGGGGCGGCAGTTATTTATATTGTTTCTACCAATGTAATGGCCGGAATAGTTCCTAATGCCAGCCTGGCAAATTCAACAGCTCCCTTTGGTCTGGTGTTTGCTTCAATGTTTGGTACTACCATAGGCAAAATAGTAATGGGGATGATGGTTATATCCTGTTTTGGTTCGTTGCTTGGCTGGCAGTTCACTATTGCCCAGGTATTTAAAAGTTCGGCTGAGGAAGGATATTTTCCGAAAATTTTTAAAAAAATTACTTCAGCAGAAGTTCCTTTAGTAGGGATGGTTATAATTACAGGATTACAGACTCTTTTGGCTTTGATGACAATTAGTCCATCATTGACTAAACAATTTAATATTCTTGTAGACTTAGCGGTTGTTACTAATATTATTCCCTACTTATTGTCAATGGCTTCATTAGCCATTATACAATATTCTGCCGGTATTTATGGGAAAAAAGCCAAAATTACTAATAGTGTTGCCCTTGTTGGATCAATTTACAGTCTATATGCACTTTATGCCTGTGGAGTGACAGCTATGACCTATGGAGCTATTTTAACTTTTGCTGGCTGGACTTTTTATGGCTTTGTATCCAAGAAGTTTTACAAACAAGAACCGTTGAAAACTGTAAAATAATTTTTTACCTTTGTTTATGGTAATCAACAGTTGGATATAAAATCTGACATTTCCTTTGTTGATTATTATTGACTGACTATTGTAATATTTCTATATCTATTAAGCAGTGGATAAGAAATAGTCAGTATAAAGTTTATATTTTAGACGGATATGAATTTGCAATATAAACTTACTTATGAATGAAATTTACTCTCCTAAGTCAGAAATATAAAAAAGACGATTTTTGTGCGTATACAAAAATCGTCTTTTTATATTTAGAATATGATAAAATGAATATGGTATTCTGTCCGTCTTTCTAAGAACGGGCAAATAAACCATTTGCATATTATTAATGAAAAAAATTATATATTTTTATAATTTTTTTATAATTTATATACATGGTGAATTACCATCAGGCAATATTGAAAAATGTATTTACAATATAAAAAACATTGACAATATGAAAAAAAATATTATAATTTCATTAATACCATGAATAGAGAATTTTATTAGGGAGGCTGATAAAAGTGAATTTTTTTTATATTTATCTGCAGTTGAAAAAGATAAATCTTGTAAATAGAACAAATAGTTCATTAAAAATAAAATTTATTAATTACGGAGTATATGTTTATCTTAATCAGAGGTATAATTGACGATATAATATGGTGAGTTTTAGAGTGTTTTTTGCTTGGAATAATTCATTTCAGTAAGATATGGCCAGTATTTTTTAGGCATAAACGAACGTTGGAGAGCGGGATTAGTTCTTTCCTTTATTGCAATATGACAATAATAACGGTACCATATGCTGCGAAATTCCTCTTCGTTTTGGCTGTATTTTATATTTCTTTCTGGTTCGGTAACATCGGCAATTACTACGTTTTGTTTATCATAGTATGCTGCTATATGCCGGTGCAGGTCATGTATTGCCCATCTTTCATTAGGCATTCTGTTGGTAAAATGTCCTGCTAGTAGTGGAACAATATTGTAATCAGGATGTATATTGGCATACATCATTCCCTCTTCAAGTTCATTGAAGCGGATGAGGCCCAGCATGCGATGACGTTCATTACTGGTTTTTAATGACCAGTGTTCGACTTGTTGTATCCAGGGATCATATTTTTGCTGGGCAAAAGTTTTTTTATAGCGGAAAGCACAGCATATGTAATAAAAAAGAATCATTTCCCGCTCAGGTTGTTCAGCCATAAATGCATAATATAGGATATGAGTAGCACGGGCACCGCATTGCTGGTATAGTGATTTAAGAACTTTTTCTGAATGAGCGGTATTTAAAGAAATATTTTTTTCATTTCCGAATAATGTTGGTCCGGCAGATAAGTTTTCTATTTTTTCGACATGGCTTGTGCCGTCGTGATATGCTTGATAAATAACCGATAAAAAACCTAAGAAAGAGCCATCATATTGATAATGCAAAATTTATACCTGCCCTTCAAAAAGACTGAATTGTTCAAATAATGATTGGCGTTTTTTTGATATTAGTATTTCCCGTATAAGCATAGGGTCCTGAAAACCTGCTCCATAGTATTTTCCCCGGCAGGTTATAAAATGGCGAGCTCTTTTCCATACAATGCCAATATTTTTTAATTCTTCATATGATAGTGAAGAACTGCGGCGGGCTGATCTTATTCTGAGAGCTGAGCGGACTCCGATACCGGGAATCCTTAAAAGAAGCTCGTAAGGAACAGTGTTTATTTCCAGAGGGAAAATATTCCAATTACGCAAAGCCCAGTTCGTTTTGGGATCAAGCTGAAGATCAAAATTGGGATTTTGTTCAGTCAGGATCTCATCGGCAGAAAAATGATAATAACGCAGCAGCCAGTCTGCCTGATAAAGCCTGTTTTCACGTAGTAAAGGCGGTTGAGCCAGTGTAGGCAGGTTTTTCCCTTGCATAACAGGGACGTAAGCTGAATAATATATTCTTTTTAGGGAAACTTTTTTATAAAGGCTTTCGCTGAGTTTTAATATATGTCTATCATTTTCATTACTGGCACCAACGATCATCTGAGTGGTCTGTCCGGCAGGAATAAAGGAAGTTTTGTATTTCATTAAGTGTTTTTCTGCATTGTGCTGGACTAATTTAGTATGGATGAATTGCATTGGTTTAATGATAGCAGCTTTTGTTTTTTGTGGAGCCAGTAATTTTAAAGCTTGTTCTGAGGGAAGCTCCATATTGACACTCATGCGATCTACATAACTGCCTAATTCATAAATAAGAGCCGGATCTGTGCCGGGAATGCCTTTCATATGTATGTAGCCATTGAAATTTTCTCGTTTTCGCAGTATTTTAGCTGTCTTGATTAATAATTCGGTAGTATAATCTGGTGATTTTATAATACCAGAACTGAGAAAAAGACCTTCTATATAATTGCGGCGATAAAATTGTATCGTGATCTCAACAATTTCTTCTGGAGATAAAAAAGTTCGTTCAATATCATTACTGCGGCGATTGATACAGTATTCACAATTATATATACAGTGGTTGGTCATAAGTATTTTCAGCAGGGAAATACATCGTCCGTCTGCTGCCCAACTGTGGCATATACCGCTGTATGCACCGTTGCCCAGACCGCCGGGGGTGTTATTCCGCCTTGAACCGCTGGAAGAGCAGGATACATCGTATTTGGCGGCATCGGCAAGAATACTGATTTTTTTCATTATATCCATATTTGTCACCTGGAAACATAATAATGAGATGTTAATGCTCTTATTGGTTAAAAGCGTTAATTTAAGATAAATAAATTATATCATTTTAGTTAAGAATTGTAAATAAAATAATAAAGTTTACTGAACTTATAGCACTTTTTTTTATAATATGGGATAATATGAATATATGAAAAAAAGGAGTAAATTTTATGTTAAAAGTAGTATTTCATATTAATGAACTGAATAAATGGGAAATGACTTTAGGAAATATAAAAAACTTGTTTAAAGATGCTGGACAGGAAAAATCCCAGGTTAGTCTGGTCGCTAACGGTGAAGCGGTAAGAATTATAACTATGGCGAAAAAAGATAAAGCAGCAAGTGCTATATTGTATGATATAAAAATTTTATCTAGCAAAAATGTTAAAATGTTTTTTTGTCATAATGCCTTACGGGGAAACGATATAGAAACTTCAATTGTGCCTGAATATATAGAAGTAGTACCAGCCGGTATTACAAAGCTGATTTATTTGCAGCAAAATGGTTGTGCTTATATAAAACCATAGTAATATTGGATAGTAAAAGTTATAAATAATAGAAAAGTAAGGTAGATTATTTTCTTGCAATCGATTAATTTTTTAGTTATCATTTATAAATAGAAGTTTTGTCATGAAGAATATTTACGAGGTGTTAGTGTGAAGCTGAAAAGCGATGATAAACAATTTGCTGTTATCGGATTAGGCCGGTTTGGGTCTAATATGGCAGTATCACTTTATAAGATGGGTTATGATGTTTTAGCTATTGATAAAAATATGAAAAAGGTACAGGATTTCAGCAATGAATTTACTCATGTGGTACAGGCTGACTCAACAGATGAGAATGCCCTGCGTGAATTGGGAATATTAAATTTTGATGTGGTTGTAGTGGCGATAGGGGAAGATGTAGAAGCCAATATAATGACTACACTGCAGCTAAAAGAAATAGGGGTTAAATATATAGTTTCTATGGCCAGGAATCCATTACAGATAAAAGTCTTGGAAAAAATAGGAGCGGACAGAGTAGTGGCACCGGAGCGTGATATGGCACAGCGTGTAGCTTATAATCTGGCTTCAACTAATGTAATGGATTATATAGAACTTTCTGATGAATTTAGTATTGCAGAATTGACAGTGCCAAAGGCATTTGTTGATAAGACTTTGGTTGAGTCTAATGTAAGGGCAAAATATAATATAAATGTAGTGGCAATAAAACGAGGAGAACAACTTATTATTTCTCCTCTGCCAACGGAGAAAATGCATGAGAATGATGTAGTGGTAGTAGTTGGTGATAATGAAAACATTAATGGATTAGAAAAACTTAAATAGATAATATTTTTATGACTTCAGAATATTTATGGGTGAAGCCGCGTAATAAAACAAAAAAAGTGCTGTACAGAATGGATTATATCTGTACAGCACTTTTTTTAGCCGATACTTATTTTTCCGAAAGGATGGTGCACGCGGGTCTTTTTCCTTTTTAATGCTAGTGACAGGGTGAAGGTAGAAGCACCAACTCTGCCAATGAGCATGATAACCATGAGGACGACCTTGCCGCTGTTTGATAATTCTGGTGTAATTCCCGTGGAGAGGCCAACAGTAGCAAAAGCAGATACGACTTCAAAAAGTATTTTTATAAAGGCAAAATGTTCAGTGATACAGAGATACATTGTGGCAGTTACAACAAATGCAGATGATACAAAAAACAGAGCCAAAGCTTTCATAATAAGATCAGATTCGAGGCGGCGCTGAAAAATGACAAGATCTTCTCGGCCACGCATTATGTTGAGGATGGAGGAAAAAATAACAGCAAAAGTAGTTGTTTTTATACCACCGGCCGTTGAACCGGGTGAACCACCGATAAACATTAAAATTATTATTAAAAATAAAGTGGCATTTCCCAGTGAACCAATATTAAGCAGAGTAAAACCAGCAGTACGCGGCGTAACTGCTAAATAGAATGATGCCATAATTTTATTCAATGGATTCAATGCACCAATAGTGGACCCATTGTTATATTCTAAGATAAAAATAAATACAGTACCCACTAATAATAAAATGGCAGTTGTTGATAGAACAACCTTGGTATGCAATGTAAGACGGTAGCGGGTTTTATACCAGAAACGTTGCTTGAGCTCTTCTATTGTGCCAAACCCGATTCCTCCAATGATTATAAGAGTACATAGAGTAAGTGTTACAATCGGTGAATGGATATATGTGTATATGCCGGAGCCACCGAAAATGTCAAAACCTGCATTACAAAAAGCTGATATGGAGTGCCAATAGCCAAAATAAATTCCTTTTATGCCAAAATCCTTATAAAAACAGACAGCTAAAATTGTTCCGCCAATAAATTCAATGATGAATGTTTCTATTACAATACTTATCAATAGTCTTACAACACCAGCAAAAGTCAATAAATTCAATGATTCCTGCATTAGCAGCCTGTTTTTTAGGCGAATCTGACGACCGGCAATAACAGCTATAATCATCGTTATAGTTGTAACGCCCAGACCACCTATCTGGATTAATATAATAAGAATTGTCTGGCCAAAATAAGAAAAATAATGGCCAGTATCAACAACAGAAAGACCTGTAACACAAACCGCGGAAGTAGAAGTGAACAGAGCATTGATAAGAGACAAACTTTGCCCATTTGCTGAAGAAATGGGCAGCATAAGAAAGAGTGTGCCGATGAAAATGACGGAGGCAAAACTTAAAACCAGTATTTGATAAGGACTTAAGATACTGGTAGTCAATATTTTTTTACTTGTACGTAACATAAAAATCTCCAGATATTAATATTATATAAAGAAATGTTATAGGAACTATTATATACTAAAATTGCTTTTACAAATAGATAAAATAGTAAAATAAAGGAAAAACAATGATAAAAAATGTTAAAGTCATCACCAGAAAAATGCTGATGGACATATTTACATTTAGCTTGTAAAGCTGGCTGAGTGCTATAGAATTTATAGTGGCAGGAGCAGCACTGATTAAAATCATTATGTTGATAATCATTTGATTGTCAACCAACATTAAAAAGAAAAGTATGTAAGTAGTGGAAGAATGATAAATTTTATAGGTGGCATAATAATATATTCACGTGAATGTGCTGAATGATGTATGTTATAAAAAAGTATTTTTTATACTTATATTGGCTAGAAGTAATGTTTTTCATAATATTTTATAAAATATTAAATCTCAATTGGTATAATGCGACTTTTGCTTAATTATTAAAGATATTTTATAATATAATTGTAAAGATTTTTCGTAAGATATTATTTGCCAAGTTTACTTCATAAAATTTTGAATGTCAATGTTTTGAATGTGTTAAAGCTGATAAGTTTTTTCTAATGCTGGTAATGGGGTTCGTTGTTTTTTATAATTAAAAATAATAGAAATAGTGGAGTTATTTTATGAAACGTATTGATAAAATATATGAATATATAAAAGAGGCTGCTGATAATGAGGAAATACAGGAAAAAGGATTGACTGCTATGCAGATAGCTGACCATCTGAATATATTACGCAGTAATGTCAGCCGTGAACTTAATGAACTTTACCGCCAGAAAAAAATAGAAAAATTGCCTGGGCGGCCGGTTAAGTATCTTTATACCAATAGTGTGGGTGAAAAGTCGGCAGATAATAGAATTGTTGGGAAAGAACCAGAAAAACCACTTGATACAGCTTTTTGCAATTTTATCGGCAGTAGTTTGAAAGGGCAGATAGATCAGGCTAAAGCGGCAATTATTTATCCACCTGATGGATTGCATACCCTTATACTAGGGGAAACAGGGGTAGGTAAAACGCTGTTTGCTCATATGATGTTTGAATATGGTTGTCAAGTCGGAAGGTTTAAAGCAGATGCGCCGTTTATTACATTTAACTGTGCTGACTATTATAATAATCCGCAATTATTGATATCGCATATTTTTGGTCATATAAAAGGTGCTTTTACCGGCGCTGATACTAATGCTGTAGGACTTATTGAATCAGCTGATCAGGGTGTTTTATTTTTAGATGAAGTACACAGACTGCCACCAGAAGGACAGGAAATGATATTTTATTTTATGGATACGGGTACTTTTAACAGGTTAGGTGAGACAAAGCGAGAGCGCAAGGCCCGCGTATTGATAATTTGTGCTACGACAGAAAATCCTGATTCGGTCCTGACACGTACATTTAAGCGGCGTATTCCTAATATTATTGAAATACCACCATTATCTGAGCGTCCAATAGAAGAAAAATTGGAAATTATTAAGCTGTTATTTTTAAAAGAATCGCTGTGTGTTAAAAGACCGATAAAAGTTAGCGGTGATGCTATAAAAGCATTGATCGGAAGCATTGGTCCAGGAAATGTTGGGCAATTAGAATCTAATATACGTTTATTGTGCGCCAAGGGTTTGCTTAATATAAAAAAACGTAAATATATAGATATAAACTATCAGATGCTGCCGCAGCAGATCAAGTCAGGCATACTCTCAATGAGCACTAAACGTATGGATATGGCAGCAATATCAGCTACTATTGGCAATGAATTTTATGTGACACCTGATAACAAGAAGAAATTACCTAAGGAAGTTGAAGATGACAAATTTAATTTGTATCAGATGGTGGAAGATAAAATAAAAGTTTTAAAAAATGAAGGCATTGCTGATGATGTAGTGCAGCAGGTCATCATTGCAGATGTAAATGCATATTTAAAAGATTTTTATATAAAACAAAAACAAAACGTCACGTTATCTGTCAGAGACAGGTTATTAAAGATTGTTGATGCGGATATGGTAGATTTTACACAGCAGGTAGCTGATCTTGTGGCAGTAAAAGTAAAACTTATTTCCAAAGAGAGGTTTTTATATGCTTTTGCTCTTCACCTTAGTTCATTATTTGCCAGGATAAAAGAAAAAAAGCAATTTCGTAATTCATTGTCTGGCATGGTCAATACAGCTACACCAGAATTTGAGATTGCAAAAGAAATAAAAAAAATGATTGAAGATCATTATAACGTTGATATAGCTGCATCTGAAACGGAATATTTTGCAATGCTGTTACAGTCCTTAAAGGAAGAGGACATAACCGATAAAATTGTAATTGCTGTAGCAATGCACGGTAATTATACGGCAAGCTCAGTTTGTGATGTTGCCCGCAAATTGTTCAGTGCTACAAAAGTGGAACTAATACCTTTTGATATGCCACTGGAATGTAGACCCAATGAAATGCTTAAACGTATTGTAGAAAAGCTTAGGGGAATTAATTGCAGTCAGGGTGTGTTGCTCATGGCAGATATGGGCTCCTTATGTAACTTTGGTCCGCTGATAAAAGAAAAACTGGGCATTCCTGTAATGACCATAAACATGGTAACTACACCTTTAGTTTTGGAAGCTATGCGGAAAGTGGATATGGCGGGAGTGACGCTGCCTGCTGTATATGATTCATTGAAAAGCTTTGGTGGCTATGATGATAATACTATTGTTACCAGCGATACTAAAAGTGACGTTATTATTACAATATGCAACTCTGGAGAAGGCACGGCTGAAAAACTTAAACATATGATCCGGGATATTCTGGTAAATGCTGGTATAGTGCATATTAAAGTTATACCTATAAGTTTATACGATATGCAAGATAACATAAAAAAATTATCAGAGAATTACAATATTATAGCCTCTGTGGGAATAGTTGATCCGCAGATAAATGCACCTTTTATTCCATTGGAAACAATATTGAGCGGTAAGGACAATGCCCTACTATGTCATTTGCCGGCAGCTCGTAATTTTTCGTCTAAACATATTGAAAATAATAATGTTGTTTTGCGTCGTTTATGCATTGATGCATTAAATGAAATGTTGTTGTATTTAAACCCGGATAAAGTGGTAAATCTATTGTTATCATTTACAGATGAACTGGAGAGGCTTTTTTCCGCAGAATTTTCTAATGCCCAAAAATTGAAAATAGTAGTGCATACCGCATGTGCATTGGAAAGAGAAGTAACACACAATGATATAAGCTATAATAGTAAGTTGATAGGAAAAATCGAACAAAAAGATTTAGCTAAAGTAAAAAAAGCTGCAGGTATTTTTAAACGGATATTACAGCTTACCTTAAAAGATGATGAGCTTTGCTATATCGCAGCAATGCTGTAAGCTAAAAAACTGCCTTGGAATTCCTTATTAATATTAATGGGAACTGTCAGGGCAATTTTTATTTTTTATCCGTTTTTGACACAGTATAGTAAAATAATAAAATAGTGTGTTGAAATATATTGCTTTTATTGCTTAGTGTGTTTAAAAACAGTGTGTAAAAAAATATGAGAAAATTTAGCATCCCTGGATTATTAAGGATACTAGGCGACACACTAATATTGGCACGATATTTGCTTATATAATTAAGTGATAAGTAAAGGAGGGATAAATATATGCTTGGAATTATTGTTGGTACACATGGACATTTAGCTGAAGAATTAGTTAATACCTGTGCTATGATTTGTGGGCGTCCCGATAATTTGGAAACAGTTACATTAGTTCCAGGAGAGGGTCCTGATGATTTAATTAGTAGATACAAAAAGGCCATTGAAAAAATGGATGCAGATGACGGTGTTATCATATTAAATGATTTGTTTGGCGGTAGTCCATACAATGCAGCATGCCGGATAGCGGCAGAAGATGAAAAATGTGGTATTGTGACAGGTGTTAGTTTGCCAATGCTGGTAGAAGTAATAAGCTATCGTATGGCTGGTGAAGGTCTTAACGTCCTTGATGCTATGGAAAAAGCACAGAAAGCAGCTGCAGCAGGTGTACAAAAATTTCACAAGAGTACGATTACGGTTGAAAATGATGATGAAGGAGACGATTTATAATGAAAATTGTGTTAGCCCGTATTGATGACAGACTGATTCATGGACAAGTTGCTACAGTTTGGGCAAAGGTTACTAAATGTCAGCGCATAATTGTTTGTGATGATGAAGTGGCTGCTGATAATATTCGTTCAACACTGTTAAAACAGGTAGCTCCTCCCGGAATAAAATCTAGTGTTGTAAGTGTTGATAAAGCGGTTCGTGTGTATAATAACCCTAAATACGAAAATGACAAATGTCTGCTTTTATTTACCAATCCTACAAGTGTATTGCGTATGATTGAAGCAGGTGTCGATATTAAAAGCGTTAATATTGGCGGGATGAGTTTTAAAGAAGGAAAACGTCAGGTAAGCGGTGCAATATCTGTTGATGAAAAAGATGAAGAAGCTTTTAAAAAGCTTAATGAAAAAGGTATAGAACTTGAATGTAGAAAAGTTGATACTGATAAAAAAGTTAATATCATGGATCTGCTTAAAAAGTAATTTATTTAGCATTGCATTTTAATGACCGGCAGTATTTTCTGTCCTATGGCAGATTGCACTGCTCGTTCATTGGGAGAATAGTTATTAAATTTGGATTAATATGTCTTTTATGTATATCATTATAAAAAAATAATATAGGAGGTATTCATAATGGAAATTAGTAGTGCTCAACTTATCGCAATATTTATTGTATCAGGTATCGCAGGAATGGGGAGCGTGCTTGATGAACTTCAGACACATCGTCCGCTTATTGCCTGCACACTTACAGGTGCTATCCTGGGTGATATGACAACAGGTATTATTATTGGTGGTACATTGGAAATGATTGCTTTAGGCTGGATGAACATTGGTGCAGCAATGGCACCTGATGCAGCCTTGGCATCGACGATTTCAACAATTTTGGTTATTGCCGGACATCAAAGTATAGGAGCAGGGATTGCCATTGCTATGCCATTAGCTGCTGCCGGTCAGGTTCTGACTATTTTGTGCCGTACAATAACAGTGTTTTTCCAGCATAGGGCTGATGGATTTGCCAAAGATGGAAATTTGCGGGGCATAGATATATGCCATTTAGGAGCTTTGGTTCTTCAGGGACTTCGCGTGGCTATCCCTACAATCTTAGTGGCTATGTATATTGGTACTGGTGCTGTTCAATCAATGCTGGATGCCATTCCCCCTGTAGTTACTGGTGGCCTTCAGGTTGCCGGTGGATTTATCGTAGTAGTAGGTTATGCTATGGTTATTAATATGATGCAGGCAAATTATTTAATGCCGTTCTTCTTCCTCGGTTTCGTTATTGCCGCATTTACTAACTTTAACTTAGTTGCATTTGGTGTTATAGGGCTTGTTCTGGCTATTGTATATATTCAGCTTAACCCGAAATATAGCAAACCGGCAGTTGCATCAGCTCCTTCAGGAAATGCAAATAACGGTAATGATGATGATTTAGATGACGACCTAGACGACTAATATAAAAGGAGGAAGAAATATTATGAAAAAATTAACTAAAAGTGACTTTTTTTGGACTTTTATTCGTTCTAATTTTTTGCAAGGTTCGTGGAACATGGAACGTATGCAGGCTTTAGGGTTCTGTTTTGGTATGATACCAATAATCAAGAAGTTATATACTGGTGATGAAAGAAAAGAAGCACTGAAAAGACATCTGGAATTTTATAATACTCATCCTTTTGTTACAGCACCAATCATTGGTGTAGTAGCAGCATTGGAAGAACAAAAGGCAAATGGTAAAGATATCAGCGATGGCGTTATAAATGGTATAAAGGTTGGGATGATGGGACCTTTAGCTGGTGTCGGTGATCCTATCTTCTGGGGAACACTGCGTCCTATCACTGCATCATTAGGAGCTTCCTTTGCTTTGGGCGGCAGTTTATTTGGGCCTATTTTATTCTTTGTCTTGTTTAATCTTGTTCGTCTTTTAGTTCGTTGGTATGGTATTAAATACGGCTATACCAAGGGAACCGATATTGTTTCGGATGTCGCGGGGAATGCCTTGCAAAAAATTACAGAAGGTGCATCAATATTAGGGTTGTTTGTAATGGGAGCCTTAGTTAATAAGTGGACTACAGTAAATATTCCTGTGGTCATATCGACTATACACAAACAGGATGGAACAACTGTTGTTACGACTGTGCAGACTATACTCAACCAATTAATGCCTGGTTTGATTCCTCTGCTTTTGACTTTCTTGTGTATTAAACTCATGAAGAAGAAAGTTAATCCTATCTGGATCATCTTTGGTTTGTTTGCTGTCGGTATATTAGGATATTGGACAGGTATTTTAGGAAAATAATTTATTGATACAGAAAAAGGAGCTGTTGCACTTTTATGTGCGGCAGCTTCTTTTTATTTTTACTGTTAATTTAGTATATAAAAGAAATAAGCTGGCGCCGATAATGCAGGCACCAACTTATTTCTTTTATGTTAATAATATGAATATCATATTTCCATGATTATAGGAAGTATCATTGGACGGCGTCTGGTTTGTTCATATAAGAAACGTCCCAGCGTTTCACGCACATTAGATTTTATAGCAGACCATTCAGTTATTTTATTTTCTAAGCATTTATCAAGGGTCGCTGCTACACGTTCTTTGGATTCATTCATGAGCTCCTCAGATTCACGCACATAGACAAAACCACGGGAAACAATATCAGGACCAGAAGCAACACAGCCTTTGGCTTTATCCATGGTCATTACCACAATGATGATACCATCCTGCGACAATTGGCGGCGGTCACGCAGTACAATATTGCCTACATCACCTACACCCAGTCCGTCAATAAGAACACGACCTGCCTGGACTTTTCCTACTATTGCTCCTTTATCGCGGGTGAATTCTAAAATGCTGCCATTTTCCGCAATAAATATGCGGTTCTTATTCATGCCTATTTCCTGTGCTAATTGAGCATGTTTTACAAGATGCCTGTATTCACCATGTACTGGTATAAAGAATTTAGGCCGTACCAGATTATGCATGAGCTTAAGTTCTTCACGACTGGCATGGCCAGATACATGAATCCCCTGATCTCGGCCGTAAATTACATTAGCACCAAGTTTTAAAAGATTATCAATTGTACGAGCAACAAGTTTTTCATTGCCAGGAATCGGGGTAGCCGATAAAATTATCGTATCACCGGGAACAATCCCTACTTTCCGGTGATCAGACATTGCCATGCGGGTCAAAGCAGACATTGGTTCGCCCTGACTGCCAGTAGTTATGATAACTACCTTACTTTGTGGATAATTATTTATTTCATCTATATCGATAATTGTTCCCTCAGGGGCATGAATGTAACCTAATTTTAAAGAAATAGTTACAACATTTATCATACTGCGTCCGAGGATGGCAACGCGACGGCGATATTTTACAGCAGTATCGATTACCTGCTGTATGCGATGAACATTTGAAGAAAATGTAGCGATAATAATGCGTTCGCGGGCATTGCGAAAAATTTTATCAAAAGCAACTCCGACAGTTTTTTCACTTGGTGTGTGTCCTTCACGTTCAGCATTTGTGCTGTCAGCCATCATGACGAGGACACCACGATTGCCTAAACTGGAAAATGCACGAAAATCTGTCATTTTACCATCGACCGGAGTATAGTCAAATTTGAAATCTCCCGTATGAACTATCATACCTAGCGGAGTTTTTATTGATAGCCCGCAGGCATCAGCAATACTGTGGTTAACACGGATAAAACCGACACTGAAACATCCAGCCGAGATAATATCACCATGTGATACAGGATGAAGATTACTGGAGTCTACATTATTTTCTTTTAAACGTCCTTCCAATATACCAAGTGTTAAACGAGTTCCGTAAATAGGAGCACTGATCTGCTTTAAAATATATGGCAGCGCCCCGATGTGATCTTCATGCCCATGGGTTAAAACTATAGCTTTTATATGATCTTTGTTTTCCACTAGATAAGAAATATCAGGAATAACGAGATCAATTCCTGGCATATCTTCATCAGGAAACATTAGACCAGCATCAATTAGGAGAATTTCATCACCATAACGGATAACCGTCATGTTTTTTCCGATTTCTCCCAGCCCACCCAAGGGAATAATCTGCAATTTTTGCAGTTCCTTTGCCAAAAAATAGCACCTCCAAAAATGTAAAAAAATATATTTTAATTTAATTATCTGTGATACGTTAAAAATATAGAAAATGTCCGCACAATAATTATCTACTATATTATATAACTAATCCTGTGCTAAAGCAATCCCCTGCTTTTCAGGTAGTAAGCACAAGGTTACGTGTTTTTGTTTATCGGGTATGATAATAATATTCTCTGCTGTTGCCTAGTGGGCAAGATATGAATATAATTATAGAAACCTTATATTTTTTTGCAATTTATATACTGGTGCAACAAAAATTTATTAAAAAATGGAGTGATAAGATGATTTTTGGCAATGTTTTGCAGTTGGATGAGATGAATCTGCCGCAGAAAATTATGACTTGTTTCCAATATTATAAGAATAATGCATTGAATGAGAGAAAAACAGGCACGTATGAAATTGACGGCAGAAATATTTTTGTAAATATCGACGAATATGAAACGCGTTATCGTCAGCAATGTTTTTGGGAAGCACATAAAAAATATATAGATATGCATATTTTATTGTCAGGCACAGAAAAAATAGATACAGGCTTTGCTAAAGATATGCAGGAAAAAAGTTATAATGAGGAAAAAGATCTGCTAATTATGGAAGGGAAAAAACAAGCAACAGTAATTCTGGTAAATCCAGGGGATTTTCTTGTCTGTTTTCCTAATGATGTTCATCGTACAGCCATAGCTGTTGATAGACAAAATCAGATAAAAAAAAGCATATTCAAAATAAGATTGGCTTGAAAAAACTTGCTTTTTTAGCCATAATGTGATAACCTATCTCTAGATTAGAAATAGACAAGGGAAGATGTTGAGGAAACATGGATACTCATACAAAATTTCCTCTGAATGTTTTTAATCGAAAAAACAATATAATTTATAGGAGGAATTTTCTATTATGACAAAGAAAACTCTCGTATCAATGATTACTGGTGCATTAGTAATCGGTGCTGCAAGCACAACTTTTGCTGCAGCTAATCCTTTCAGTGATGTTCCAGCTGGCAGCTGGGCATATGATGCTGTATCAAAACTTGCTTCTGACGGTGTTGTAAACGGCTATCCTGATGGCACATATCAGGGTCAGAAAACAATGACTCGTTATGAAATGGCTCAGATTGTTGCTAAAGCAATGACAAAGACTGATGTTGATAAAGCTGATAAAGCTTTAGTTGACAAACTTGCTGCAGAATTCTCCGAAGAACTTGATAACCTCGGTGTTCGTGTATCTAATCTGGAAAAGAAATCCGACAATGTTAAATTCACTGGTGAATTCCGTTATCGTTATACTGGCGAAAAATTCCAGGATGGCGATAGACAAAATACAAATAATTATTTATTCCGTTTAGAACCTAAAGCTTTTATCGGTAATACCGGCTGGGTTGCAAAGGCTCGTATAGATTATGAAGCTAATGCAAGACATTCTAATGATGCTACTTCTGCTGAAGTAGATCGTCTTTATGTAGAAGGACCTTTGTTCGGTGCTACAGCAGATCTTGGTAAATCTCCTGTATTGTCCGGTTCAACAACTGGCATTGGCAATGGGATGGTTATCGATGACCGTATGAGCGGTGCTCAGTTTACCTGGGGTGCTAATAAAGATGTTAAAGTAAATGCAGGCTTTGGTAAATACAATAATGATAACAGAAACACAACAGGTCTTTTAGCTAAAGATTCTGAATACAATAAAGTCGGTTATGATGATGATCAAGCTAGTGGTGATTATGAAGGTAAATATGGTCAGTTTGAAGTTGGCTATGCTCCTAAAGATAGTAAACTCAGTGCAGTAGCTGGTTTTTATACTGTTCGTAAGATCCAGAGCATTGGTAAAGATTTAGGTACAGCAAGTGGAGTAGAAGCACTGGCTGACAGCAAAGATGCTAACCAGAATATCTGGAGTGCAGGTTTGGGTTATAAATTTGACAAGAATGTAAATCTTTATGGCGTTTATGCTCATGGTGACGTAGATAAATTCGATAATAATGGTACTCTTTCTAAATATTTAGAAGGACAGAATAAAGCTTATGATGTTACTTTAGCTTATAAAGGTGCTGATGCTTCCAAAGCTGGTTCATGGGGCATGTATACTGCATATCGTTATTTGGGCATGGGTGCTACAATTGATCCTACTTATGATGGTGCACAGCGTGGTACCAAAGGCTGGGAAGTTGGAGCTAATTATGCTGTAGCTCAAAACGTATTAGCTACTGTTCTGTACTTTGATGGTAAGAATATTGGTCTTGATAATACTGACCAGAGTGCTGATTATAATAAACTCTTTGGACAAGTTGAATTCTTCTTCTGATCTTGAATGTAAAAGAATAATAAGCTGCGGTTTGATGGATCGCAGTCGGGCAGACACCACAATTGTGGTGCCTGTCTTTTTTGTTAATATGTGAAATATAATACTTGTTCTTAAACAGTTGCTAGAGAAAAATTTTTATGCTATAATGATGGACGGTGTAAAAAACGCACATGCATTGATGCTGTACTGTGCCTTTTAAAGGTCTAGCAGCGATTTAAGATGCATGGAGGAATAAAAAAAACAGGAGGTGCACCATCATGGCAGTTATTTCCATGAAACAATTATTAGAAGCAGGCGTTCACTTTGGTCATCAGACCAGACGCTGGAATCCGAAAATGGCTAAGTACATTTTCACCGAAAGAAATGGTATTTATATCATTGACTTACAAAAGACAGTAAGAAAAATTGATGAAGCATATAATTTCATCCGTTCTATTGCTGAAGAGGGTAAATCCGTATTATTTGTTGGTACCAAAAAACAGGCTCAGGAATCAGTAAAAGAACAAGCTGAAAAAGCCGGCATGTATTATGTTAATGAAAGATGGCTCGGCGGCATGATGACTAATTTTGGCACGATCAGAAAAAGCATCAATCGCTTGAAAGAACTTGAAGGCATGGAAGAAGACGGAACATTTGAAGTCCTTACCAAAAAAGAAGTTCAGATGCTGCGCCGTGAGCAGGACAAATTAGAAAGAGCTTTAGGCGGAATAAAAGAAATGGATAAGTTACCGGGTGCATTATTTGTAATTGATCCGCGCAAAGAACGTATCGCAGTAGCAGAAGCAAGAAAATTGGATATACCTATTGTTGCTATAGTAGATACGAACTGTGACCCGGATGAAATTGATTATGTTATTCCTGGCAATGACGATGCTATTCGTGCTGTTAAATTATTGACAGGCTGCATGGCTGATGCTGTATTGGAAGGCCGCCAGAGCAGTGAAGATGAAGAAGCTCAGACAGAAGATAACGAAGAAGCTTAATTAAAATAAAGTTAAATATCAGAGGGGGTAGAGGGACTATTATCCCTTTACCCCTCTTTTTATAATAGGAGGATTTTATTGATGGCAAAGGTTACAGCGGCAATGGTTAAGGAACTGCGTGAAAAAACAGGAGCAGGTATGATGGATTGTAAAAAAGCTTTATCTGAATGTGATGGTGATAAAGATAAGGCTGTAGACTTTTTACGTGAAAAAGGACTGGCTTCAGCAGCGAAGAAAGCCGGCCGTGTTGCAGCCGAAGGCGTTATTACTTCATATATACATGGTAATGGACGTATTGGCGTTTTAGTGGAAGTCAACTGTGAAACAGATTTTGTTGCCGGCACAGATGATTTTAAAGAGTTTGCCCGTGATATTGCGATGCAGATTGCTGCAGCTAATCCTAAATGTGTACGTCGTGAAGAAGTGGATGCGGCGGAACTTGAACATGAACGCAAGGTATTGCGTGAACAGGCTCTGGCAGAAGGAAAACCAGAAAAAATAGTGGAAAGAATGGTTGAAGGCCGTATAGAAAAGTATTATAAGGAAGTTTGTCTTATGGACCAAGTCTATATTAAAGACCAGGATCAGACAATTACTGACTTTGTAAAAACCCAAATTGCTAAAGTCGGTGAAAATATTTCCATACGCCGTTTTGTTCGCTATCAGCTGGGTGAAGGCATTGAAAAAAAATCTGACGATTTTGCAGCTGAAGTAATGGCAGCTGTTAAAGGTTGATAAGTAATAAAAATTTAAAGAGGACACAAATTTTGTGTTCTCTTTTTTGAAAATATGATATATGATATATTAAAAGTGCTGTATTCACAATTAAATATTGGACGGAGGACATATTGGTGACAGTAAAACAGTATAAGCGTGTAGTATTGAAATTAAGCGGTGAAGCTCTAGCAGGAGAACAGGGATTTGGTATTAATCCCAAAGTAGTAGAATCTATTGCCCAGCAGATAAAATCTGTTTATCAGCGTGGTGTAGAGATTGCAATTGTTGTAGGCGGGGGAAATATCTGGCGTGGTCTGGCTGGCAGTGCAAAGGGAATGGACAGAACTACGGCTGATTATATGGGAATGATGGCTACTGTCATGAATTCTTTGGCTATGCAGGATGCTTTAGAAAAAATAAATGTGGATACACGGGTACAGACAGCTATTGAAATGCGTCAAATAGCTGAACCTTATATAAGAAGACGGGCTGTTCGTCATTTGGAAAAAGGTCGTGTGGTTATTTTTGCTGCTGGAACGGGTAATCCTTATTTTTCTACAGATACTACAGCTGCTTTAAGGGCTGCTGAAATTGAAGCAGATGTTATCTTAATGGCGAAAAAAAATACTGATGGTGTATATGACTGTGATCCTAACAGTAATCCTAATGCACATAAATTTGATACACTAGAATATATTGAAGTACTGCAGCGCGGTTTAGCTGTTATGGATGCAACTGCTACCAGCTTATGTATGGATAATAAAATTCCTTTAATCGTATTTAATATAGATGAACCGGGCAATATTTTAAAGGCAGCACTAGGTGAATGCATAGGCACTGTTGTGGGAGGTACTAAGTTATGATAAAGGATGTATTGAATTCAGGCGAACAGCGCATGAAGAAAGCTATTGAAGCCTTGAAAAGAGAATATAGCATTCTGCGGGCAGGTCGGGCTACGCCGGCACTGCTTGACAGGGTCATGGTGGATTATTATGGAACACCTACACCCATTAATCAGGTAGCAAATATTTCGGTGCCGGAACCAAGGATGCTGGTCATTGCTCCATGGGAAAAATCTATGCTGCACGAAATAGAAAAGGCAATTATGAAATCAGAAATAGAGTTAAGTCCTAATTCTGATGGTTCGGTTGTTAGGCTGGCAATACCGCAGCTTACGGAAGAACGCCGCATAGATTTAGTAAAAACGGTTAACAAAAAAGCAGAAGAAGCTAAGGTAGGTTTAAGAAACATTCGTCGTGATGCCAATGATGATATTAAAAAGATGGAAAAATCAAAGGACATAACGGAAGATGAGGCAAAGAAGGCACAGGATGATATGCAGAAACTCATTGATAAATATGTTGATGAAGTTAATAAAATAAAAACATCCAAAGAAAAAGAAATAATGGAAGTTTAACTATGAAATATGTGGGACAGCTTCTGCCGGATGCCGTTATAGCATTGCAGAAACAAAAAACGAAATTTGTCATAGAGTACACTATTCCACCTGAAAAAGGTTTTTTTAAGGTCGATTCAAACATTTTATATGTTATAAGAGAAAAGTATCTTGAAAACGGTGTTTTGCAGCTTTTGGCTGCGGCTAAAATGCGAAAGGAGGTGTGAACTATGGCATATAAGATTACTGATGAATGTATTTCTTGCGGAGCATGTGCATCTACCTGCCCTGTTGGTGCAATTTCTGAAGGTGATAAACATTATGAAATTGATCCAGAAACTTGCGTAGAATGCGGTGCATGTCAGGCAGGCTGCCCGGTGTCAGCTATTGAAGCTCCCTGATGAGAATAAGCCCCTCTTTTTTTGTTTTTGGAGAGGGGCTTATTTCATATTACAAGAGCAAAGAGGTTATTGCATTATGTGGAAAGATTTTTTTTATAAAAATGAAAAAAATGAAAATGAGAAAGCATTTAATACAATAAATGCCGCTAAACTGCCTACTCATATAGCCATAATTATGGATGGAAATGGCAGATGGGCCAGTAAAAAGGGATTACCCCGTAAAATGGGACATAAAAAGGGTGTAAGTACATTAAAATCTATAGTGCATACGGCATCTGATATTAATATAAAATATCTGACGGTTTATGCTTTTTCAACAGAAAACTGGAAACGTCCATTAACTGAGGTAAACTTCCTTATGAAACTATTTTCGTATTATTTGGATGCAGAAATCGATGAAATGTATAGAAAAAATGTGCATATTGATTTTATTGGCGGTATAAAAGATTTGTCTTTGGGTTTGCAGGAACAAATAGAAAAAGCCAGAAAAAAAACAGCGGATAATGATGGATTACACTTGAATATTGCTGTTAATTATGGTGGTCGTGACGAAATTGTCATGGCGGTTAAAAAGTTGGCTCAAATGGCATCTGATAAAAAAATCAATGCTCTTGATATTGACGCAAAAATGTTTGACGACTATTTATATACAGCGCATCAGCCGGCAGTTGATTTATTGATAAGAACCAGCGGGGATATGCGCATTAGTAACTTTTTGTTGTGGCAGTGTGCTTATGCTGAATTTTGGTTTACTAAGAAGAATTGGCCAGAGTTTATGCCGGAAGACTTTATACAAGCTATTATGGACTATCAAAAGCGTGACCGTAAATTTGGCGGATTGAATGTATGATAATATGAGGGATTTATTTTGTTAATACGAATTGTGTCAGGTGTTATTGGTATAGTAGCGGCTTTTTTTATTATAATGAGCGGCGGATTTTTATTTATGCTGTCTGCTGTTTTGCTGGCTGTGATAGGATGGCAGGAATATGTGCGGGCTTTTAAAAATAAGCAGATGAATATCTCTTTATGGTTGGGTATGATTTGTGTAGCTGTTCTTACACTTAGTGGGATAGTGACAATAGATAATAAGCCGGTAAGTTTTTTTATGCCGGTTATGACATTTATAGTAGCAGTATTTATGATAAAAATGGTTATTTGTCATAAAAAATTTTCACCTATAGAGGCTTATACAGGGTTAACAGGTGTTTTATATATAGGTATGGGATTTTATTATATAGTACAGCTGCGGTTAGGAATTGCGGATACTATGACTGCTCCACATGGTTTATCGCTGGGATGCGCTCTTTTATGGATAGCACTTATTGGAACATGGTCAAGTGATACTTTTGCGTATTTCAGTGGTTCTTTTTTAGGGAAAAACAAGCTTTGTCCTCAAATAAGTCCGAAAAAGACTATAGAAGGGTTTATTGGCGGAGTATTAGGAACAATTTTCACAGTGACGATTACCGGTTGGTATTTTGATTTTGTTTTATGGCCTATGGCATTATTGGGAATGATGCTGGCTGTAGTAGCTACACTGGGAGATTTAGTTGAGTCAATCTTTAAACGTTATACGGGAATAAAAGATTCAGGCAAGATTATTCCCGGACATGGTGGTGTATTGGATAGATTTGACAGTATATTATTTACAGCACCATTTGTTTATTATTTTTATATTTTTTGTCATAGTTATTTTATTCACTGATTTTATATTCTAGAGGGAAATAATATTGTAATTTAATTAGGTTTATGTAGTTTTATTTATAAATAATTAATATACTTTTGGAAGGAATTTTATGAAAAAGATTTCTATATTGGGCTCTACAGGATCGATCGGAACCCAGACTTTATCAGTAGTTAGACAACATAAAGATTTATTTAAAGTGGAAGCAATTGCGGCGAACAATAATGATGAACTTCTGGAAAAACAAATAAATGAATTTCAGCCTAAGCTCGCTGTTTTATATAATAAAGATGCAGCAGATCGTTTACAGACCCGTTATACGGGAAAAACAAAAATATTATCGCAGGATGCTGGACTTATAGCTGCGGCTGTTTTTGATGATGTAGATACTGTAGTTACATCACTTATGGGATTCGCCGGACTGCGGCCGACCATGGCAGCAATTAAGGCAGGGAAAAATATTGCGCTGGCAAATAAGGAAACATTAGTTGTAGCCGGTGAATTAATAATGGCAATGGCTAAGGAGAATAAAGTGTCAATATTACCTGTTGACAGTGAACATTGTGCTATTTTTCAATGTCTGCAGGGAAATGACAAAAACAGGGTCAATAAATTATTATTAACAGCTTCGGGTGGACCATTCCGTGGCAAAAAAGAAATAGATTTAGAAAATGTGCAGGTAAACCAGTGTCTGGCACATCCCACATGGTCGATGGGGAAAAAAATAACTATTGACAGTGCTTCACTTGTTAATAAAGGCTTAGAAATAATTGAAGCCCACTGGCTTTATGACATGCCTTATGATAAAATTCAGGTAGTAGTTCACCCGCAGAGTATTGTTCATTCAATGGTGGAGTATATTGATGGTACGGTTATGGCCCAGCTGGGCTCTACTGATATGCGCCTGCCTATTCAATATGCCCTTACTTATCCCCATCGTATGGAGTCAGCAGCTAAACGGCTTGATTTCTGGAATATGGTTCAGCTGACTTTTGAAAGACCAGACACACAGACTTTTAAGGGAATAGATCTTGCTTATGAGGCTGGACGGATCGGTGGAACAATGCCGTGTGCGATGAATGCTGCTAATGAAGTTGCTGTTGAAGCCTTTTTACATAATAGAATAAAGTTTCTTGATATTTATTCTATTATAGAGAAAACAATGCAGGCTCACAAAGTTATCAAAGATATGGTACCTGAAGTGTTTTTTTCGGTAGATGCCAGTGCCCGTAATTTTGCTTGTAAAATAATAAATAGTATTTGATGGCAGGATGTTGTTTATTTTATAATCATGGTAAAAAATGAATAATTATTATAATGAAAATAACGGGTGTAAGTAATATTTAATGACGGAGGGAATTTATGAGTTTTAGTATAACAATGATACTGGCTATTGTGATTGTATTTGGCATATTGGTTTTAGTACATGAACTGGGACATTTTATCACGGCAAAGCTCACTGGTATGCGGGTAGATGAATTCGCAATAGGCTTTGGACCTAAACTAGCTGGTTTTAAATATGGGGAAACATTGTACTCCATCAGGGCTATTCCTTTAGGTGGGTTTAACAAAATTGCAGGCATGGAACCTGATGATAAAAGTGCTGGAGATAGAGCTTATTGGGCAAAACCTGTATGGCAGAGAATGATTGTTATCGTTGCCGGGGCAGCAATGAATATTTTATTGGCCTATGTACTTATAGCAGCTATTTTATTTACTTCTGGTATACAGACACCGGTAAAAGAAGCAGCATTAGGCGGAGTTATTGATCAGAAACCAGCAGCTATGGCCGGACTCAAAAAGGGAGATATAATAATTGCTATTAATGGAGAAAAAATTGCTACATGGCAGCAATTTGCGGCTAAAATAAAGGTTTCTGATGGAAAGGTTTTGCAAGTGCAATATCTGCGCGATGGAAAAAAAGCGATGACTAATTTGATTCCCGAATATGATAAGACTGCTAAACAGGCTATGGCTGGGGTAGTGGCAGCAACAACTCATACACCAGTAAGTTTTGCAAGTTCTTTGGTATTAGCAGCAAAACAGGTTGTTTATATCACATATACGATGATTGCTGCCATATTTGGCATGATTATGGGGACAGTACATGCTGATTTGGCTGGACCGATAGGGGTGGCGACAATTATTGGACAGGCTGCTGAAATAGGTATTCAGTCAGTACTTAATATTATGATTTTATTGAGTATAAATTTAGGGATAATCAATCTTTTGCCGATACCGGCACTTGATGGAGGGCATTTCTTTACCTTATTTATCGAAGCCTTGCGTGGCAGGCCTTTAAGTCCTGAACTTATGAGAAGGTCACAATTTGTGGGATTTGCCTTGTTGCTTATATTGATGTTTTTTGCAACAGCACAGGATTTTTCTCGTTTATTTGGCTGAGCGGGCATTACTAATTTTGAAAAAACATAGTATAAAAATGTCTTGTACAGTATTTTTATAAAGGTGATAATAATGAAACGGAAAAAAACACGTCAGATTCATATTGGCAGGATAAAAATTGGCGGTGATGCTCCTGTTTCAGTGCAATCGATGACGAATACTAAAACTGAGGATACTAAGTCTACCGTAGAACAGATAAAAAGACTGCTTGATGCAGACTGTGATATTGTCCGTGTGGCTGTCCCCAATATGGAAGCAGCAGTGAATATAAGTAATATAAAGGAAAAAATTGAAGTGCCGCTGGTAGCTGATATCCATTTTGATTATCGGCTGGCATTAACAGCAATTGAACATGGAATCGATGCACTGCGTATCAATCCGGGGAATATTGGTGATGAAGATCGGGTAAAAAAAGTGGTTTATGCTGCTAAGAAGAAGAATATTCCTATTCGTATAGGGGTGAATGCTGGATCACTTAATAAGAGAATCTTATCTAAATATGGTAAAGTTACGCCTGAAGCTTTGGTAGAAAGTGCCATGGAACATGTGCATATTTTGGAAAAGTTGGATTTTCATGATATAAAGATTTCTTTAAAGGCTCATGATGTACCACTTACAATTGATGCATATCGTCTTATGAGTGATACAGTGGATTATCCGCTTCATTTGGGTATAACGGAAGCAGGTACAGTAAATACAGGAATTATAAAGTCTGCTGTGGGCATAGGGGCTTTACTGGCTGAAGGTATTGGTGATACCTTTAGGATATCGCTTACAGGTGATCCAGTTAATGAAGTAAAAACAGCCAATGAGATTTTAAAGGCACTGGGTTTGAGGGAATATGGGCCGACTTTAGTGTCATGCCCGACCTGTGGACGGTGTAATATAAATTTAGCTGAAATTGCCGGGAAAGTGGAAAATAAATTAACCACTATAAAAAAACCTATTACAGTCGCTGTTATGGGTTGTGTGGTAAATGGACCAGGAGAAGCTAAGGATGCAGATGTCGGTATTGCCGGTGGTAAAGGTGAGGGACTGCTTTTCCGTAAAGGTAGGGTCATAAAAAAAGTACCGGAAGATAATTTGTTGGAAGCATTATTTACGGAAATTGACAGAATAAAATAATGATATTTTATTATAATTTGCGATAAGAGAGGTTTTTTAATTGTATGCATCAAAGCTTTATGCACCTACTTTGAGGGAAGTGCCAGCGGAAGCAGAAATACCAAGTCATCAGTTAATGCTCAGAGCTGGATTTATAAGGAAAGCAGCAGGCGGGGTATATACATATTTACCGCTTGCATGGAGAACTCTGCGTAAGATTGAGGCAATAATACGTGAAGAAATGGACGCGGCAGATGGACAAGAAATAGCGATGCCTATAATGCAGCCGTCAGAGTTATGGAAGGAATCAGGCCGCTGGGAAGTTTTTGGTGAAGAGATGTTTAAGTTTAATGACCGTCATGGCCGTGAGTTTTGTCTTGGTCCTACACATGAAGAGATAATTACTGATTTAGTAAGGAATGAAGTGCGTTCATATAAACAGCTGCCATTACTACTCTATCAGATCCAGAATAAATATCGTGACGAAATAAGGCCGCGCTTTGGACTTATGCGCGGGCGGGAATTTATTATGAAGGATCTGTATTCATTTGATAAGGATGAAGCAGGTCTTGATGTATCTTATAAAAAAATGTATGATGCTTATACAAAAATTTTTACTCGCTGTGGGCTTACTTTTCGACCTGTAGAGGCAGATAGTGGGGCAATCGGTGGCAGTAATACCCATGAGTTTACAGCTTTGGCAGATACCGGAGAATCCGAGATTGCTGTATGTACTAAATGTGATTATGCAGCAAATATAGAAAAAGCTGAACTGGCAGTTATTAATGCACCTGCTGAAACAGAACTTCCATTACAGAAAATTGCTACACCTGATAAAAAAACAATTAAGGCTGTAATTGATCAGCTTGGATTGCCGATTGAGAAAACAATTAAAGCTGTTGCTTTTGAAGATGAAAAAAATAGGTTAATATGTGCTTTTGTCAGAGGTGATCATGAGGTAAATGAAGTAAAACTCCAAAATGCCGTAGGTGCTGTAGAATTGAGAATGGCTGATGAACAAGTTATTTTGGCTGCTGGAGGAGTCCCTGGTTTTATGAGTCCCATAGGGTTAAATAGAAAAAAAGCTGTCGTTGTTGTTGATTGTACAGTAATGGCAATGAAGAATACCTGCTGCGGCGCAAATGAAGTAGATCAGCATTATATTAATGCTGATCCGCAGCGCGATTTTGGTGATGTGTTGGTGAAGGATATTCGTTTGATAAAGGAAGGCGATCCCTGTCCTCACTGTGGTGCGCCGGTAAAAATAACACGCGGTATAGAAATTGGGCAGGTATTTAAGCTGGGAATAAAGTATTCTCAGGCTCTCCATGCCGGGTTCCTTGATGAAAATGGCAGAGAAAAACCTTTAGTCATGGGTTGTTATGGTATAGGTGTAAGCCGGACAATGGCAGCAGCTATTGAACAGTCGCATGATGACAATGGAATAATATGGCCTAAGGCAATAGCACCTTATGAAGTGGTAATTGTGCCAGTCAATGCAAAAGACTCGGCTCAGATGGAATTAGCTGAAATAATATATGGTGTGATGCGTAAAAATAAAATTGATGTATTATTGGATGATCGCAAGGAACGGGCTGGTGTAAAATTTAAGGATGCAGATCTTATTGGTTATCCTATTCGGATTACAATCGGACCAAAGGCTGTTAAAGAAGATATTATTGAAGTAAAAGTACGTAAGACGGGTGAGCTTTTTAACTTTTCTAAGACCGATTATGAAGAAAAGCTCAAGCAAATACTGCAGAAACTTTGAGTGTGATGTTTATTTATTGGCATAAAGTATAATAAATGTTGTGTTGATTACCCACCGGGAAATTCTCTGTGGGTAATTTTTTTATGGCAGATTAGAGCAAAGATTGATTTTGCATTGTTACATAAAATAAAGTATAATTACTATAAATAATTATGATTTTGTCATTGTTATATTTGGACAGTCGATAGCTGTATGCTTATTAATAATGAAGGGAAGAAAAATAATAATGCTTATCGTAAGTAATGAGGCAGAAGAAAAAGCTGTGTTATGCATAGCTGATAAGATGTGCATAGCTGCGCGTACTGCGCCAAAAACCAGGGGAATAGACCATGTTTTGACATGTATAGCTACAGATGATGAAAAAACCAAGTTAGCAGTTGAAATGGAACGATTAGGCAAGGAAAATAATTTAGAGTTTTTCCAGCGTGATGCTAAATGTATTTACGAATCTACAGCTGTTGTATTATTAGGAACACGGCTAAGTGTACGTGGCCTTAATGAGATATGCGGCTATTGTAATTTTAAAAATTGTCAGGAAGTGCTATCCAATGGGGCTCTTTGTGCATATGATCCCATGGATCTTGGTATTGCGATAGGGTCTGCCTGCGCCGTAGCTGCTGATAGCAGAGTTGATAATCGGGTGATGTTTTCTGTGGGCCGGGCAGCTATGGCATTAAAATTTCTGGGAGGGACAGCAAGACAAGTAGTGGGAATTGCTTTGGCTGTAAAAGGAAAATCACCATTTTTTGATCGAAAATAATTGGAATATTAGCTATATTTCAGGGTTGTTTATGATCTTATAAGCATGATAAAAATATAAATTTTTTGCATAAATAACAAATTCATAATAATAATATAACAAAATACAACCGATATTAGTTAAAATTATATACATAGCTTATAAAGGGGCGTTATATTATTGAAGGAAAATAAGGAATTGAAATTGATTTTGCAAAATAAACTTATCACACCCGTATATCAGCCTATTGTTAATTTGAAGACGGGAGAAATTTTTGCTTATGAAGCTTTGAGCCGGGGACCACGGGGAAGCCGGCTGGCCAGTCCCGATAAACTTTTTTCTTTGGCTGAAAAAGAAAAATGTTCATGGCAGCTTGACTATTTATGCCGTAGTATGGCAATTAAGAATGTGGCGGATATACTCGGGGAACGTAAATTATTTTTAAATGTTGATGCTAAAATTTTATATGACAAAAAATTTCATCAGGGATCAACGGCTAAGCTTCTGCGCCGATTCAGTCTTAATACATCTAATATAGTTTTTGAAATAAGTGAGAAGACAACAATAGACGATTATGAGGCATTTTGTGCGGTGCTTAATAATTATAAGTGTCAAAATTATAAAATTGCTATAGATGATGTCGGCTCAGGCTATAGCGGACTTAATCTGCTGGCTCAATTATCACCCCATTTTGTAAAAATAGATATAGGATTGGTAAAGGATATTGATAAAAATTATATAAGAAAATCCATAGTAAAAGCTTTAACGAGTTTTGCCCATGCAGCAAATATAAAGATCATAGCAGAAGGTATCGAAAGAAAAGAAGAGCTGGAAGTTTTGATAGATCTAGGTATTGATTTTGGACAAGGCTTTTTTTTAGGAAAACCTCATCCTTGTTTACAACTACTGGAAAAACACATAAAAAAATGTATTTGTAATGCCTATAAGGAAAAAGAGAATTTCCGTATGAATACACTGCTTAATATGACGATAGGGGAAATTGCTTCACGCCAAACGACTTTTTCGTCGGATACTCCTGGACATGTGATTTTAGATTATCTTCATTCCATGCAAGAACCATTGGATATTATCATTGTGGATAATGGCGAGCCGGTGGGAATTGTAAATCATAACATTTTTTATCAACAACTTGCTACTACGTATGGAATTTCTCTTTATAGCAATAGACCAATTAAATTGTTGATGCACAAACAGCCCCTTTTGGTAGATTATCGGGCATCTATTGAAGAAGCTTCATCACAGGCCCTTAGCAGAGAAAATAAGCACACCTATGATTCATTGATTATAGTTAAAGATAATGTTTATTATGGAACGGTGACGATAAAAAAGCTTTTAGAAGTGACAACTAAACTGGAGCTTAATCGAGCTCGTCACGCTAATCCGCTTACTGGGTTGCCGGGGAATAATGTTATAGAATGGACTATGGCACACCATCTTAACAGTTGCCGGCCCTTTGCCGTAGTATATATAGATATAGATAATTTCAAAGTATATAATGATATTTATGGATTTGAGGCAGGCGACAGTGTGCTTATTGCGGCAGCTAAATTGCTGCATCAGGTCCTGTCTAAGCAAATAAGTAAGTTCTTTTTGGGACATATCGGCGGAGATGATTTTATTGCCTTTATTCCCATTGATAAAATTAAAGAAATATGCGAATTGATTATAGAAGAATTTGATGTGCAGACTAAAAATTTTTATTCTGCTGAACATCGTAAACAAAAATTTATTATTGCTAGGAACCGCAAGGGTAAAACAGAAAAATTTCCTTTGATGACGGTATCACTGGCAGTTCTTAAAATTATAGATAAAAAGGGGTTGACATCAACTATATTGGCTTCCAAGGCAGCTGCGGTGAAAAAGGAGTGTAAAGCGCTGTCAAGAAGCAGTTATATAGTTAGTGAATGCAGTGGTAAAAATTTATTGGATAATTAAAAGAGGCTGTCGCATTAATAATATTGACATTATGAAGATGTAATTCCATACATTGCTTAACGGTTTTTTGGTAGGCAGGGAAGAAATATTTATGAATGAAAATAGTTATTTGCGGCAGTTTCTTTTGGCTATAGTATGTTACATTTTGTCTGGCTGTATTTTATCTATGAGCTGCTGCATAAACACATCATCTTCCTTTTCAATGAGTTTATTATATTCATAACCGGGTATAGATAAGTCAAAGCGGCAGAAGGCAATATAAGGACAAAACATACAGGCTGTTTTTTGTTTTAATTTATAAGGCGTGATAGATGCTTCTCCCTGGAGAATACGCTTACCGGTATCTGTAATAAGTTCATCCATATATTGAAGTAAGGCATTGAATTCAGCTTCACTTTTTACATAGGTGCGGCTTAATTTATTTATGGAACCATTTTTATTAAATCGGACTTTTATAAAAGAAGCAGAGTCATCTATTTTTTTTATGACAGATGGATCTAGTAATAACCAGCCAGGCATGCGCATTTGCTTTATCAATTCAGTTTTTATTTGGTCATCGCTCATTTCTTTGTTAAAAGTCAGAAGGGAGGTTTTTAGAAAACAGTATAATATTCCGGCTGGAATAGGATCAGTATTAAGCTCAAGTGCTGTCGCTGAATTTTGAACAGCAAGCAAATAGGTAAGCAGTTGAAGTTTTAAGCCATAGTATACTTCTGTCAGGTTAATATAAGCATTACCTGATTTATAATCAATTATGAGAAAATATTTGCCGCTTTTATCGGAATCAATGCGGTCTATCTGCCCGGTAATATTTATTTTATAGCCATTATTTAAATTGTATATTAGCGGTGGTAGACCGCCATTATTAGAGCCAAAGGGTTTTTCCATAGCAATAGGGAAAAATTCACTGTGACAGGCGAAAGAACAAAGTCTTTCTAAAGCTTGCTCCGCTGTTTTGCGGATACGTGTGGTAAGATGTTCGTACTGTTTATTGCTCAATAATATTTGATTTTGTAGTTTTGGAGCCAGTTCATCTATTATTTGGCGACATAGGTCATGGCATTCTGCTGGTGATATTTCATTCCAATGGCGGTTTTGTTTTAATAATATTTCGCCAAAACAGTGCATTGTTTCGTGTAGAAGAATGCCGCGATCAGGAGCAGAAAAACTAAATTCTATACGTTCGGAAAGATTTAAAGCATAATGGGAAAAATGTTTGAATGGGCAGTTGTGAAATTGTTCAAAACGAGTAACACTGCCATTTAGACAATGATCTTTAGTATACAGGCAGGCAGCTAAAGCCGGTGACAGTGTAGTATCTGGTGCTTTGGCAAATAGTCCGGTAAGAGCTGTATGCAATGATGTTTGAAAATTATCATGTGCTAATAACCAGTTATAGACGTCAAACCAAAATGGAGCTATAGTGTTTTTTTCACGATACTGCCGCAGGGCAGTTGTTAAATATGATATGCAACGGCGCGGGGTGACTACACGCCGTTTTTCGTTTTCGGAGGTATAATTTTCTAATAAAATGGAAATAGTCTGTTCTTGCTTTAATGGCAAAATATAGTGCAGTCGATCAATAAGAGAAGATCTATTTAAAGCACCACCCTCGGAATCTGATAGTGAATATGATACCCATGTATATTTACGGCTTAAGGTAAAAGCTTTATATAACAAAAAATTTTCAAAAAAATTATCATCACTGCTGCCACCAGATAGTTTTATGCCTGATTCCTGTAGATAAAAACGGTCGGAATCGGTTAGTAATCCTTCTGATTTTATCCGACGGGGCATAATACCTTCATTTGCTCCGAGTATGTAAATAGCATCTTTATTTTCTAGGCTGTTTTGGTCAAAGGAAGCGATAGTGACATAGTCCAAGCCGGGAGGGATTAAGGCTATTTGCAGAGATTCCAAGCCATCATTTAATATTTTAGCGTATTCCTTTAAAGATAGTTTGTCTATGCCGCAGGTTTCTACTATCTGGTCAAATAGATCTATAGTATCATGCCATATCTGCTGCTGTTCTTTTGCTAAAGCCAGATTGCCAGCTTTTTCAGCTGTGTCCTGCCATAAAGAAAGTTTTTTCGGTATTGCCAGTGTAATTAGGAAATTATACAGAGCTGTTGTAGTTTCACGGACGTCAGCAGCATTTTTTATTTCTTCTGCTAATTTGGCAAGTGGTTTTATAAGGCGGTAACGGATGTCATTTATTTTATCAAGATAAGCTGTATCATCTATAGATAAGTCTTGGGAAAATGATTGATGAAAATACTGCCAAGGCTTTTTATCCAGCCAGTGCTTTTTTCCTTTTATACCAAATTCAAGTACATAGTTTTCCAGTAGGTCAATTTCATCACGTGTTACGGGGAAGAAATCTGTTTTAAAGCAGCGCATTAATGGCTCATACTGCCATGTATTGATTGCTTCCATGCAGGAACGTAATAATTCAGCAAGTGGATGATGGATAAAAAGTCGTTTGTTATCACTAAAAAATGGTATCTGATAATCATGTAAGACAGCCTGCAGAATATTGGCATAAGAGTTGTCACGGATGATTATACCAATATCGTTGTAACTATAGGCTTCTTCACGGCATAATCTTATAATATCTATGGCTGCTGCCTCTACTTCTAAGCGATGGTTGGCGGCTTCAGCAATTATTATCCCATCAGCCTTTTTAGCTTTTTGTAAAGGGAAAATGAACATATTGTTTTCAATTGCCTTTTGGGCTGGTGATAAGAAACGATATGGTGTAGTCAGGTAGGTATATTTTATGCCTATATTAAGTTGTTTGCATAATTCAGTTATTTCTTTAAAAGTGTGATATTGGCGGTGAAATAGTGCAGTTTCGTTATTATTGAAATGATTTTTCACATCATCGATGCATAAACTTAAATGGATATGTGATGCTTTATGAAAAAGTGCCTTTAATATAGTGAGCTCTTGTGGATTAAAAAATATAAAACCATCTACCCAAATTTCACATTTTTCCAGCCATGATGCAGATTGAATTTTAATAGCGGTTATTGAAAGTAAATCTTCATTATCATTATAGCGGTCCTGCGTGGTTTTATTGAATTCATTATATAGTAGGGCAATGTCATTCAATTTTTGTGATAAAGTTTCATCGGAGGTTGCTTTTCCGGCTTTTTCCAAGTCATTAACGGTAATTCCGTAAGTTTTTAATTCTTCTATGATTTGGCATAGGGACGAAGTGAAATTACGCTGATTAGCGGCTTTAGCAAAGCTGGTAAGCTCTTTTTTATTTTCCAGGATGACACGTGACAGCAGTAATTTTTTGCCTATTTCTGTTATGTGGGTATTGACTGCACCGCCATTACGGTTTAGTATATACCGGCATAAGCGGCGGAAGCCAAATACATATGCGCGGGAAAATCCACCGCGTTTATTCATTAAAATAGCTAGCCGCCGTTCTATTTTAAAGGTCATATGTTCTGGCAGGATCAATAGCAGAGGAGTTCCCTCAGCTGATTGTTCCAAGCGTTTTGTTATGTCGCTGAGGCAGCGGCTTGTTTTACCGGTACCAGTTTTTCCTAATATAAATTCGAGCAAATTTTTCACCTCATTAGTCAGATAATATTTTACGGTAATAATAAACAATAGTGCCAAATATGGCAACAATTATAATACTTGCAATTATCATGCCTATAAGATCTGCATATGCAGTAGTTACAGATAAAAGCAAAGAGGCGGCAATGGAATATAACATTATCCAGGAAAATGCCGTAAATGATAAAATGCATAAAAAGAAAATAAATTTTATGAAACGCAATATATTAATTGACATAATAACATCTCCCATACTATAATTATCAAAATTAAATATCATATTGTACAATAGAAAATAGAAAATGGGGAAGAATAAGTGAATGAAATAAAGACAATAGAAGAAATACTGCTTAATTCTATGCCATCGTTGCAAACGGTACTACTGGATGGTTGGGTATTGCGATTCAATAAAAATTATACTTACAGGGCGAATTGTGTTTGTCCAGTGTATTATAATGATGATGCAAAAAAGATAAGAAAAAAAATTGCCTATTGTGAAGAAATATATGGTAGAAATAAAATGCCAACGGTTTTTAAAGTTACAAATGTTATACAAAAAGATTTAGGATCAATTTTATTGGAAATGGATTATGAAAAAATAAAGACAGTATATACAATGCAGGGGAATTTGCTGAATATGGTTGTGGGGAAAAATGTATCTGATGTCAGATTATGCATGGCAGAAAAACCTGAAAACTGGCTCAATGCTTCTTGTCAGCTGGCCGGACTTACAGATCAGATGCTAATAGACATACAATGCCAGGAGATTAAAAATATTACTGTTAAAAGTATATTTGTAAAAGCTATTTGTGATAAAAAAGTAGTTGGCTGCGGTTATGGTACAACAGAGCATGGTTATGTAGGGATATATGGCCTGCATGTAGATGAATATTATCGGAAAAAAGGAATAGGTACATCAATCTGCCAGGCAATTTTTACTTTTGGCCGGAAGAATGGAGCAAAGAAAGCCTATCTGATTGTACATAGCAGAAATAATACTGCGATTGCCTTATATTCACATATGGGTTTTACTAAAATGTATGAATATGATTTTTATCAAAAATCAGACAGTAAATATAAAATTATTGATGCATAAATAATGGTTCTGCCAAAATGAAGTTCTGAGAACCTTCACGGTAAAAGTGATGGTTATCAGGACTTATTTTTTGCAGAAAAATAATTAGTGCCGATTACACCACATAGAATAAATACGGCACCTATTATATGAAAATACTGCAGATGTTCCTTTAAGAAAATTACTCCTGCTAATATAGTAATAAGTGTAGCTAAATTTGAGAAAACGCTCATTTTGGAAGCTTCCATTTTTGATAAGGCATAATTTGATAAAAAAGCAGTACACAGGGAAGAAAGTATTCCCAGATACAGCATAGATAAAAGAAAGCTGATATTTGTCAATGGTGTAAAATAGCTGGCTAAGGTATGGTTCATTAAATGATTTATAATGGCTATCATATTAAAAGCAGCCATACCAAAAATAGTCATAAAATAGGTCAGGACAAAAGTAGAATATTTTTGGGTCAGAGTTCGTGCCAGTACATTGTAGCAGGATGCGGATAATGCAGATAAAAAGATCAAAATAATGCCAAAAGTATTACTTTGTTTGCCACTGAAACCACTCATTATAAAAATGTAAATGACACCGACAACAGATAGAAGGGTAAAGAAATTTTGTTTTATTGTGGAATGTTCTTTTAAAAAACATGTTGCCATAATCAGGGTAAGGATAGGAATACAGGCTTGTACAATACCGGCTTGTGATGATGCTGTATAAGCAAGGCCAAATACCTGAAAGCAGAAAAATAAGGTAGGGTATAGCATAGCTAAAGGAAATATTTTAAGAAAATCACGAAAAGTAATATGCAGTTTGGTTTTGTTTAGAGAAAAAACTATAACCGATGCTAAAAAGGCAATGGTAAATCTGTGTGCCAGAATATCTGCCGGATTGGCATTAACTAAAGCTATTTTGACGAACATAAAAGAGAAACCGATTATAAGCGTATATAACAATGCGGCCATATAAGCTTTGTTATGATGAAACATATAAATTTATACCTCCATTGCAGTTTGATTAGTAAATATTAAATGGACAGTAAGACAATTTTATATTATATAATATTATTTTAATATAATAAAAGAAAATATACAATTTAAATCAATTTTACGATATTTGGCAAAAGAGGTAAATGTTTTAGACTATGGGCTAATAGGCAGGTAGCTGAAAAATAGGCTATATGCCTATTTTTTAAAACGATGATATTTTAATTAGGGCAATGTAAAGCTAATATAAATATTTATTGTGTATTAGAGCAAAACAGAGAAGATGCATGGAGATATAAGGAAGTGTAAAGCCAATTGAGTTTAATGCGGATAGCCTCATATTGCCCGGATTAGTTATGATTAACGGCATTAGGAAGTTAATTTATAATATGTTACAATATATATAGTAAATTTACGGATAGATTAAAAAGAGTAATATAATATACAGCTGTAGAAGATTTGGTTAATAATTTTATAGTAATTAAGGAGTTCGATATTTATGAAGCAATGGTATGCATTAGTTTTTGCTGTCATTGCGGAAGTAATCGGTACAACAATGATCAAGATATTCGGGAGTAATGAATCTATAACGCGATATGGTTTTATATTTATCTTTATAGGCATTTCTTATTTCCTTTTATCAAAGGCTATTACAAGAATTCCTATAAGTACGGCTTATGCTGTATGGGAAGGATTGGGTCTTGTATTTATAACGCTCATTGGCTGGTTTATGTTTAAGGAAACTCTTCCGTTAGGTAAAATTGTTGGTTTTTCAGCAATTTTTTTAGGAATAGTACTTTTAAAAAATGGTACTACAGGCGGTGAAAATCATGAATAGTGGATTAATATTTTTGGCAGGAGCCGTTTTTATGGATATTCTTTCAAATATTCTATTAAAAAAATCCGCAGGATTTAAGTTTAAGTTATGGGGAGGCAGTGCTATTTTCTGTGTTTTATGTGCGTTTTTGTTTTTAGCACAGGCTGTAAGAACGATGGATTTGAGTGTTGCTTATGTTTTGTGGGGAGCAGCAGGAATATTGCTTACTACTTTTATTGATGTGATTTTTTATCACATCAAGTTAAGGGAAAGCGGCGTGATAGGGCTTCTTTGTATGATCACAGGAATTATATTAATTCAATCATTGAATTAATATAATTGCTTTGACTAAAATATAATTATAATGGGGGATTTTAATGAAATTAAAAATTATAAAATAGAAACCTGATGAATTTTTATTCATCAGGTTTTTGTTTTTATAATTTTATTTTTTTTTCATAATAATTTTTTTAAAAAACCTATTATTTATTTCCATGATTTCCTGTGTTTCATGTCCATAAAAATTAACTCGGCCTGCAATAACTGGAATACCAGGATTTTCAGGTCTTTTAATTTCCTTCCATATGAAAGCACGTTCATTATTCTGGCCTTTGTTATCATAATATATTTTATCCCTTTTAGTAGGTTTTTCATTGCCTGTACACAAGGGAAAATTCTTTTTTATTTGCTCGATAAATATGCGACAGATATTTTCAGGCATATCAATAGTGCCTTCTGTTTCTGGAATTTCACCATTATATGCAGCAATAAAAATAGCTTTGCCAAAAATGATTTGTTTATTGTCAGGTGGCGGAAAACGACGGTTAGGTTTCAGACCAAGGACTATACTGAGATCATTTATTAAAATAAAAAGGGAAATTCCATCTTCAATTTTAAAGAATTCCACAGCCCCATAATTTCCATCTAATATATCACGAATGGCTTCTTCATGCTTTAGACCTTCCGTTGGCAAAAGTAAAATTTCTGGGTCTTTGCCTGGTTTTGCTAAAATAGCATGCATTATTTTTTCTTCCATATAATCTTCCTTTACCGATTTTACTTATTTGTTAATAGTTCACAGGCTTTTTTTGTATGGTCTAAAAAGAACTTGCAAGCTGTATTACTTTCGCCTAAACCATGGAGATATGTACTGACCTCAAAACCAGCCTGTTCTAAAATTGTTTTATGGGAATTGTTTTTACCGGCCATGTCTTCGTTGACATGCACACCAGAAACAATAAGAAATGGCAGTAAAAGGATTTTTTTATAATTATTTTTTTTCAATATAGGGATAACATCGGATAGCTCAGGATAGCCTTCAGCAGTGTAAATAAAAACATTGTCTTTTCCCAGTTTGTTTAATCTATCCTGCATTACTGTATAATAAGCATTGGCAGGATGTGGAGTGCCATGGGTAAATATAAGAACGGCATCACTGTTTTTCATTGGCAGAGAAAATTCTTCTAAAAAAGCACGGAGAACATCTTTTATTTCATCAGGATGACCTTTTTGCCCCATCCAATATAAAAGTGGTGTAGATAATACGAGGCTTTTAAAATTGTTTTTATGAAGAAAAAAAAGTTCCTGCTTATAATTGTATTCGATGCCGGGAATAATATCTAATGTTATTATGACAACGCGTGTGTAACCGTCCTGATGTAGTTTTGTCAGAGCTTTTTCCGGTGTATCATAACATAGTTCTTCTGTTTTTTTGATGCGTTTTATTATTATATGTGAAGTAAAAGCAAGGACAACTTTAGTATGAGGATATGCCTGGCGGATTTTATAGACGATATTTTCAATATCGTTTTGGCGGGCTTGTTTATTGGTAGTACCAAAGCTTAAAACTAATATAGCATCTTTATCCGGGATATTTTTTATTTGGGGATTTTTATAAAATAATATGCCAGTCTGCAATGATTTTTTTAGTGCAGGATATTTTTTTATGGCTGATTCTGCTAACAAATAAACACTTCCCTTTGTTTAAATAATGATTTATGATATTTTAACCCTTTTTTTTACAAAAGATTATTGTCTAATTACTCTGAGAGTAACATTCAGACGTAAAAAAAGCAAGTTGGTGCCTTACCTATTCATCTAGTATTCATAGGTTTATGTGACAATAGCCCTTTGGATTTTTTTTCAGATATTTTTGGTGATATTCTTCGGCAGGATAATAACAAATTAACGGCTCAACCACAGTAGCAATGGGAGTAGTATATTTTTTCTGTTCATCAGATACTATTTTATTGATTATTTTTTTATCGCAGTCAGTTTTATAATAAATTCCGGTTTTATATTGTGTACCAAAATCGTTTCCTTGGTGGTCAATAGCGGTGGGGTCAATAGCTTTAAAGAAATATTTCAGTATAGTCTCAAGCTGGATAACAGATTGATCGTATTTTACATATACTGTTTCTGTATGTCCGGTTGAATTGGAACATACATCTTGATAAGTGGGGTTGACTGTATTTCCGTTGGCATAGCCGACAGTTGTGCAAATTATGCCGGAAAGTTTATCAATATATGCCTGCAGTCCCCAAAAACAGCCGCCTGCAAGATAAATTTCGGCTGCATTAGATTCATGATTATTCATAATATTACTCCCAAGTAAAGATTATTAATAAAAAATGCAATCCTTTAATGTGAATAGTGAAAAACAATTGTTATAAGTTTTAATAGGGAAGTAATTCCTTGATCGTTATCTGTGGATGGCGATATCGTTTACGTCCCTTGGTATTATTACCAAGTTCTATTATTTGGGATGGACAAATATGCAGACAGGCCAGACACTGTGTGCAGTTATGCTGCCAAACAGGATGACCATCGGTAATTACTATGTTTTTTACCGGGCATATTCTAGTACAAAGACCGCAATTCGTACATTGTTGATTTATAGTAAATTTTTCATCCAGCTTTTCAGGATGTTGTTTGTAAAGTGAATGAATAGTTTTCGAGATGAGATTGAAATATTCAGATGCATGAAAATCACTATGAGAAATTATTTTATCAGCTATATAATACAGCTTTTTATTTGCAACAGAGAGTTTTTTTTGTTTTCTACTTTCAGACGGAATATTATTTAATGGTAGATAAATAGATATCATGTCAGTATAAAAACTTCCATTAAGAGTTCCATGACTTTTGGCAATGATTTTTTTCAGATCATGGAAAGCATTGCTGATATAATGAAAACCGCAGGTAATAATGGCAAATGTATATTCAGCATCAGATAGATCTAATTTAGTTAAAAATTCTTCTATAAGAAATGGCAGCGAAAAAAAATGTAATGGCATGACAAAGCCAACAGTTCCATGAGGTTTAAGCAAATTATATTTGTTTGCCTCAGGAATTGATAATAATGTTGTTGATTCTATAATGGATAATTTCTTTGCTATTGTTTTAGCAGCATAAAGAGAATTACCGGTAGCTGATAAGTAATAAATTGTAGCCAATATAAATTCACCTTTTAAAATTAATAATAGTTTGAAATAAATATTTCTTATAAAACAAATTTAATATTATCATAATTATATATGCATTGTCAAATATAAAAATATTATTATGCTATACCAATACTATATTTATACCTTTTGAGCGCATAGCATCAATTACATCAGGAGCAGCATTTTTATCAGTAACAATAGAGTCAATTTCTTGTAAACTGGCAACTGTTACAAAAAAGTTCAAATTTAATTTTGAAGAATCAGTGGCTATAATTACTTTGCGTGATGCGTTAATCAATGCTCTTTTTGTCAATGCGTCAATATAATCCGGTGAAGAAAGACCGTGTTCTGTATCTACGCCATTGGCACCAAGAAAAAGTATATCTATATGAAAGTTTTTTATAAATTCACAGGTAAACTGTCCCAGAAATCCACCCATAGAAGTTGAATAAACTCCGGGAGCCATTATTAATTTTAATTTTTTGGCAGTGCTTAAAGTCTGTGCGCATTCTAATGAATGGGTTATTACAGTGATATTGTTCATAGGTAAAATTGTTTCAGCAATTTTTTGAGTAGTAGAGCCGCAGTCGAGAAAAATAGAAGAACCTTCATTTATTAGACTGGCACAGTATTCAGCAATACGATGTTTTTCTTTGATGAACTTAGTTTGCCGAAAAGATTGACTGTAAAGAAAAGCTGCTCCATGATTTAATGTAGCACCACCTCTGATAAGGGTGACAAGTCCTTGCTTGGCAAGGAATTCAAGGTCTCGCCTGATAGTCATGGAAGAGACGGCAAATTTTTCTGCAAGTTCTGTGATATATACTGTATTACACTTTTCTAGATGGCCGATTATGTGACTACGACGAATACGTGATGTCATAATACACTTCCTTTTACAAAATTATCTGTATTTTAAATAAATAACATAAATATGTTATCTTTATGTTATTATAACATAATATAACCATTTAATCTAACTTTTATGTTACTAAAATGCAAAAAAAGTATAAAAAATCACAAATAAATAACATATTCATATTGATTTTGTGACTTTTATGTTGTAGTATAAAGATGAATCGTAAAGGTTTAATAATGCAATTAAATGATTTATAATTTTTATGGAGGGAATATAAAATGTTACCAAGTAAGCCAGCAAAAGAAATGTCTAAAAAAGAATTAGCAAAATATATTGATTATTCTGTATTAAAACCAGAGTTTACTAAGGACCATATTGTGTCATTGACGCAGGATGGAGTAGAAAAAGGATGCGCCACAATATGCATAAATCCGGGATATATAGAATTATGCGAACCATATACCGCTGGCAGTGAGACAATGCTGTGCCCGGTTTGTGATTTTCCTTTCGGCGCAAGTTCAACTGAATCTAAAGTTCAGCAGATTAAAATTGCTGCCGGATATGATTCAGTGAAAGAAGTAGATATTGTAGCTAATTTTGGCTGGATACGCAGTGGACTGTATGATGCAGTTACAGAAGAAATCAAGGAATGTGCAAAAGCATGTCATAAATATGGACGGGAACTCAAGGTTATACTAGAAACAGATGCTTTAAATGAAACACAGATAAGAAAAGCCTGTCAATGTTGTATTGCTGGTAATACTGATTTTGTAAAGACCAGCACGGGTTTTTTGACAGGATATGATTTACAGGGAGCATCAATAGATGTTATAAAAATCTTAATTGAAGAGGTGCGTGGCAGGTGTAAAATAAAAGGGAGCGGGTGTATTCGTACCCAGGAACATTTCTTTAAATTAATTGATATGGGAATTGACCGTGTGGGAATCGGTTATAAATCAGTTCCAATTGTGCTGGGAGAAAAATAGTATAAAATAATAGGCTGCCACATGTGATTATTTTCATCTATAAATATGGATATTGTTTCTTTTAGAGTACATATTTACAGGGTTAATAATGTTAGTGTGGCAGCCTGTTTTTTATAGGTAAAGCTGAGTTATTTGAATGATGGCTTTTTTAAGAAAAGAAATGTAAGTAAAGCTGCTGCCAAAGTAAATAAAGCAAATAGGCGGAAACTGATATTTACAGAATCAATTAGGGATGATTGTTCAAAAATGCTGATACTGCTATTATTTCCCATTGCCATTGTCACTAGAGATGCGGAAACTGTTATTTCCATGAAAAGCAAAACCAGGGTCTGTGTAATGGCACGCGATGCGTAATTGATAGTGAAAAACATACCAGATGCTGCCCCGGATTCCTTTAGTGGAACTGTTCCAAGTATTGTTTTTGCCAAAGCAGGCCAGGAAAGGCTATTAGCAGTGGAGATTAATGCAAGTACTACAGATAAAAAAGTGAAAGATAATGTATGTGGAAGTATACCAAGCATAAATAGACCAATGGTCTGTCCAATAAGTCCTAGAATTAATATGAATTTTGCTCCAATGCGGTCGACAAGGGAACCGCAAAACGGACTTAAAATCAGCTGGGGCAGAGAAAGGGGAATAAGAAGCATACCAGCATGCAGAGCATCCAAGTGAAGTGCTCCCTGCAGATAAATTGTAAGAAGAAGGGTAATGGAGTAATATCCTGTAAGATATCCAATAGTTATAAGTAATCCTATAGAATATTGATTGTTTTTTAAAAGATTAATATTAAATAAGGGTGAGATAGCTGTTTTTTCATTATAAATAAATAGCAGGAAGGATATTAAAGTCAGAATAGCAAGAGTAATTATGGCGTTTGAACTCCATCCCCAGGTGTAGCCTTCGGAAAGAATTATCATAAGGGTAGTTAAAAATCCGGTAAAATAAAATAGGCCCTTCCAATCCATTTTTGCGTCGCTTTCACTATTATCAGAAGGAAGTAAAAATAATGCCATAATTAATCCTACAGCAGCAAAAGGAATAGTAAGGGTAAAAATAGAACGCCAGCCTAAGGTATCTATTAATGCCCCGCCAATTACGGGACCAATGATAGCGCCTAATACCCATGAAGTAGCATTTATGCTTATTGCCAGTCCCAGCTGTCGTTTTTCGAATGTTTCCATAATAATGGGAGTAGCTGTAGCTAAAGCCATAGAAGCCCCCGCGCCTTGCAGAAAGCGAAATGTTATTATAGTGAATCCAGAATTAGCAATAGCACATAAGATTGTAGCAAGTGTAAAAAGGGTAAATCCTCCTATGAATATACGTTTCTTACCAATCATATCTGACCATTTGCCAGCAGGAAGCAGGAAAACTGTACTGGTAATAACATAAGAAGTAATTATCCATAAACCAGTATCAACGGATAAATGCAGATCCTGCATTAATTTTGGCAGACCGATTATTACTATAGTAGAATCTACATTAGTGATGAAGGAAGCGAGTGTCACAACTGCCAAAATTGTCCATTTGTGAGAAGTTTTTTTGTTCATATAATAGTCTCCTTTGCAGTAAGACACTGCGGTAGTGTCTGTTTATGATTACAGTTTACAGTGAAATTAATATGATGTACAATGATTATATATAATATAATTAATCATTATAAATGATATTGAGGTAAAAAATGGAAAGTAATGATTTACGTATTTTTAAAGAAGTTGCAGTTGAAGGTACAGTCACAAGGGCCGCTGAAAAAATGGGATATGTCCAATCAAATATTACTGCCCGGATTCGTGTATTGGAAAGGGAACTTGGGATAAAACTTTTTTTTAGAAAACATAAAATGATATTATCACCGGCAGGAGAAAAATTACTACCGTATGCACAACAGGTAACAAAATTACTGGATGAGGCAAAGTATGTTTTCGATCGTGAAAATGAGCTTTGTGGCAGGCTGGCAATAGGTGGTTATAATTCAGTATCTGTCCTGGATTTACCAAGGTTATTTGCAGTTATCCATAAAAAATATCCACAAATAGATTTGTCTTTTTTTATGGAACCTTCAGCTGTTTTGATAGATAAAATACTTAATTTTAAACTGGATGGGGCATTTATTGTAGAATATGCATTTAATAGTAATATACTGATTAAAGAATGGAGTAGGAAACAGGAGTTAGTTATTATAGCACCTGAACACGTAAAGTGTCAGGAGGAAATATATAAAATGCCTTTTTTAATGTATACGACACTTTGTTATAAAAGAGTGTTGTTGGAAAAGTTTTTAAATTTTAAGGGAATATTTAATGTCCGATATATGGAATTTAACGATCCTAATGCTATAATAGATGGGGTTGAAGCTGGACTGGGGGTTTCTTTTTTAGAAAAGCAAATGGTAATAAACAGAGAAAAACAGGGTAAATTAAAAATATTTACTGTACCAAAGCAATTTTCTGAAATTAATACTTGTTTTGTTCGAGCTAAAAATATACCATTATCTCCGATAGTAAAACAATTTATTAATGTTCTAAAGCATTATGGGTAAAAAAAACCACCAGTCATAAAGACTGGTGGTGCGTAGTGAATAATACAATACATATATTGGAGAGTAAAGAGAAATGATATTCATTATCAATTAAAATTTATCATAAAAAGCATATTTTGTCAACTATAACGGTAAGAACCAACCCGAAGGATTAAAGCTATTTTTTATTTGTTATCTCAGTTAAAATATTTAAGGCTTCAGTGAAGTCATATTCAGCTAATGCTTTTTTTAGAGGATCTATGGTATGACCAAATGAGTCAGTCAATAATGCGATGTTTTCGTCAAATAAGTCAATGGCTTCAGAATCGTCATCACGGAGTAAATATTTTAATCTGGTAACAATATCTTCGGTATTGTTTTTATGAGGGGGAGAAGATTTTACTAAGGAACTTGATTTTGCTAAAAGTGGTAAGTGGTCATTTATTTCTTTGATAAGAGTTGATAAATTATTATTAATACTGGGTATCAATTTATTGATCTGGGGCAAATCATTATTTTTTATAGCAATTTCCAGTTGACCAGCTTGTTTTTGAATGGAAAGGGCCCCGATAGCACCTGCTGTCCCTTTTAAAGTATGTATAGAGCGTTCAGCAGATATATAGTCATCTGAATGTAGCTGCCTGGTGGTAAGTGATATAATATCAGCCTGTCCCTGGATAAATTTTTCTAGTAAATTAATGTAAACGGGCCGTTTATTTAATACTCTTTTTAGACCGACAGAGGTATCCAGCCCGGAAATGTTAATATTAGTGGTTACCGACTGTATACTGCCAGATGATTTTTGTTCAGCATTTATAGATGCAAGACGGCTGTTATAAGACAGCCATTTTTTTAATGTTGCAAATAAAGCTTGTGGATCAACTGGTTTGGTTATGTAGTCATTCATACCGGCAGCAAAACAGGCATTTTTATCAGTATCCAAAGCATTTGCGGTCATCGCCAGAATGGGCATTGTGTCATATTTTCTGTCAGCACGGATTTTTTTAGTAGCAGTGATACCATCCATTACCGGCATTTGCATATCCATGAGTACCAGATTATAAACTTTTTTCTGTAGCATTTGCAAAGCTTTTTCACCATTACTAGCAATATCTATAAGGCAGCCGCTGTTTTCTAAAATACCATTGATTACTTCCTGGTTTAGTTCATTATCTTCAACGATTAATAAAGAATTTCCCGAAATTGATAGTGGATTAATTTGAGTAGCAGTCGTTTCTTCGGAAGATCGTGAAGTGATGCTGGAAGAAATTCTAAAAGCAGTTTTTATAATATCATCCAGACGGGATAATGTTATGGGCTTGGACAGAAATAGATTAAAAGCAGGGTTTTTGTTTTCAGGAGGAAGCTCATCATAACTATGGTTTGTTAATATGATGGGAATAGGATATTTTATCAAAGTCATATTGGATATTATTTGCCATGTATGCAGGCAGTCGCAGTCACCTGTTAAATTTGCATCAATAAATATCAGATCATAATATTTATTGATATTATGATTTTGTGACAGTATTTGTATTGCTTTTTTACCATTGGGTACAGTATCAGCCGCAAGTTTAAATCTATAGAGCATTTTTGCAAGATATTTTCTTGTAAAATAATTGTCATCTACAATTAGAGCATTATGAGAAGAAAGGTCAGAAATATTTTTAAGTGTAAATTCATTATTGTATGTGTCTAATAATACTGTGAACCAAAATGTACTGCCTTTTCCAGGAGAACTTTTTACACCGACACTGCCATTCATCATAGCAGCTAATTGTTTGGAGATTGCCAATCCCAGACCTGTACCACCATATTTTCTGGTAGTAGAAGTATCTGCCTGCTGGAACGACTGAAATAGATTTTTTTGCTGATCTTTTGACATACCAATACCGCTGTCCCTGACAGAAAAATAAAGCAATATTTTTTTTGTGTTTTTTTGTAAAACTTTGGCAGAAAGAATAATTTGTCCTTGATTAGTAAACTTAACGGCATTATTAATATAGTTTATTAATATTTGACTGATACGTAGTGGATCACCTTGCAACAGTGCGGGAACAGTGTAGTCAATATTAAAAATAAGTTCTAAGTTTTTTTCTAAAGCTTTATTACTTATAAGATCGGCAACATTATCGAGGATAGTATCTCTTTTAAAATCAATGTTTTCGATATTAAGCATACCTGCCTCGATTTTGGAAAAATCTAAAATATCATTTATGATATTTAGTAAATGACGGCCTGATTGCTGGATCTTTTCTATGTAATTACGTTGTTTTTTTGTCAACTCAGTATTTAATACTAAATGAGCCATACCAATAATGGCATTCATTGGCGTGCGTATTTCATGGCTCATATTGGCCAAAAAATCAGATTTTGCCCGTACCGCACTCTCAGCAGATTGCTTGGCAGCCTGCAGCTCAATTGTCTTACTGGATAGTTGTTCATTATTTCGCTGTAATGTCAGTAATAATTCATTTTTACTGGGAAGTGCCAGCTGCTGTCGCAGGTCAAATACAAATTCGTCTGATAGTTCTAGATAAGGAAGCCTGTTAATAGTTTCAAGTGACAATAAATCAGCAGCGGTATTTTTTTTATATGTGATAGAGGAAAAAAAGAAACTGATGCCGGGTATTGTCAATGGCTGGGAAAGCCATTCATAACGTATATGCAGAAGAGTACTGCCTGATTCCTGCTGTATGTTTATAAAGATTGTGAGTTTTCTGTTGATAATGACATTGCGGCATATTTCAGAAATAATAGTTTCTATTCTTGCTGCTTTTATTTCTGAAAAATGAAGTTGTTTAGCTATATAGTAAATTTTTTGACGTATATAAGGCAAATCTTCCAAAGTATTTATTGATAATATGCCTAATTTAATCATTTATGCACCTCGCAATGATACATGAAGCATCATCAGTGTCTTTGCCAAAATGGGCAATGAGTTCTGCTGCTGGATTACGGGTGTTTTTTAACAAATATTGTGCTTGGGAAAAATCAATATGTGCCATGACACCATCTGAATGAATGATAAAAAAGTCGTTATTGTTTAATTTTATTTTTTGTTCTTTAGGAGTACTTATTTGATAGCCGATGATGCCTTCCTGAGGAAGGAGCTTTTTTTTTGTATCATGCCATATTTGTGTGGTAATGTTTCCTATGCTTACCAATGACAGAATAGCAGAGGATAAATCAATCCGGCAAAGGGCTGCAACAGCTCCATGGGTTCCTTGTAGAAATTTATGCAGATTGTCTGCAAGAACAGGCAGTGGCATAGTATAGTTCTCACTTAGGTATGTTTTTACTTTTTGAGCTACGACGGAAGCGGTAAACCCTTTACCTAGTACATCAATTAATGCTAAAAAGGAATATTCTTTTGTTTTTATGATGATACCGGTATCGCCGGAATAATTACCATTTAGGATGTAAGGCCGTATTGAAATGTAGCAAATGGTTTTTAGCATTAAGACTCACTTCCATTTTCTTGTTAAAATATAAGTTCCTTTTCCTAAATGTGAATCAATAATAAAGTCATCCATGATTCTTTTTACACTTGGCAGTCCCATGCCTAGACTTTTATTTGTTGTAGTAAAATTATCCTTTAAAGCCATTTTTATATCGGGTATCCCAGGTCCTTTATCACTGGCAATTATTTCTATACCAATTGTTTCTGCGGTTGAAATAATGCGCAGGATTATTTCGCCTGTTGTAGCGTAGCGCAGAATATTGGTGGATAGTTCAGAGGCGGCAGTAGCTATAAGAACACTGTCAGTATTATTAAAACCAGCGGTAACGGCCAGCTGTTTGGCAGTAAGTACTACTCTGTGGTTATCATCATAATGGGATAGGGTGAAAAAATGTTCTTCTAATGTGGCAATTGCTTTGTATTTCAGAATCTTTCCTGCACCTCTTTTTAAATATAGAGTTACATTAATTATGACATCTTTTTCAATAAATTTAAAGCGTCTTCCATTGTTCTGGCAGCATAAATATTTTTAATATCAACTTCAATGTCCACTAAAGACGATACAATTCCGGGATTTAGTGAGGTCCAGATAACAGGAATATGCATTAACTGCAGGCTTTTAGTGATTTTTATGAAAATATCACAAGCAAAAGAGTCAAGAACATGAACCGCGTTGAAATCCAATATCAGTCCTTTAGTGTTTTCTAAATATTTGTGTTGTAAAATAGCTTTTTTGTGAAGTAAAAGTGTATTATCATCACTGCATTCCTGAACAGCTACTATAAGATAATTTTCGATTTTACTTATAGCAAGTGGAATACTGCGGTCTGCCTTATTCATTTTCATTGGCAGTAATTTTTAAATTTAGGATGGAAAAGGCATCGCTAAGGGAATTTTTCAAAGAAGAATTTGTTTTGATATTACCCATGTCTATTCCCAGCTGAACAATAGCTTGGGCAACTGCGGGTGAAATACCTGATAGAATACATTGACAGCCCATTAATGAGGTCGCCTTTGTTATTTTTATAAGATGATTGGCTACAGCAGTATCAACGGCGGGTACACCTTGTATGTCAAGAATGATTACCTTGGCCGCAGTTTCCATTATTTTTTCCAGCATAGTATCCATCATGTGCTGGGCTCTTAATGAATCAATAATTCCAATGACAGGCAGAACTAGTACTCCATCCCATAATGTAAGGGCAGGCGTGGAAATTTCCTTAATAGTATGACTTTGTTCCTGAAGCTTTTTTTCAAAAGAAACTCTTTGGGTGATATCAAGAAGATATTCAAGACCGCCTATTATCGTTCCCTCGCTGTCCTTGAGGGGAACAGCATAAATTTCTATGGGCATTTTGCTGTTACCAATGGTTAATTGTGACCGGCCAGTTTGATTTTCCTGGGTATCTATTGCCAGCTTTATTACTGATGAAGCGGCATGGTCGGGCGCAATATTGAAGAGTTTATGAAAAGGCTGCTCTTTATAACTGTCAGTTGATTTGTTGAAAATATCACGGGAAGCCGAGTTGAGATAGATTATTTCCATATTGAGATCGACAGCTATTACCATGACCGGTATTTGGTCAAGAATTTGTTCATGCAATAAATTTTCAGAAAACTTATCAGAAATTATGTTATCCACTATAATACACTTCCTTTTTATTGAATAGAAATAGCTTGAAAATTTTTCTCCAGTGCAATAAAAGCATCAATGATCACCGGATCAAAATGTTTACCGGAATCATTTTTTATTATTGATACAGCCATAGCATGGGGGAAAGCTTTTTTATATACTCTGGTACTAATCAAAGCATCATAAACATCTGCTACAGCCATAATTCTGGCTGAAAGAGGAATGCTTTTGCCTATTAAACCATTGGGGTAGCCACTGCCATCCCATTTTTCGTGATGACAAAAAGCAATTTCTTTGGCAAATTGTAAAAAATTTTCTGATTCCCTTTTTAACATTGATTCAGCCAGACTTATAGCATTTTTTCCAATTGTAGTATGTGTTTTCATTATTTCGAATTCTTCTGTGGTTAATCGGCCGGGCTTAAGTAAAATGCTATCAGGAATTCCTACTTTTCCGATATCATGTAATGGAGCAGATTTGACAATTAAATTAATGTTTTTATCAGTTAATATATCGATAAATTTTCCCTTGTGTTTTAAATATAATGAAAGTTCTTTTACATATTCTTTAGTACGATGAATGTGTAAGCCGGTTTCATTATCCCGTGCTTCAGCTAGTGCTGCCATGGCAACAATGGAAACTTCTTGAATCAGGGATATTTCCTTGACTTGACGGGCCACTTCTGCTTCAAGGTACTGGTTTTTATTTTTTAAAAGGTCTCTGGTTCGTTTTAACTCAAGATGGTTGTGGATTCGGGATAACAATACAGGAGGACTGAGGGGCTTTATAATATAATCCACAGCACCTAAAGCAAGTCCTTTTTCTTCATCTTCAATAGAACTTTTGGCTGTAAGAAAAATTATGGGAATATCAGCAGTTTTTGATTGGTGTTTTAATAGTTTGCATACTTCATAGCCATCCATTTGAGGCATTATAACATCTAGTAATATGAGATCCGGTGGAGAAGCTGTGGCTATCGATAAAGCTTTTATACCATTTGTAGCAACTTTGATCTTATAAATATTTTTTAGTATTTCCCTGGCAATTGTCAGATTATCAGGAGCATCATCGACAATGAGAATAGTGGGTTTTTCTTCCTTGGTAAAAAACATTTTTCCTCCTAAAAATCATTTCCTACATATTATGCTAAGTAAAATATAAATAGCTTTTTTAAATAATATTCTGTAAATTTTTCTTGGACTAATAACTTTAAAGGTTTTCCATTAGCATAATGTAAATTCCCTATAATAATATATTATTATTTGTTTGTAAACATACTTAATATATAATAAATATATATCAAAATAATTTAAAAGTAAAGCTTTTATTATAGGCAGAAAGTAATCCTTATGTAGATAATAAGAAATTATCATCTACATAAGGATTACTTATTTTGTTAGAAGGACATATAAAGAGCATAGAGAATTAAAAATAGTAAAATAGTTTTGTAATTTATATTAACTTAATATAATAACATATTGATTAATAACTGTAGAAAAAATTGTTAATATTAATAGTTACAGTATAACACTTATTGCTAATATTATAAATTGTTCTATGAGATAAAATGCTAAGAAAAAAATGTAATAGATTTCAGAATTTTGCTTGAACTAATATTATAAAAACATAATATAAATAAATTATAATAACTTTATAATTTGTACCATATAAGTTAATGTAAACTAATATAAATTATTAGCTTGCGTAAGTAACTTCATAATGTATAATATAACTAGTTATTTATTATTTAATATAAATGAGCTTAAAAATTGCTTTTAATGGCGGGTAGTATCTAAAAAAAAGGTGGATTTTTATGGTGCAGGAGAATAATACGAAAAGACAAAATGGGGATAATAATTCAAGAGTAATTTCATATCCTATGTATCTGGTAGATGAAATGAGAAAATATTATAATTTACCTGAGATGTATTTTTTATCACAGTTTATAGGTCGAAAGGAAATACAGATAGGTGTTATGGAAACGTCCCTGGAAAAGTGGGAAGAGTTTAAACATAGGTTCACGCGAATATATTCTATTAATCAATATACAGATCTTATGATTGAAATGTTGTTGGAATATTTAAAACCTAAGTTGGAAAAATATTATGGGGAGAAAATAAGTTTTTGGTACTTTTTTGGACCGTATGTGGAATCAACAAAAATATATTTTTATAGTGTAAAAATATTTAATGATGCTATTTTCAAAAATATTGATACATATCGTGGACCGGAAGAAGAAAAATTTGCCAGTTGTATCTCGGGATATATAAGAAATTTATGTGGTAAAGGACCGCGTATGATAAAAGTGTCCCTAGTAGATAGTTATTATATGGTAATATGTGCTTATGGTGTTATACCTGATTATATGAGGGAATATGTATATAACCAGGAAGAAGATTATATACATATTAAGCATATGATGAAATATTTACTAAATAGGTCTGTGGATTATGCTTTTCAGGCAGAATATGATTATATACCGCAAAAATTCACTGAAGTGGATTTCCAAAATAATCATATTCTTACATTGGCAGTTATTAGACCTATTGAACATAATATATTATAATATAATAAGAATTTTAAAAATTTGCAGCTGTTTATTTGCTATCTTATATAGTGGAATTAATGGTACAAAATAAATTTAAGAATAATTATTAGACGACAATAAATTTAATTTAATAAAAGGTAAAGTTTTGTAGTGGATAAGTTTATTTAACTATAGTGTTGAAAACCTTCATCCTTATTATGGATGGAGGTTTTTTTATGGAAATAATATGGTATTTTCCGGAGGCTAGTTAAGTTTTTATAATTTTTAAGCTGCCGGTTATTTATAAAGGGCAGAAGTTTAGTGCCTGAATAGGAAATTAAAGGAGAAATATTTATGAAGACAAGAATGTCGTTGGGAGTCCAACTAGGGAGAATAATGGGAATTGCAATATTATTGATGGTCGTTTTATTAGGGGCAAGTCTCTATAATTTTAACAATAGTAGTAAGGCATATGAAAATATGTTATCAGGACCAGTATTGCGGACTATAGCATTGCAGAAAGCCCAGGATGATTTTCATCAGGGGTTAAGTGAGTTTCGCGGATATATGGCTTATAATAATGTACAGTATGCACAAAATTCATTAAAGCTGTTTGAACAAAGTAATAATGAAGTAAAAAAATTTACCGAAGAAGTTACTACAACTGAAAGCAAGGAAGCTGGACAACAGCTGCAGACTGCAACATCAGCATATATTGACGATATAAAACAGATAATTAATTTGAAACAAGCTGGTGATTCTATGCATATTCCATTATTGGCAAGTACTATACAAAAAACAAAAACTATAAATGAACTTTCGGATAAGGCTATGCAGGCGCAAAATAAGACACTTCAAGAATTAGTTTATCAGCTTAACCAAAAACAGGTAACTGTTTTTACTAGTATAATAGTTTCCTGCGTTGTAGGAATTATTATTATTATTGTTCTTCTTATTTGGTATAGTCGCAAACTTGTTGGTAGAATTAGTAATCTGCAGAATAATATTACGGCATTAAGCAAGCTGGATCTTTCGGCAGCGGATGTACAGGCAACGCGTGACGATGAAATAGGTGATATGGCTAATGCTATAATTGAAATGAAGGATGCATTGAAAAAGATTGTTCGTTCAGTAAAAGGAGAGGCAGATAATTTAGCTGCCTCGAGTGAAGAATTTTCATCGTCAGTTGGAGAACAGCTGCAGGTATCTGAAAATATTGCAAAGACAATTACTGATGTTGCCGGTGGTTCGGAAAGAAATACAAAAGAAATAACCGAGATTTCTTCTATTATTGAAGAAATAGGTGCAAGATCTGAGGAAATGAGTGCCAGCACCAGCCATGTAAATAATGTTACCCATGATGCTGTTGATGATGCTAATAAAGGGATGCATCTTATAGATAAACTGGTCAGCCAAAATACTACCATTGAAAAAACTATGGGAGATATTACTAAAGTATCTAAATCATTGGTGAAAAGATCTGAAGACATCCAGCAGATTATTACGACAATTAGTGATATAGCTGGGCAAACTAATTTACTTGCTCTTAATGCGGCCATCGAAGCAGCAAGAGCGGGAGAAGCGGGTAAAGGCTTTTCCGTAGTAGCAGAGGAAGTACGTAAATTAGCAGAACAAAGTTCTGAAGCAACGAGCAATATTGAAGGAATTATCGGCCGCATGACTACAGATATCCAGTTTGCAGTAAATGTAGTTGCAGATGCTAATAAAGAAGTGGTAGCGGGCAAGTCAGCTACTGATAAGACACAGCAGGGGTTCAAATCGATTATTGGCAAATTGGATGATGTAAAAAGCGGAATTGAACAGATCAGCCATGCGGTAGACGAAACTGCTCATGGTATGCAGTCCGTTGTTAACAGCGTCCAGAATATTAGTGCAGTTGCAGAAGATACAGGTGCTAATACACAGACAGTAGCAGCATCAGCTCAGGAACAAAGTGCTAGTCTTCATGAACTCAGCTCGGGAGCAGAATCACTGGCTAAAATGGCTACAGAACTCAATGGGATTACAGCAGAATTTAAAATTTAATTTTACATAACGGGAAGAGAGAATATATCCTATATATAGAATAAACTTAAATTTACGGATAAGTAATAAGACATCAGATATTTTAAGATGCGTATAATTATTAGTTTAATTTTAAGAAGGTTAGTGATATAATATATTCATATTGTTAAATATATCATTGTGGTTTAATGATATATGGGGTATTAGCTCAGGGGGAGAGCGCTTGATTCACATTCAAGAGGCCGGTGGTTCGAAACCACCATACCCTACCAATAGAATTAATGTATTTAAGATTTTATAGTAATTTACCAAGTGGTCTTTGGCAACAAATTGGCAACAAACTTAGAAATTAAATGATAACCGGTAGATTTTTTCTGCCGGTTTTTTGTTGTAAGTAAATATTTACGTTTTGATTTTTACTTAAAAAATATTACACTTTTCTGGTGAAAAATATTCCATTGATATTCACTTTATTTTTATCATAAAATATGCCCAAAAGTATGCCAATCAATAATTATTATCCAGCTGACAAAATCACGCTAAATACACAAAAAAAGTAAAGCTACACAAAATAAAAAAAGCCTGACACTGGTTTTATGCCAATGCTGGGCTTTTTGGTTTAATCTATTAAATCATTTCGCTATCTTTATTAAATTCCATATAATATTTACAATATTTGTCATTCCTATAACTAATGAAATAGCAATTCCTAAAAATGATAGACTAGTAGCAATTACTAAACCAATAATCCACCGCTTAGTATTTTTCATTTCCGTTTTTATACCAGCAATATTATAGTCCATCCTTTTCTGTATAGCGATAATTTCATTATGACGTTGGTCATCCCTACCATGAAGATCAGCTATGTTCTTAACATCTCTGTTTTGTATATCAGCAAATAACTGCCTTGTTGAATTTACCATATTATCACTTAGGCGTGATTCCATGGCAATAATTTCATTATGACGTTGATTATCTCTATCACGCATTTCTGATGTAAAGTCATTTAATTTGGAATTTATAGTAGATTAATATTTTTTTCTATAGAATTCATATCGTTTTTTATAGAAACCACGTCTTGATTTAATCGATTAAAATATTCTTTTTCATAATCCATTTTTCTATCATCATCCTTTATGCCATTAAAATGGCTATAACTATCAATCATACGTGACATTATTTCTTTATGAGTCGATGTTTCTGATTCAGAATCATTTTCTATCACGTCATCTTTAATATTATCTGATGATGCCTTTTAATTCTACCGGTTTTTAGCAGTTTGAAATGTAGTATGAGTTTTCTGCAGCTGAAATGGTAAAGATTTTATTTTTTATTGGGATAGAGCGTTTTTAATATACGTGAAAAAATTGGTGAAATGATGAAAAAAATTACAACTCCGAAAATAGACTGCAGGCAGTTCATGGGAACGCTTGCCAAAGCTCCTGCTGGTGTGTACATAAAACATTCTACAATAAAGTAGCCGCCTACATTTACTATACCAGCCAAAACAGTGGCGGCCAATGCCCGGCCAATGTTTTTTTTGAATACAAAATTCTTGTCTATAAAACTGTGGCGAAAGATAAGGACAACTACTACGGACATAAGAGCTTTGATTATGGCTGTCCATGGAGCATAAAACATATATCCTGCCAGCATGTCAGATAAAAAACCCCCGATAGCTCCCGCAGCTGCTGCAAAGGGCAAAGGCAAAACCATAGCTGCCACATAAATAAATCCGTCACCAAAATGAATATAGCCGCTGGTTGCTGGAATGGGAATCCGTATGATAAATGTTCCTAAAAAAATAAGTGCGGCAAACATTGCTGTAAGAACAACGTTTTTTAATTTACTATTATCCATATTAATCCCTCGTTTAAAATAGTTTAGTATCAGTTAATTGTCTTCCTGCTGGTATGGGCAATTCTTTTGTCCGCAGCCATAAGGAAAATGAAGACCTTTATGTTATTACTAATGGCAGCGGCAGATTTTTTGTTGATGGTGAAGAATTTTCGATAAGGGAAAGAAGTATGATCCGGGTAGTACCATGCTGAATGAGCATTAACAGCTGGAAAGGAAGACTTATAGTATGTTTGTGTTCAGGCAAAAGATGGCAGTCTGGAGCAATTTGCCCAAAATGATGCTGTCATTTCCGCTGCTAAGGTATCCTGGATGAAATAAACAGATTACTCCCAGCTAAAATATGCTGTCACATGTATGCATTTTTATAAGAGAATGCTATTCATGCGACAGTTTTTTGTATTAGATTAAAAGTGATGATCAACCATTTTTTGTGCGTAGTCTAAAAAATTTGATATGCTTTCCAGTGCCATTGGGGAAAGCGTTTTTAAATAATCAAACATATAACTATCTTTTTCTTCATGGAAAATTTTGTGCTGGAGAAAAGCTTTTTTCCCCAGAGGTGTTAAAAAGATACGGATTCTCTTTTTATCGTCCATATCGATCTTTTTTTCTACAAATCCATGTTTTTCTAGTTTGGCAATGCTTTTGGAAATAACTGCTCGTGATACAGAAAAAAAACGTGCAATTTCAGAAATGAACATTCCTGGATAATCACCTAAAACTTTTATTAAATGGATTTCCCCCCTATATAATATAATTCCTCTGCCGAAGTTCATTTTTTTCATTTTACTATTTGCAATAGTTTCGATAAGGCCTACTAATTGTGATGAAATTTGTGTTTTTTTATCCATATATCTATTTTATTAATATTTTATTGTGGATTCAAGTTAAATTTAATAAATAATTTATGCTATATTTGTAACCCTGGTTGACAAAAACAATATAAATTGTTAATATACAAGCATAAAAAATATTATGCAGCTAAAAAAATTTAATAATATCAGGTGCTTTATTGCTTAATAGAGAAGTTTGGTGAAATGCCAACGCGGTCCCGCCACTGTAATGAGGAGCTATCACAAAATATACCACTGGATATATATCTGGGAAGGTTTGATGAACAGCAATGATCCATAGCCAGGAGAACTGCCTGATAAAAATCACCGTTTTACCTGCGAGCGATGGGGAGGAGATTAGCAATGCCTTGTTATAATGAAGATTTGTTGATCATATCAAAATTGATCGTCAAGTCTTTTTTTATGTCAAAATAGTTTCTAATTTATGATAAAAGGAGATATTTTATGAAAATGCCAGATTACAGTCCGAGAATATTTTTTAATATATTGCAACAGCAAAAGGAAACCCAGATATTACTAGCGGCTATTCGTTTGGATGTATTTTCCTTTTTAGATGAAGCAAAAACTGTTGATAAAGTGGCTGATTTAACGGGTTTCGACAAGGAAAATCTGGGACATTTGCTGCGGGGGTTAACATCTATGGGAATATTGGATAAAACAGGTCATTTTTATATTAATAAAAATGAAGCAGCAGTTTATTTATCGAGAAACAGTCATTTATATTTAGGAGAGTATTTTTTGTTTTGGGATAAAAAAACACATCTTAATAATATAGATGATTTAGTAAGGTTTGGAGCAACTGCTGCCAAAAATTCCGTTTTTTCATTTTATGATTTTCATGAGCTGGCACGTTTGGCTGATACGGAAATAAAGACTGGAAGAGTACAGTCGCTGCTGACTTCTTCTAGAACTTTTTTTAGCAAGAAACAAAAAATCCGTTTGCTTGATTTAGGGGGTGGCTCCGGCAGGATGGCAATAGAATTCATTAAAGAATATCCGCAGTCAGAAGGAGTTGTTTTCGAAAAGCCTGAAGTTGCTGACATACCAGGTAGTTTTATAAAGAAAGAAAACTTAACTGGAAAGCTTTCTATATTGTCGGGCGATTTTTTAACAGATAATTTAGGAACAGGATATGATTTAGTTATAGCATCTGGTGTACTCGATTTTGCGGGAGTACAGCTTCAAAATCTTTTGGAAAAAATATATCAAGCGTGTAATGACGAAGCGTATCTTTATCTTGTAAGCCATAATGTCAATAAAGAATTGACAGCTCCTAAAGAAGCTGTTCTTAATTGGTTGTCCAGTAATTTTGCAGGATTCAATATTTTAACTCCCAAGCCTGAACTTAGAGCTTATTTGGAAAAAGTAGGGTTTAAAGCAGTGGCTTGTAAAGAACAAAAAGGTGTAATAGCTAAACTTCAGGGTGAATGGTACCAAAAAGAAGGGAAAAAGACAGCTATATGAAAAAATATTTATTAACTATACTGGTAATTTTATTAGTAAATAATATAGGCTATTGTATGGCAAAAAATACTGATGTTTCAGAAAAAGATCTATCGGCATTTTCTCTTGAAGAAACAATAGTAACTGCTACTAAGACGCCGATAAATAAAAAAATATTACCTACTGATGTATCAGTGATAACAGCTGAGGATATAAGCAGACGTAATGCCCGTACACTGCAGGATATTATCGATAGTTTACCAGGAATTGCCATAAGCAGAAATGATGGGAAACAGACGCTTAATATTAGAGGATTTTCGTCTAGATATTCAATGATTCTTATCGATGGTCGGCGTATTCCTGCGGAACCAGATTTTGATTATGAATTGGCAAGATTGCCACTTGATAATATTTCGCGTATAGAAATTGTACGTGGCAGTGCAGCTGCAATGTATGGCGCAGATGCTTTGGGTGGTGTAATTAATCTTGTGACTAAAAAAGGAAAAAAGAAAAAATTAAAATTAGAAATAAATGAATTATTAGATAATACTACGGCTCATTCTTCACATGATTATTCTGTATCTTATGGTTCAGGGCTTAAAGGTAAAACGGAGTTTTATATTTCTGCTAATCATGTAAAAAAGAATTTACTCGCAAAAGAAAATGGAACTAGTTTTTTCCCTTTTGGTACTCGTAACAATTTTAATGCAAGAATAAATTATCATTCAGCAAAGGATGAAACTTTTTCATTATATACATCTTACATGCGGGAAAATAACCATGAATATGGGATATTTAATGGTCTGAAAAATTATAAAATTTTTACGGATCTACATAATAAAAATAATCGGCAGCAGTATAGTTTGAGCTATGAAAAAAAGCAAAAGTTATGTGATACATATATAAATATTTATAATTCAATTTGGAATAAAACTAACGATACTCTGAATCGACGCACAGGACAATATACTAATGCAATTTATGGACGAACTACATTAACAGGAATTGAAGCCCGCTCCAGTCGTAATATTAGTAATAAGCACCGTTTTACATGGGGAAGTGATTATCGTTCAGAGTTATTTAAAGGAACAGGAATACAGACTGGTGAAAATGAATTTAGTAAAATACTTCGTGGGAAACTTTATTCGGGTTCGGCAGTAAGGACTAATTATACAGGAGTTTTTTTGCAGGATGAATGGAAAATGGCTCCTGATTGGTTTATGGTCTCATCTTTTAGATTGGATGATAGTAATAGATTTAAGGCAAATTTAAGTCCTAAACTTGGATTGACCTATGCTCCTAGAGCGGATTTGCGGTATAAATTGAATATAGGAACAGGATTTCGTGTGCCGTCACCTAATCAATTATTTTTGAATTTAAATATTGTTAAAAATGGTAATTTAGTTAATCTTGCAGGAAATGCTGATTTGACACCGGAAAAATCAATGTTTTATGATATTTCTGTGGAAAAAGATTGGAAACATGCTAATGGAAAAGTTACTTTTTTTTCCAGCAGGGTAAAAGATATGATTGATCAGGTATGGATTAGCTCAAATCAATTACAATATCAAAATATTGATCGGGTAAAAATTCAAGGAATAGAATCTAGTTTGTATCGGCCAATAGGCAGGAATCTTGACTGGAATATAAATTATACTTATTTAAATGCAATTAATTCTGATACAAATGAAAAACTATATGACAGAGCCAGACATAAGATTAGTTCTCAGTGGACTTTTCATCCGGTACAAAATTGGCGCATAGCTATTTGGATGGATGAATATATTGGATATTATTGTCAGCCAGATGCCAATACAAGCACACAAAAAAATTATATGATATGGAATATAAACTGTGAAAAGGATTTAACGAAAAACCAATCAATAAATGTTGCTGTAAAAAATATATTTAATCACAAGGACGATATTCTTTCTATTCCGGGGATAATGGTTGAAATGGGGTACAAGATAAAATTATGAAGACATCATTAATTACCAAGCTTAGTTTGATTATTGCTGTTTCAGCGGTTATCCAGTCTCTTCGCCTTGTTTTTCCTTTACCACCAATAATCAGTATATTTGTTATTGGTGCCATGCTTAATGCATGTATCATATATTCTTTTAAAATAGCTTTTTTGAAAGGAGCATGCTTGTTAAGCTTATTTTTGCCTGTTATAGCGTTACTGCAAGGAGCATTTATTGCTTATGTATTGATAATTCCGGCATTGCTTACTAATATCGCATATATATATACTTATAAAATTGTTTTAAAGGCTTCTATGTGGAAGAGAATTTCGCTGCCTTCTGTGATACGTGCCATGACGATGTATCTGAGTAGTGCAGTAGTATTGCATTTTTTCCATTTTGGTGAGCAGTTTATATGGCTGCAGTTTCTAATAGCAGCTATACAAATATTAACAGGAAGTTGTGGTATTTATCTTGGTGAAAAACTTGATACTAAAATAGGACAATAGCTTGTTTATTAATTAGTATATTTATCCTGGATTATTTAAGGTAAAGCAAAAAATATATTTTTTACTTTAAAATTTGCTGTACATTGCCTATAAAAAAGACTGTCGCATGTATAAATTTTGATTCATAAATATGCAATATCATTTTCCAAATTCATCTTTAAGATGATAGAAAAGCACATAGCAATTGATACATCTTTATGAGATCAACATCATTTATGCGACAGCCCTATTTTATTTAAAACTTGAACTTGCTGATTGCTGCTTGCTGGTTCTGGGCTAATTTTGCCAAAGAGTCACTTGCTCCGGCAATTTCTTCAGCAGAGGCAGACTGCTGTTCCGTTGCTGCGGATACTGACTGCATTTCTCCAGATACTTTTTTGCCGTGGTCACTTATTTTTAGAACATCATCAGCAATTTTATCAGCATCGTTATCAACAATATCAATAGCTTTTTCCATATGTTTTATTTCTTGAGCGCCTTCATTTACCAGAACACTGATTTGTTCAAACATTTTGCGCAGGCTGCCGACAGAATCAGCACCATTTCCTACAGCGTCACGTCCGAGCTTCATTGATTTTACAGCTTTTACGGTATCCTGCTGGATAGCTGTTATTAGTTCTGCTATTTGCTGGGCTGCTTCCTGTGATTGTTCTGAAAGCTTTCTTACTTCTTCAGCAACAACAGCAAATCCTTTGCCATGTTCACCGGCGCGGGCTGCTTCAATAGCAGCATTCAATGCCAATAAATTTGTTTGGCCGGCTATACCGGAGATTGTATCGACGATTTGGCCGATTTCCTGTGAACGATCCCCTAATTTATCAACAATTGCTGCCGAATCTTTAACAGTATGTCTTGCTTCCTGTATCTTTTCTACGGAGCTGTCAATTTCCTTGCTGCCTATTTCAGCCTGATTTGCTGCTTCGGAAGATTTACTAACAACTTTTACTGACTGCTGGCGCATTTTATCAATTGAAGAAACTACTTTTTGAATAGATTCAGTACTATTATTGACAGATTCCTGCTGCTTTTCGGTACTGTTTGCAGCTTCAGTTACTGCTTGTGCTACCTGTGTGGCTGCTTGTGCTGATTGAGTGGAATTTGCTGTAAGCTGCTCAGAAGCTGCCGTAATTTTTTTTGTTCTATCATCAATACCTTTAAATAATTTATTTAGTTCATTGCGCATATCGATGAGAACATTTCCAATTTGTCCGAATTCATCTGTTCGTGTCAATCTGTAATCGTCTTTGCGAAAATCTCCTCCATGAAGTTTTTGACATATTTCACTCATTTTAATAAGCGGGTCGGTAAGTTTTTTCGATATCCAAATGCTGACTGCCAGTAAAATGAAGAATGCTATTGTTACTTTTATTACCAAACTCTTGCTGGCAGCACTATAATTATCATTATTGCTGACATATATTTTGTGGGCATCAGTATCTGCAATTTTTTGCAGACTATCTGTTGAATCACGCAAGACCTGCATAGCATGATAGCCTTTTTCCTGATATAAAGCCATGGCATCATCTTTTTTCCCTTGAACAGATAATGCTAAAATTTCTGCATAAATAGTCTTATATTCCTGCCATGCTTGTTTTTCTGTATTCAGCTGGGCATCTGTAGCAGATACATTTTTTGCTATTTTTTCATATTCCTGCCAGCTTTTTTCATATTCTTTGATATCACCGGGAAACTCTTCCTGTAGTCTTTCTGGCCGTCCAGGCTTTCTTGTAGCGACTGATTCCAGTATCTTGACCTGCATCCGTCGTAAAATCAATCTGTCAGTGCCAAGTAGACGGACTGCTTCTAGATTATTCTTATACATTGTCCCCATGTTATCATTGGCAATTCCCAGATAATCATAGCCTGTATAGCCTACAAGAATCATAATTACTATTGATATTACAGATAATATCATTATCTTATACATGACTTTAAGGTCATTTATCCATCCCATTATGTATCCCCCCGGTTTATATAATTTTATGTACCTAAAATTTTTATTTAAGCATAAATTTGAGTATAGGACTTATAATGAAATATCTGCTAAATAAAAATTAAAAGCTATTCTATTTTTATTCCACATTATGTATAGTTTTCCTGCCAAATTGAGCGAATTTTACACTATAATGTTAAGTCTTCCGATTAATTTACAATAAGGATTGTCAGAAAAGTAAGGTAATTATTTTACTATAGGATAAAATCAGATATAATAAAACGCCATTGTTTTTATATTGTAATTATAAGAGCAATGGCATTTTATTTACATTATTTTTTATTAATCTTAGGTGGTATGTTAACCTATTTTATGGTAGATTGTTTGTCAGTTGGTTTTGAGTGGCTCCAGATTTCGGACATAATAGTTTCATAGGTGTCATTCAGGTGCTGTACCAGTATATTGAGCATGAGCTGTATCATGTTACTGTCGAAGGTTTTTTCAACAAATGGTAAGCAGACATCAAGAAAGATAATGCCATCTGGCTGTAAATAATATTTGAAGATTTTGTATTCCATGTTGAGCTGATTTAAAAATTCTACTAGTTTTTGCTGCTTTTTGGCAGTGACACCAGAGATGATCTGTGTACGGATTAATGTAAATACACTGGTATCGATGATGATAGCCATAGGCAGAATTTGTCCTTTTGTTTCGATACGGGAACGAAACACAACTGTTTTTAAATTATCATCCAGATTTTCCTCACTGAACACATTAATATTATTTTCTTCCAGAAATTTTTGAAATTTTTCTGCTTTTTCATTTAATGATGTATTTTTTGGAGATTGTTTTTTTTCTGGTTTTTCTTCTGTTGGCATAAAATGATCTCTCCCTGTAATATGTATTTGTAATTTATTTTATTGCGTGACATTTACGGTATTTGAAGCAATTTTCTTATTCAGTGCAATTAATGCCATGAATATCAGGCAGATTAACCTTTTATATACTGTAGTTTGACAAAATTTCCCTGATTTATGCTATCATTGATAGGAAAATTTTTATTGTTTCTAGTTAGAAGTTCCAGCGGAATCCTGCATCTATACGCCAATCGGTTTTGATATCACCACCAGTTGTTTTTTCAAAATCGCCATAGAAATTTACATTGTTTGTTAAGTTTACGGTACCACCAAGTTGAAAACTTAGCCATGTATCGTTATAGTCCTGCCGGGTAGTCTTTAGATTATTATCTGCATTATAGCTGGTATCCATGCTGCCACAGAATTCATGGTTTAAAGATACTTTGGCAAAGAGTGTGTTACACTTGTTTTCTATTCCAATACCAAGCCCCAGCCGACCGATAAAACTATTAAAACTGCTTTGCTGTACCTGCATATTTCTATAATTGCCTGTGTTGTCGGTGAAGTCGCTGCTGGCTGTATAGTCTGCACTATTTAGGTGGCTGTATGTTATTTCTGCTTGAGGTTCATAGTAAAATCCATTTGTTTTATGGAAGCGCTTTCCGTATTCAGCACTCATGGAGGTACCCCAGGTGTCGTAGTTTCCCATTACTTTATGTCCATCTTCATTATATATTGTGTAATCATTAGTGAGCTTACCGGCCTTTAAGATGAGATCAATGTATTGGTTATTATTTCCCTGCCATATTCCGTATAAGCCTAGATTGGTTTCGTGGTTTTTACCGTTACCACCATAATTATAGCTGGAGTTTCCCTGCATATGGCTAATGGCAGCACCAATTCGCCAATTATCATTGATTCTTCGGTCGTAGCCTGTCTGGATGGTGTGATAATTGATATGGTAGTTAGCACGGTTTTTGTTACTACTTGATTTGCCGTTGTAGGTTTTTACCCAGATACCAGTATTTTCCGGACTGAGGCGAAGTTCCCCCATGCGTTTCATTAGATCATTATTTTCAACACGCCATGCCATAGCTGATGAAGTCATGGCAGATTTTACGCCGCTCATAAGCTGGGTTTCATAATCGCCATAGGTAACAGCAGTGCTATTGGTAATAGTGCCAATAGTATTGGTATTATCCTGTCCGTTTCTAAATTGGATGGGAGCTGATGCCCATGCAGCAGTCATTGATTCATTGATTTTAGCATATCCAATTAAATTGTCTGCTTTACCGTTAGTAATAACGGTTCCCCGATAATCAAGTTTATTGGCCAATTGAGTGAGTGCTGTTTTGTAAGCTGTGGTTGTTAATCCGGCAGAGGGTATATTTGTATTATCCGTTTTGATGGTGATGCTGTTTTCCTTATTGCCATCTACTCCTTTAAGAATAAATTTACCAAGAGTGTCTGAAATGTTCAGGCTGTTGTCTGTGGGATTATAAATGCTGTCATAACTGACTATTGTGTCCCCGCTCAAAATATCTGCTGTGATTGTTTGCTGGGATTTTTGCTGAATTATACCACCCGATCCATTTATTGTAGTAATTGCTGAAGCTATATTATTATCGTTGTTTTCCCAAACACCACCATTGCTAAGATTCAAAATGGTTGTGGTTGGTTGAATTGGATTTTGGCTAAGAGCGTTTACCATGAGCATATTTGCGCGCAGGAGGTTTTTATTCTTATATGCTCCTGTAGTGATAGCACCAGTTAAATGTGAACCCGTTCCTGTAAGATTAATGACGACATTTCCGTTGGAGTTGTTAATAGCACCAGTCATGTTCACTGTTTCTGTAGCAGTTCCCAATACAGTTTTACCACCTGCTATATTGTTGACTATTCCGTTAATGGTCAGTTCTTTTCCCGGAACATTGCTTCCTAATTTGATTTGTCCGCCATTATTGTTAATTGTGCCGGTAAGAGTAAGATCCCGGGAAAGATTTCCCAATTCTATTTTCCCGCCATCATTTTGGATGACTGTTTTCCCATTAATGGAACCGCCACCGGTGATACTTATAGTTGAATCTTTTTTTGTGGTAATCGCAATAGCACTATCGGCATTAATTTCTGTACTGCCAGTAATGGAAATTTGTCCGGCGTCTTCTGCAAGGATAGCGTTATTGTTACTGTTTCCTGAAACATCAATTTTGATGGTATCAGCTGTAATATTTACTAAGCCATTATGTCCAGATGAAACAATGCCGGCAGCTGTAGTAGTATTTGTCGGTGTTGCTTTAAAAGATAAAATATTACCGCTGTCAGCTTTAATAACAAGTTTTTTATCTTTATCTCCAATGCCGGTTACTATTCCTAAAGCTGTGTTTTGTGTACCGGTAATGGTGGTATTTTTGTTAAATATATAGCTGCCATCATCTTTTAAAATGCCATCTTTTAAATATTCTTTATCAGTATCGTTACCAATACCACCTGTAATATTAGTTTTAGTCTGGGATTCTGGATAATTTGGGGGAGTAGGATTGATGGTTGCCTGGTCTACATGTCCCTGCCCGGTAGTATCATTAAAAGCAATACTACCGGTTTCTTTTGCTGCTGAAGATGCTGTGAGACCTTCAGTTATTTTTACTATACCAGCGAGGTTTCGTTCGCCTGTGGTATAAGCTTTATAGGTGAGCTTTTGTGCTAATGCGTCTAGTATATTATTGATAGTATTTTTATCAGATAGATCAATGCCGCTATTGTCTGTACACAGAGTAATTTTACTGTCTGCATCGGCATTGTTAATCTGCAGACTGCCACCGGTAATAGCTGCTGGTATTGCGTTGTCGTGATTGTATAGTACAGTTGTATTGCCACTATAGCTGTCAATAATGATATTATGTGGGTCTTTCTGGAAAATAATACCATTTGGTGATGAATTATTACTGCCGTGTAAAGTCGCAAGATGACTGCCAGCAAAGCTGTTATCTGTGCTGGATTTTACTTCATTGGTCCAAGTGGCTCCATTTTGCAGCCAGAGGTTAAATGTTCCTACATCATGGGCAGTATAGCCGCCCTTGCCATAATCTGATTTATCAATAATATAGGTGGCTGCGCCATCCCAGGATGAATCTGCTGTTGTAAGTGCTGTGTTTAATATGCCTTTGTTATTGAAATCTATAAGTTCGCCGCCGCTGTATTCGATGGTTTTTTGTCCATATTCTCGTGTCAGATACATATCACCGGTTAAGTTGGTTTTGGTAATTCCGGGAGTATTATTTTGTATATTGATGTTAATAGTACCTTTACTGGCGTGAGCAGCATAATATTGTTTATTATGTTCTGTATCATCAGCAGCTGTTATTATACCGCCGTTAACTGAAATAGCGGCGTCTTGTCCCATAACTTGCAAGGCACTGCCTTTAAGACCACGAATATCGACCAACCCATTTACTGTTACGCTGTCATTATCTGCTACAACATTGATTCCAGCTAAGTTGCGTCCGTCGCCAGCCAGGCCTGTTTCTTTGCCTGTAATATTTTTTATTGTAAGCGGGCCATTAATGGTGAGTGTGCTGGTAGAACCGATTGTACCATTCATTTCAATACCATCGGCACTGTATCCTTTGGTTGATGCCTGATTGATTTCTATAGGGCCTTCAATAACTAAATCAGCATTTCCGTCGGCATAAATACCATGTACGGCGCGTGTATCAGTATTAGAAACATTGAGTTGTAGTTTTTTATTGGTACTGTTTTTAATTTTTATAGTTTGATTATCACCAAGATAAATTGCTGCTGCTTGTTTATTTGTGCTGTTGGCATTTAATGCGAGGTTATTGTCATTCATATCTATTATCATGGGATGTTGTTTATCTGCATTTATAGCACTATATAAAGCACTTACAAAATTTTCGCTTTTGGCATTTGGTTCGGATGCGTTAATAATACGGTCTTTTGTCAATGTCAAAGATGCTGTAATCGGTGATGTGTTTGGAGGGTCAACAACAGGTGTATAAATGAAACTACCCTGCCCTTTATTTGTTTTATCAAAGGTAATATCGGCTTTGCGCAAAGCAATAGATGAGGTTAAACCTTCAGCTATTTCTGCTGTGGCGGATAAATTTATTTCGTTGTTGGCTGCTGCGGTGTAATATAATTTATTAGCCAGAGCATTAAGTGTAGCACTTACAAGATTTTTATCTCCGGCATGAGGGGAGTCAATATTCAGGCCATCATTGTTTGTACGCAGAGTAAAATTACTATCAGGGGCAGCTTTATCAATTATTATATTACCGCCATAAATAATTACTGGAGAATGGTTGTCGTGTGTATAATATGCCATAGCTTTACCGCTGAATGAATCAATAGCAATATTACCCGAGTTCTTACTTGTCATATCAATAATATTATTTGTGCTGTTGCTTTTCAATGAGTTGATTAATGTGGCGCCAGTGTTGTTCCATGTGGCACCGTTCTGCATATTAAGCAGTGACAGTTTTCCTCCTGGTGTACAGCCAGTCCATGTGGCTCCATTTTGCAGCCAGAGATTTACTGTACCAATGTTATCCCCTGGTTTATACCATTGTGATCCGCCATTCAGGACATAGTCGCCTGTCCATGAAGAATCTGCGGTAGAAAGTCCAATGTTGATAATGCCTTTAGTACCCATACCGCCGCTTGTATCAATGTTACCTTCAATAATGGTCTTGTTTTTACCGGCACCAATGCCATTGCCTTCATTATCTTCCTGCATATTTATATAAACACGTCCGGCATTTTGGGTTACAAATTCTCCATAGGCGCGGATAGCTTGCTGGGCACCATTAATAGCACGAATCGAGCCACCACCAATACGTATATCTGATGCTACTGCACTTACTGCTTCATTAGCACCTTTGTTTTCTGTCATAGCTCCATCAGCTAATACATCTACCAGACCATCAATGTTGATGCTGGAACGTCCGGGGGCACCGTTCATGGATTTTATTACTGCGCCGTTGGCTTTAGCTGTTGTATTTGCCCGTACAGTTAGTATTTTGTCGGTCAGATTTCCATCACCGTTATGGATATTGATAATTCCGCCATTATTAACGAAGATCCCTGCGGTTCTGCCGCCACTAGTGCTTTCGGCATCAATATTGATTTTACCGGCGTGGTCTATGTCTACAGCACTGCCGGTCCCAATGGCGGCAATACCTGTGGAATGAGTATCTGCTGTTGTTTTTATTGCAAGGTTGTGTCCTTTGAGATCAATATGTAGTTTGTTCAAAGTATCTGTATTGGAGACAGCTGAATTAATCTGAGGCATCCATGCTCCGCCTGCAATTAGATTTTTATCAGTTGAGATTGCTGTATTGTCTTTAGTGAATACATAGCTGCCATCTGTTTTACGCACATAAGCATCGCTATATTCTTTGTCTTTATCCGCTGAACCTGTGATGGGTGTTGTAAATGATGTTTTATCTTGATCATTTTGTATGACTGGGCTGGGCTTATATTCACCTTGACCAGTTTTTTCGTCAAAGAAAATATCACCAATGGTCAATGATTTTGCTGAAACTGTCAGGCCCTCAGCAATTTCTGCTTTGCCGTTGAGGTTGCGATCGCCGGAGATGTACCCTGTATAATAAAGTTTATTGGCAAGTGCATTAAGGACAGCGTTTATATTTTTTTCAGTTACACCGTTGTTGTCTGTTATAAAAGTAACTAAACTATTTTCTGCGGCTTTATTTATTTTAATATTTCCGCCGTTTAAATGGGTCGGTGCTGTGTTATCATGTGCATAAAGAAACTTTGTACTGCCACTGTAATTAGCAATTGTCACGTCATTTGCATCCTGCTGGAAAATTATTCCTGCATTTTCGCTGTTGTTGCCACCAGTAAGATTTGTTATGCAGCTGCCTTCAAATTCATTAGGTTTTGTATTGCTGTAGTTTATATTATGCCAAATGGCATTATTTTGTAAATATAAATTAACAGTACCTAAATGGTCATCACTGTATTCATCTTCAGCTGGTTCAAATTTTACTTGACTTATCCCATTAAGAATGGAATCATTAGTTGTCAATGCCAGCTCTAATTTGCCCTCGGCTCCCGTATACAAATTTCCGTTAAGCTGTACTTTATTATTGCCGATTTCCCCATTTTTGATATTAATGGCAATTTGACTATTATGGTATCCATCAGATTTTATGCTTACACCATCTGTGGCATCTTTATTTACGGTTACTTTAAGCCCTGCTAACTGTATTTTACTGCCGTAACCGGTACCATATACACCGTAACTTTTGTCTGCTGCTGTTGTATTTATATTGGTCAGGCCGTTTATGGATAATGTACTTTCACCTTGTTTCCATATGCCATAAGCTTTAGTTAAGGACATATCTTTAGTCCCGTTTACAGTGAGGTTTAGCTGATTTGCTGAGATATCAATATTTTTCGATGATGATCCGTTAAGGGCATCAATAAACATATTGTTTTTATTATTAACATTAATTGTCAATATATGCCCTGTAGCATCGATTTTAAGGGGATTGGAATATCCATCTCTAATAGCTCCGGCACCGTCATATCCTTGGAAATTCAATGTGGAGTCTTTAGTAAAAGTATATACTCCTGGTGTTTTTTCTACATTAGCTGTTTTATACTCATCTACGTTATAAATTGATATTTGTTTCGTGAATTCGGTCTGGTTTTGTTCGGCGGGTTCCGGTTGCTCTGAGAAATTGTAACTTCCCCGACCATTATCTGTGGCAGCAAAAGAAATTGTTTTGGCAGCTGAAGAGGAGGTAATTCCTTCACCGATTTCTAAGCGTCCATCCAAAGCTTTTTCCGCATTGTAGCCTTTATAAGTTAATTTATTAGCAAGATTATTCAATGTGGTATTTTCATTACTGCCATTGTTTCCTGTACGCAGGGTAAGCATGGCATTTTGGCCTGCTGTTTTATTAGCAGTTGCAATAGTAATTCCGCCACCATTAATGGTAGTGTCATTTTGTTTATAGATAACGACGGCATGTCCACTGTATTTATCTAATGTGATAGCATTGGGATCATTTTGATAAATAATACCGCGCGATGCTTCATCTTTACCACCTGTAAAGTAACTGATATGGCTGACTTGGCCTGCCCCAATATCTTCATTATCTTCTTTATAACGTCTGTTATTTTTTTGATTTGTCCATATAGCACCGTTTTGCAGATAAAGGTTTGCTGTTCCGCCATTGTCTATGATACCTTTGAGATAGGAATCACTGGTGGTAAGGGCAAGATTGATCGTACCGGTTTTTAACGCAAAAAGATCACCTGTTAGCTGAACTTGATGTGTACCTGGTGTCTGACCATCTATTCCTGTATTCATGTTTATATCACCTAGATATGAGGCTAAAGCATAGTAACCGTAATTCATATTTTGGGGAACGACAATTTTACCGCCGCCAACGGTGATTTTGCTGTTTGCTGCGTTTGCTGCGATGCCATTGCCATAAATTGAAAAGTCGACACTGCCGTTAATTGTTATCTGACTTTTATTAACTGCAGTTAATATACCAGCGTTATTAAAACGTGAATAAACATTTTCCGGATTGAGTGGGATGCCCCATTCATTATTGGTCAATCCGTTTATAGTGGTATTGCCATTGATAGTAATACTAGATGGTTGTAATGCTTCTGTACTTGACTCACCAAAGCGGTCTGTTTTTTGTATGGCAATGCCATTGCCACCATATCCTCCTGTCATTGTAATATTGACAGGGGCATTAATGGTGATTTTGCTGGTAGTATCTTTGCCGGCGTCATTCCAGATGGCATTTGTAAGGGTGTTACCATTGGCATAGCCTTGAGTAATGATATTTAATTTTCCAGCATTAATTGTTATATTTTTGCCGTTTCCGGCATAAATACCGGAAGGGCTGCCAATATAATCTTTCACTTGTAATTGTAAATTGTGTTTTAGAGAACCAATTGTAATGTCTGAATTGGAGCCTGCATAGACTGCTGCATGCACATTTGTAGTGAGATCACCTAATGCTTCATTATCATCAAGGCTGATAACTTTATCTGTATCATAGTTGGTTGATGCTGTTAGCGGGGTCGTAATATCACCCTGTTTCCACAAGGCATTATTGTTAGCCGTCAGCGTAGTCATGATTGATGAGGATGTAAGTCCCTCTGGAGCTGAAACTGCCAAGGCAGCTTTATCACCCCAGACAGTATCAGGCGTCAATGCAGCAATACTGTTAAATTGATAATATTGTGGATTGGTTGAAAAGTCTTTTGCATCCCATGACGCTGTGGGAACAGCTGCGCCATCTGTATAAACATTGAGTGTATTACCTGTTTCCAACCATAGGCGTTTTGTATAATATTCTGCGTTTAGTTTGCCAAACCAGCCTTTCCATTCGCCTTGATCTGTACTGGTAATTTCTTTCCATGCCTGGGGATGTTCGGCAAGAAGGTTGGAAACGGTTGTCTGATATACATGACCGTTATTAATAGTGCTGGCACTTTGTGCTAAATTATAAGCCATTACATAAGCTGTTCCGTTTGGAAGAATTTTTAAATCGCGAAAATCTGCCGATGTTTCTTTTACGTTATCAGGGATATTGATCTTAGTGCAATTTTTTAAAGACAGCCGCTGTTTGGGGTCATCTGAAATACGTGCTGCATAGATGCCGGTTTCTTTATTACCAGAGCCATAGTTTTGGTAACCACCAATAAAGGAAACAATAAGATGGTTATTGTAAAAGTTCATACGTGATTGATCTGCATTTTTCCCCATACGGGTGTAGCTGTTATAAGCTAAAGATCCATCATCATTGACATGATATTGTAAAACGTAGGCATCATTGTAGTCTGTATAGGTACCGTGTTTATTACTGGTTGCCAGTACATATAAATCGTTACCATAAATTGATATTCCTTCGCCATGTACTGATGGTTTATCTCCATCAATTTTTCCGATGTACTTTGTAATATCATTTTTCAAATTTACCGTTTTATTTGTGTTTTCAACTAATTTTGTATCTGCTGATGCAATAACACCAATATTTCCTTGATCATATCCTGTGGCATAAATATATCCGGTATTGTTTTTTACTGTTGCAGTAACAGCATGTGTATTGGGAACACTAGTAATTTTTCCAGACTGCATTATTTTATCCAGGTAATTTGAATTAATTGCATTACAAGGTTTTAGATCTGTTGTGCTGTATGTATATTGGCGTTGAAAAATGTAGTTTTCCCCAAAAAGATTATAATTATAAATAGCGGGATCACCATTTAAATCCTTTTGCAGCCCTGTAATAATTTTATTATCTACTTTTGTTGTTACACGTGATCCGGTAATAGTACCCATTTCACTATTGGAATAATCTGATGGTACTGCGGCAACAAGATTGGCAGCCATAGCTGTACCGCTAAGCAGGCAGCTGCTTAAAATACATGTTATGATACTATGGACATGATGATAATTCGTTTTCTTCCTTAATCTTAGCATAATATTCCTCCTTAAAATTCATACTTCAGTGTTGCATAATAGGTGCGTCCCTGGAGTGGAAACTCATCATTTACATATCCCGGTACTGTATAAGCTATATTACTGCGGATTTTTTGCTTAGGGCCCTGATCTAATATATCATTGCAGCCAAAGGTTAGCAGCATGTTTTTATGTGGTTTCCATTTGATGCCGCTGTTTACGACTATCAGTAAATTTGCTGGTTTACCAGAAAGTTCAGCATATTCACCACCACGATAGTCTTTTCCGTAATATGTATAATATTTTCCGGTGTAATGCATTTCACCAAAAACAGCAAACTGATTTGTTGGTGTGCAGGTAAGGCGCATATTTCCTTCCCATTCAGGCTGGTAGGTAGGCCAGATAGATGAATAACCATATCCTACTGATGTGTTTTTTCGTTCAGGATCGACTTTGGTGTAAGTACCGCGTAAATCAAGGGCAAATTTATGCCATTTGAATCTGTTTTGCAGTTCAAAACCGTGAATTGTACCCCGGTTATCGTTAAAATATGATGAATAATCCAGGCCGGCTCGTACTAGTTGTAACATGCGATCAGCACTACGCCAAAAATAAGTTATAGTTGCATTACTGTCAGCACCTAAAGCTTTACCTTTCCAGATGGCACTCATGTCAAATTGCTTTCCCTGCTCTGGTTGTGGAAAGACAGAATTTCGACCATTAAATGTTGATGGTAAAATGCCAGCTCCGTCACCGGCAATTTCATACATGTTGAGTAAGCGATAATAGGTTCCGCCAGTCATTCGCATGGTAAAATGATTGTTAAAAATTTTTTTCAATGCTATCTGCCATGTCCCCCGTCCGTCAGTTTGTTCATCTTTAGGATGGAGCCAGTGGTAACGATGTTCCTGTCCAACTTTAAAGCGTTTCCCGTCACTATAGCCTGTTATTTTAGATTGGTTATAACGCCAGCTTGGTGTGATGAACCAGGTATTATTTTTATCGAGAACTATCGTATCCTGAACCTGGAAATTTAATATGTTTTGGTCGTACCGGTTGCGCATTTGTCCAAGAATATTGGCTATATCTGAATCTCCCAGGACTTTATCCATGTTAGAACCATAAATATTCATGCGTTCATGCGAATAATTCATCTGAAAATCCAGCATTTGTCGGTTATTAATTTTGTATGTACCATCGATTTGTCCATTATATTTGTTTGAACGATATTTACTCCATTTGCGTAAAGGCAGGTTATTTAAATGAACATCATCATCACCTACCAGGATATGTTCTGCCTTATATTCCTTGTTTTGATGAAGATAGTCTATCATCCATCCCCATTCCAGCTTTTTATTGGTATTCCTATGTTGTAATAAAAGTTCTTCATCTTCCAGCTTTTGTCTGCGTCCATCAACATAATATATATCCCGTAAATCTACCTGATTGTTTATTACAGCATCAAGAATACTGTCACCCCATAAACTATCTGGCAGATGACGATCCAATTTATTATAAGAAGCTTTGACCATCCAATGATCATTTTGCCATTTTGTTAATATGCTTGTGTTTTTGCGGTCATTGTATTTGCGCCAGCGATGAGTATCTGATTCTGCCTGCACACATGATTTATAATAAGCTAACCATTTCTTTTTCCAGTCAGCGGGCTCTTTTGCGTCCCAGTCTTTGTAAAATTCATACCAATCCAGTGATTCGGCTAATTCACGGGGAGCTGCATAATTATTATAGGGAAAGTCTCCCTTGTTTGATTCATAATTAATACCAAGCATAAGACTGCCCTTACTGACTGGTGCACTCATTTCCCATGAAAGTTGCTTTCCACCGTATTCTGATTTGCCAATTTCAATGCTTGTATGTTCTGTGGTTGGTTTTTTGGTTACAATGTTAATAACTCCCCCCATATATGTGCCACCAAAACGACTGGGAATATAGCCGCGATAAATTTCGATACGTTCAACATTTTTAATGGGAATTGTAGATATATCGACCGCAGCGTCACCACCAAGATTACATAATACTCCGTCTACGAATATACCTACCTGTGCTGCTGTTGAACCACGTACTGTGACTGTTGTATACTGCCCTTTGCCGTTTACTTCACGTACATGTACGCCTGGTACCATTTTGAGAAAATCGGGAAGTTCTTTTTGTTCGCCCTTGTAATCATCAGGCCGGATAATTGTAACTGTTCCTGGAGAAAGCTTGGTTTCCCAATCGGGACGACTAGCTTCTACAGTTTGTCTGCCTAGGTCATAAGCGGCAGTGTCATCATTGGACTGAGTAATAATTTTTGCTTTAGCTGGTGTCTTATTAGCCCATGCAGTTGATGGTACCATAATGCCTAGCGATAAAGCGCATGCTGCCATTTTTTTGACATAAGTCCTTTTTTTTGCTTTCCAATGCATCAATATTTCATCCTTTACAATAGTTTATATATAAAAAATTCTGTAAAATTATTTTAATAAGTGAATTTTCATATTAAAATATATATTCATAAAATTATAATTTATGAAAATTAAACAGATATTTTATATACATTTTGCGATAGGGTGATAATATTGTATATGTTTATAGTTTTATATGGATATTGAAAATATTATGTATATTAATCAAATAATTAATTTAAAGAATAAAAAGGCCCCATCCATGAACGGATGAGGTTTGTAACAGCATATTTCGTTTATGGCAGCACAAAAACACTACCAATGCGAAATCTCCTCCCTATCGCTCGTAGGTACAAGCATTATAAAAATGCTAACGGTGATTGTCAAACAGGCAGTTCTTCTGGCTCGGATTCATTACTTATCGCACCTTCTCAGGATTAATTCCCAATGGTGTTTTGCGATTTGCTCATCCTTACAGCGGCGGGACCGCTCCGGTTTTATACCGGATTCCCTATTAAGTCCTTGCGGACACCTGTTTCAGTCATATGAAATTATTCATGATAATATATATTACATTATATTTAACTACATATAACATGAAATTATATAATATAAAATTAAGTATAGCATGACATAATATAAAAATCAATATAGATAATTTATGTTTTAATAATATTTTAGTATATTACTAATTATGTACATGATTAAGTTGCTATTTTTTTTTGTATTTTTGTATTGCGGTATTTGAGGACTATATTAAAATGGTATTTTTTATATACACTATTTAGTTGATCACTTATGCTTATACTGAAAAATCAGGGAATATTTATTTTGTGTGCAGGGATTTTAGTATAAGCAGATAATATATAAATATGTATAAAATGTTATTATAAGGTTAGGTACTAATTTTGAATCTTTACATGGATACTACATTAGCTAAAAAATATAAGAGCAATACTCAAAAAGCACGGGTAATAACTGAGAAATGGACGCACGATAATATATATTGCATACGCTGTGGCAACAAAAAAATTGAAAAATACGAGAATAATAAGCCTGTTGCTGATTTTTATTGTCCTCATTGTAAAAGTGAATATGAATTAAAAAGTCATGCGGGATTATTTAGGAAAAAAATTGTTGATGGTGCTTATGACACGATGATTACTCGTATTACAAGCAACAATAATCCAGATTTATTTGGTATGGAATATAATCATGTTAATTATTGTATTGACAATTTCTTTGTAATACCAAAGTATTTTTTTACAGTGGATATTATTGAGAAGAGAAAACCATTGGGACCGATGGCTAGACGTGCTGGCTGGGTAGGATGTAATATATTGCTTACTGAAATACCAAGTAATGGTTGTATATATCTTATTCGCCATGGAAAAGAAATTGATTACCAATTGGTTATTAACAAATTGCAGCGGGCAAATTTTCTTGAAGAAAAAAATATTGCGAAGCGTGGCTGGCTTATGGATGTACTTCGTTGTGTTGATAAGATCAAGACAAATGAATTTACTTTGTCAGATATATACAATTTTGAAGATGAATTACATGCCAGGCATTTGGGAAATCAACATATCCGCGATAAAATACGTCAACAATTGCAAGTGCTGCGAGATCGAGGTTATATTGAATTTTTAAGCAGAGGTCATTATAGAAAAATAGACTGAATTAATGCTTTTGTTCTGCATAGCTAAATTGTATTTTATTGTACTTAAGGATTATTCTCTTTCATTATGAGAAAGATTGTGGGGTGTGCGGCAAAATTAGCTATGAAAAATGTAGCTAATAATAAAGAATAAAAGAATATATTCTCGTTGTGCTAATTAAAATCATTATTTTTTTATAAATAATAATATTTTACATAATTTTGGGATAATGGAAAACAAAGAAATAATTTTTGTAATTTATATTAACTAGTATAATGCGAAAGAGTTATATATTTAGGTAAGGTAGAATTAATTTGTCATAAAAGCAAAAATTTGTTATAATATATAAGTTACATTATGCGGTTGTAGCTCACATGGATAGAGCGGCCGCCTCCTAAGCGGCAGGTAGCGAGTTCGACTCTCGCCAATCGCACCATAGAAAATAAAGCTTCTCAGAGATGAGAGGCTTTTTTGCTGGATATAGAATTGAATCATTTTTAGTTAGATCAATACCATTCTGCCAAGTATTGATTGACAATGTTAAGTTTCTGGCATTACAGAGAAAAATTGGAACAAATATTATATCCAGTCAGATGACAGTAGAGATTTTTGAATAAATAAAGCACTTTTAAATACAGCTATCACTGAAATATTTTGGTAATAGTTATATTTAAAAGTGCTTTTTATTTATTTTATTTTTTGCAATGCAGCATAGGCTACAACATAGGAAATAAGACTTTCAGAACCCTCATTCTTATTTAGTCCTGTTGCCATCAGACCATCCATACAGCCGCCTGTATCAGTGTCTATAAGGGACAGGCCAAGGGTGTTTTTCCCCGTGTACCAGTTAAAACAGCTTGCTGCATAATCAGCATATATATGATCATTAGTTAATTTATAGGCTGTTATACAGGCAAGGATTGTTGCACATGCTTCCACTGGCTGTTGGTCAAATACAGCTGCTGGCTCATTTTTTTTCATCCAGCCTTTACAGCCTATAGGCATAAATATACCCTTGCTAAAAGTTTTTTTCAGCAGAAAATTTAAGCTGTCAACACCAGCTTGTTTATAGGCGGTTTTTTTGCTGAAAGTATATGCCTGTAATAATGCATGTGGCAGGACTGCGTTACAGTAGGTGAGTTCGTTTTCGAACCACTGCCAGTTTTTTTCAGCATGATTTTGGTAAGCTGTGTAAATTTTTTCTGCCAAGTGTAGTATTATATCCGACATTTTGTGGTTATTCCATAGGGTAAGGCCAAGTAACGAATAGGCACAGGCACGTAAAAAATTCAGATGAGAATAACATTTAATGCTGTGTTGAAGCATTTTATCAGCGGTTAAACGGATATCATCAGGGAAACATTCCAGAGAAACTGCAAAGCCCAGAGACCATATACACCGACCAAAACAATCTTCTGATCCCTTAGCTTCAGCAAAATGATGGTCATAATCCATAAAGTTACGAAACCATCCTTCATTTTGTTTATTTTGTGCATATAATAAAAATCTTAAATATATGACAGCCAATTCAAGATACTGGGGATTTTTAGTAGCAGCAAATAACATACCTGCCATTATTAGTCCTCTTGCATTATCATCGCTGGTATATCCTTCAGAAGGATCTGGAACAGCATTGACAGCATGCTGAAATATGCCGGTATCATCAGTCAGACGTTTAATATATTTATTAAAAATTTGTTCTTTGTCCTTATCTTTATGGCATACAAGAGAAAATAACTGACTATAATGTTCCACAACACAACGCCACAGCATATTTTTCCCCAGATGGGACATATTATCTTCCATGTTCTTTTTTTCTTCAGGATTT